>JAYZBB010000066.1:0-6762 GCA_036339415.1 Bacteroidota bacterium | reverse complement strand
GATCGTCTGCTGAAAGGAGGTGACAATGAAGGCCGCATCTGGGAGGAGATTGCGCCCCCGTTTCCTTTGAAGACCGATTCATGGACTGTGGGGTCCAAGGACATTAGCGACGACTATCGCTTGGGCGTCGAAACGGCCCTGAATTGGTGGGCGCACAAAGTCGCTCTTGATTGAGATTGGACTCCCGATGTCCACAGGACACCATTTCACCCCTGTTCGTGACCTTTAATCCAAAAGGTTGAATTAGATTGTGCTCGCGTTGCAAATTCCGATTTGTATGTCGAGAGCAATGTCCTCCTTGAGCGCGCACCTTACCACCTTCCTCTCGTCGATTCACCCGTTTTGCGTCTCCGTCAGACCTTCTTGCAAGCAACTTGTCGCGGCCATTTGGGCTTGTGCTGGGGAGCGATTGCCATTGTGGGCGTGACGGTTGGTTTGTCTGCCTGCCAAGAGGCATCTAAGACACAAGCGCTCCTTGACGCTGATTTGGAAACGTTCCGGGGGTCGGCCGACGTCGAGCGGCTTTTGGCTAGCATGACCCTTGAGGACAAGGTGGGCGAAATGACCCAGCTGACGTTGGACATGCTTTGTGTGGAGGACTCATCCAAGACCAGGAAAAATAAAGTCGTTCTCGATGAGCCTCACCGACTTGATGAGAACAAATTGGATGCCGCATTTGACGGCGGTCGAATTGGCAGTGTCTTGAATTGTGGAGGCCACGCTTACCCTGCGGAGCAATGGCGCCAGCTTGTGTCCGGAATTCACGAATCAAGCATAAGTGCCAAAGGTTTTCCAACGTTGTATGGTATTGACGCCATTCACGGCGCCACCTACACTTCTGGTGCGGCGCTGGGTCCGCAGCAAATCGCGTTGGCTGCCACGTGGGACACGTCGCTGGTTCGAAAAATGGCGGAAGGCACGGCCCGTGAAATCATGGCTTGTGGCATTCCATGGAACTTCGCACCGGTTCTGGATGTTGGGCGGGACCCTCGCTGGCCGCGGTTTTGGGAGACCTTCGGCGAAGATGTCAAATTGGTGGGGGACATGGGCG
Source organism: Bacteroidota bacterium (assembly GCA_036339415.1). Lineage (GTDB taxonomy): Bacteria > Bacteroidota > Bacteroidia > Flavobacteriales_D > Sanyastnellaceae > UBA11663. The sequence continues at coordinate 5,711 of JAYZBB010000066.1, read as the reverse complement.
AAGCGATGGTCCGTGGTTTTCAAGAGGGACCAGTCACGGTGGCGTCGACGTTGAAGCACTACATGGGTTACAGCATGCCGTGGAGCGGGAAAGACAGAACACCTGCCTACGTTCCAGAGCGTCAACTCCGTGAGATCTTTCTTCCGCCTTTTGCCCAGGCGATTGAAGCGGGAGCAATGACCGTGATGGTCAACAGTGGCGAAATGAACGGCATCCCCACGCACGTCAACCGGTTTGTATTGACGGACATTTTAAGAGGGGAGTTGGGTTTTGAGGGGTTGGTCTTGACCGATTGGGAAGACATCAAATATTTGGTCAAGCGCCACAGGGTTGCGGCCACGTACAAGGAAGCCATTCGAATGGCCATTGCGGCAGGCATCGACATGAGCATGGTGCCCCAAGACTTGGAATTCCCGGTGTTGTTGAAAGAGTTGGTGGAAGAAGGCCAAATCACAGAAAGTCGCATCGACTTGAGCGTCCGTCGCATCCTGTCTGTGAAGGAAAAACTCGGGCTTCTCGAAGAAGATGGCGCCGAACTCGCCCCTTCGTTGACGGCTCCAGAGCGCGAAGGCCTTGCCGGACCAGCTGCGCGTGCCGCTTTGGAATGCATCACGGTGCTGAAAAACGAGGGCACCCACGTAGTGTACCCTGACCAGCCCGTCCTTCCCATCGGCGGCAAGGGGAACATTTTTGTTTCTGGACCGACAGCGAACTCGCTCAACGCCCTCAACGGGGGGTGGTCAGGGACTTGGCAAGGTAAAAATCCATTGTACAACAATCCGGGAAGGCTCACTGCGGTAGAGGGTTTGCGAGAGGAATTTGGTCTTGAACGAGTTGTTTTTGAAGAGCTTACTTCCATGGAGTTCACCGATGCTGACGTTCGTCGAGTGGTCAAATCTGTTCAGCGGAGTCAACCTGAGGTCGCCATCCTTTTCCTCGGTGAGATGCCTTACACGGAAGTGGCAGGCAACATCGGTGATCTTCGGTTGCCGGACAACCAGCTCGCTCTTGTTCGTGCAGTCGCTGAAACCGGCACCCAGATTGTGGGTGTGTTCGTCGAAGGAAGGCCCCGAACGTTCTCTCAGGTTGAAGGGGAATTGGATGCAGTGGTCATGGCTTATCTCCCTGGGGATTTTGGGGCGGAGGCCATTGCCCAAGTTCTCAGCGGATCATTCAATCCCTCAGGTCGTTTGCCATTCACTTGGCCACGCGACGCATCCTGCCACGTCACTTATGACCGGAAGGGAACGGAAAATGTGCACTTCAAGCCCAAAAAGAACGCATTCCAGCCGCAATATCCATTCGGTCACGGATTGAGCTACAGCGAGGTCGCAACCACAGGCATTCGCATTCTTAACCAAGGAGCTGTTGTCATTGGGGACGATTTACGCGTCGAAGTCACCTTAGAGAACAAGGGGAATCGGACGTCCTCGGAGGTGGTCATGCTCTTTGTACAAGATCGCGTTGCGTCAATCACACCATGCGAGGACAAGCTCAAAGCTTACAAGCGGGTTTTTGTGGACGCCGGTGCAACAATAACGGTGGAACTCAGCGTCCCTACTTCGGACTTGGGTTTCATCGGCCTCGACCACGCGTACATCGTGGAGCCTGGCATGTTTGGCCTTCGGGTGAAGGACCAACGCACGGAATTTGAATTGAAAACAAACAAATAGATCTCATGAAACACCTGCTTTCTCTCGCGGCAGTCGCTCTCCTCACCTGGAGCACCCAAGCTCAAGAACTCTTGACAACCTTCAACGTCGACATGACTTGTGCGCCACAAAATGTCGAAAATGTGTTCGTCACCGGACCTTGGTGCGGATGGTGCGCCAATGATACTTACAATACCATGACCGATCCCGATGGGGATGGCATATATACAGTTGCTGTGAACATTGAAGGTTTTGCGATGGGTCAAACCGTGGAGTACAAGTATGGCATCAATGGGTTTTCCGACCAAGAGAACCTCGTCAACGACATGGTTGATGGCGCCAGTTGTGCTCCGGTGACGGATTTCAATGGCTACGCAAACCGTCAAGCACCCGCTGGAAGCATCGCGAACGATTACTATGGCACATGTGATGGAACTTGCAATGACGAAGAGCCCACAGCAGTCACGTTTCGGGTTGACATGTCTGGATACGACGGGTCTCTCAATCCTGCGAATGTCACTTGGAACAGCGCAGCCAATGGCTGGTGCGGTGGCTGTGCGCCCATGGAAGCCGAAGGAGAGGGAATTTATGCTCTGACCGTCCCATTGACCGGGGACACCATTGAGTACAAGTTTTCCATTGGGAATTGGGAGGATCAAGAAGATCTCGAACCAGAGTCAGACTGTGTCAAAACCACTTATGACGAAGGTGCACCCAATGGATGTTGCTACGTGAACCGTATTGTGGTGCTGGGAGGTGAGGATGCCATTGACATGCCTGTGGTTTGCTGGAACACATGTGCATCATGTGCCGCGAACGGATGCACAGATGAAACAGCTTGCAACTACGATCCCAACGCAACAGAAGACGACGGTTCTTGCATTTACGGAGATCCCATTCCACTCGAATTCCATGTGACCGACGCGTTGTGTCATGACGGCACTGGGGATGTTGTTTTGGATTCTGCAACGGTTTTCTTTGGGGATTCTGCTGGTGTGGTGTTCTCCATTGACACCTTGCCAGTTGCGGGTGATACACTGACTCTCGCACCTGGCACGTACACGCTGAGCGCAGTTGACTTAGCTGGTTGCGTTGTCGATTCAATGTTCGCGGTGGGTGGTCCAGATACTCTGGCCATTTCACTGGAATTGATTGCGGCATCGCCAGGCATGTCCGACGGACAAGCCGATGCCACTGTGGCTGGTGGCACCCCTGAGTACGTCCTGGTTTGGACGGGCATGAATGGCACAGAGGTCAATCCAGATTCGCTCTCGAGTGGCGTGTACACGCTGGTTGTGACAGACGCCAACGGTTGCACAGTCTCTGAAAACTTCACCCTGACGACGAGCAGCATTGCTGAAATGGCTGATTTGGAAGGGGCTTTGTTCCCGGTGCCTGTGGGTGACGAGTTGAATCTTCGTTTGGCCATGCCTTTGAATGGCACTGCACAAATCCAGGTTCATGACGCCCAAGGTCGCATGGTTGCGCAGACACAAATGCGCGAGTTTGACCAAAACTTGACGTTGGATGCCACTTCATGGACCTCAGGCATCTACACCCTTCAAATGACAACCAAGGAAGCGATTGCTTCCTGGAAATTCGTGAAATGACCTTACGCAACGCCTTGATCGCAACCCTGTTTCTGCTCTTCGGAGTGCATTCAGGGATGTGGTCTCAAACAATCTCAGTGGGTGGAACCGTCGTCGACGGAGACATGCCGCTGCCCGGGGTTTCGGTCACCGTCAAAGGCTCCTACGCTGGCACGGCCACCGACCTCGATGGAAAATTTGTCTTGACTGCAGAGTCTGGAGCGACCTTGGTGTTCTCGTACATCGGCTATCTCCGTCAAGAGTTGACCGTCACGAACACCTTCTCGGACTTGACTGTGACCTTGAAGCCCGACGTGGCTGGCTTGGAAGAAGCTGTCGTCATCGGCTATGGAAACCAGCAACGAAGCAAAATCTCCGGTGCGGTGACCACCGTGGACATCAAGGAAGCCACCAGCATCCCTGTTTTGAGAACGGAACAGGCTTTGCAAGGGCGTGCTGCTGGGGTGCAGGTGACCCAAAACTCAGGACAGCCTGGTTCGACACAGACCATCCGGATTCGCGGTTTGGGCTCTATCAACAACTCGGATCCGCTGTTCATTGTCGACGGCATCCCCTCAGGAGGCATCGACTACTTGAACCCCTCGGACATCGAGAGCATCAGCATCTTGAAAGATGCTGCGTCCACCGCCATTTATGGCGCGCGTGGTGCCAATGGCGTGGTGTTGATCAACACGAAGAAGGGTTCGCGCGGCAGCAAGGCGACGCTGACCTACGACAGCTACATTGGCATTCAGGAGCCGTGGAAGCACATGGCGCTGCTGAATGCAGAGGAATACGCAACACTCATGAACGAGAGCCGCGCTGCGGCCGGAATGTCCTTGCTGCCAGGGTTGGAAGACCCAAGTGCCCTCGGACAGGGAACCAACTGGCAGGACGCCATGTTCCAACGTGCGCCAATGTCCAACCACAGCGTGTTGTACACCAACGGTACTGAGACGTCAAGCATCGCGATGGGCGCGAGCCACTTCTCTCAGGACGGCATCATCGGCGGGGACAAGGGACGCTTCGAGCGCACCACCTTCCGCGTCAATGCGGAGCAGCAGGCGGGCGACCGCTTCAAAGTGGGACAGAACGTCACCTTCACCAACATCAAGCGCAGCGCGCTCGCGGTGAACAACGAATTTGCCACGCCTGTGGTGCGGGCGTTGAACATGGACCCAACCACGCCAGTGACCCGCCCGGACGGCGCGTACGCGTACACCAACTACATCGACAGCGACATTGTCAATCCCATCAACCAAATCGACCAGACCCACGACAATTGGACCACCAACCGTTTTGTGGGGAACGTCTTTGGCGAGGTGGATGTGTTCCCAGAGCTGAAGTTCCGTTCGTCTGTGAACGTGGACCTTTCGCTGGGATCTCAGCAAATCTTCTACCCCACGTACGATTTGGCCTTGTTCCCAGGAGACCCCAACCGACCTGCGGCCGAAGTGCGAGACGTCAACTCGTTGATCCGCGCGGAGAACAAGTGGTCGTCTTGGCAGTGGGAGAACACGTTGACGTACTCGCATGAATTCGAGAACGAGGACAAAATCCAGGTCATTGCTGGTTATTCAGCCCTCGAGTCAAGCGCCACGAGCATCACGGCGTCACGCGACAGCTTGGCCACGAACAATCCAGAGTTGGCGTTCTTGAGCAACAGCTTGAATGTGGAGCCCCAAATTCCACGGGCCAGCGACGGCATCTCTGAAACTGCATGGATCGGTCAGTTTGTTCGCGCCATGTACGACATCGGCAACCAGTGGTCACTGATGGGCACCCTTCGTTACGACGGTTCATCGCGGTTTGGTTTGAACAACCGCTTTGGCATGTTCCCGTCGTTCTCGGCGGCTTGGAACTTGACAGAGCGCCCTTGGTTTGACGAAAAGGACTGGATTGATTTCTTCAAGGTGCGTGGAAGCTGGGGTCGAAACGGCAATGCGGAGATTGGCGACTACGCCTACAATCCCGTCATCGTCAACGGCCTGAACTACACCTTTGGCAGCGAGCAAACCCCCGTCATTGGTTCAGGACCTGTGGCCATCGCCAATCCCGACTTGAAGTGGGAGACAGGCGAGCAAATCAACTTTGGTGTGGACGCCGACTTCATGGATGGACGTTGGAACTTCATCTTCGACATCTACGAGAAGAACACCCTTGACATGTTGGCCTACGTGCCCAACCCTGGAACCTCAGGATTGGAGCCGGGTCCGACCAACGTCGCGTCGGCCCGCAACCGGGGTGCAGAATTGGCCATCGGATACCAAGGGGGTGAAGGGGACTTCACGTACAACCTGAACGGGAACATTTCGATGTACAAGAACGAGGTCACCGACCTCGGTGCTCCCGTGGACAGCTTGAACCAGCCCATCTTCACGGGCAACGTATTCGGTTCTGGCGACTTTGTGGCCATCACGGACATTGGATTGCCCATCGCGACGTTCTGGGGTTTCCAAACCAATGGCAT
>JAYZBB010000065.1:0-6810 GCA_036339415.1 Bacteroidota bacterium | reverse complement strand
CGCGAGCGTGACTTCTGCCACGTTCAAAATCCAAGACACGACAGCGCCTATGATTGAGCTTGCCGCTTCGGACTCCACTCTTGAGTGCGACGGCATGGGCAACATGGACGAGCTGAATGCGTGGCTTGAGAGCAACGGCGGTGCGGTGGCCTCTGATGCTTGCAGTGGTGTGTCGTGGTCTTACAGCTACGACGCCTTGAGCGACGACTGCGGCGCGACTTATTCTGCCCTTGTGACATTCACAGCCACGGACTCTTGTGGGAATGAGAGCATGACATCGGCCACGTTCACAATCGAAGACACGACATCTCCGACGATAGAGGTTCTCGCTTCGGACTCCACTGTTGAGTGCGATGGCATGGGCAACATGGATGCGTTGAATGCATGGCTTGAGAGCCACGGTGGCGCGACGGCCTCTGACGCTTGCAGCGGTGTGTCGTGGTCTCACGACTATGACGCCTTGAGCGACGATTGCGGCGCGACGGGTTCTGCCCTTGTGACGTTCACGGCCACGGACGCTTGTGGGAATGAGAGCATGACATCGGCCACGTTCACAATTGAGGATACCTCAGGGCCAGTGTTTGGATTCACGACTGTCATTGACACCGTTTCTTGTGATTCTTACTCTGTTGATTCTTCCTACATCACCATGCCTGCAGACATTTGTGGCAACGTCTCCATGACTTGGGTTGACACCGATGCCATGGAAGTAGAATGTGCAAACACATATCAAGTGACACGCACGTACACGGCAACGGACGATTGCGGGAATGAATCTGAAGCGATTCAAATCATTCACATTCAAGACACCACAGATCCAATCTTGACGATACCTGCGGATTACACCGCGGAGTGTGATGCGGATTTGGTCTACGACAATGCAACCGCGACAGACAACTGCACCGTGTTCGACATGGAAATTGAACCTTACCAAACTGACACGGTTGTGGCCGAGGATGCTTGTCCCAACACCATGGTCATCAAGCGTTACTTCGCCGTGATGGACGAGTGCAACAACGCGGACAGCCTCGTTCAAACCATCACAGTTGAGGACACAACAGGTCCAATGATCACGAATGCGGGTGGGTTGAACAACGGTGAGGTTGTGGAAGTATGTTGTGAATCGATTGAAGGAGGGGTGACCATTCCTGAGGCCATCTCCTTGAGCATCTTTGACACATGTGATCCGGATGCATCCGTTTCCTATCAAGAGACTTGCGTTGGTGGAAACTGTCCGACCGAGACTGTCGAAAGTTGGTGTGACATTTTGAACCCCGAGGTGATGGCGGATGGCCAAACCTGCGACAATTTTGATCTTCACAGCTTCCGCTTGTTCAACTTCGCTGGTTCGGAATACTACACCACAGTGCAAGGCAGAGTGGCCAACAATGTGGACGGTACCACAACGTACAACTTGACCGTCGTGTCTACAGAAGATGAGGGGGCAGGATGGGACTTGGAGTTGCACTACGGGGACTTCTACACTTGGCAAGAGTGGGTTGACCTTCCCGGGGTTCAGAGCTACAAATCCGATTGCGGCCTGGGTGATGAAACCACGTGGTTGTACACCTTGCTCGAGTCGGGCACCGCAACAGGATGGGGCGCATACATGGGTGACTCCTTGAACTTCACGCACCAACCTGCATCTGGGTACTTCGGATTCCAGCTTGGTGAAGGCGCGAACAACAAGAACGGCAACTACGGATTCAGCCAATGGATGTACTACTCTGGAACATTCGACGGCGTCGCTGTCAATGGTTCAGGAGACATCTTTGGTGACCTTGACTGCTGTTTGGCGTACGATCTGGAGCGGGAGTACCAAGCCTCAGATTGTGCAGGGAACACGACCAACTTCGGATACATCGTGCGCTTGACAGGGGAAGCTTGTGACACCGGAAACGGACTTACTGTCAGCAATCCTGGGGATGCACAGCCAGTTTCCGCGAAGGGCTACGTCAAGATTGTCAGTTTGCAACCAAACCCAACATCAGACATGTCGACGCTGAGGATGGAGTCGAGCAATGGCACAATCATGGTTGAGTTGATGGTCACGACCATGGCTGGTACCGAGGTGTTGAATCTCGGAACGATGCCAGTGGTGGAGGGATGGCCTTTCGTCATCGACATTCCAGTCTCTTCATTGGAGTCTGGCATGTACCAGGTCAAGGCCTTGGGCAAGGATTTCTCTGAAACGAAGAAACTCTTGGTCTCACACTAAGGTCTTGCGCGACGGACATTCACGGAAAGCCACCTTCGGGTGGCTTTCTTTTTTTCCAGTTTGTGGTCCCGGCAGATGAGATGTCTTGAGCGAAGCGAAGCGTAAGATCCAGAATGCAGGGGGGCATGATGAGGCTCGAGGAAGGAAGCAAGGTTGCTTTGGGCACCTCCTGCGTGAACGACGGCAAGGTGTTTCGCTCAGCGCTCGCGAACCTTCTTGTACAAACGAACGGCAAGGGTCAGGGCGACGGCAACGCCGAGGATTCCTGCCACACCACCAAGCCAAGACACGCTGTCTTTGTAGACCACCAAGAACACAGCGGCGATCAGAATGACCGTGGGCACTTCATTCAACAACCTGTATGTTGTGGAACTCCAAGGGGCGTCTTGCGTTCTTAGCGTTGCCCAAATGCGGTGACCTACCCCTTGATACACCAAGAGCAAGGCCACGAATCCGAGTTTCACATGGAGCCATGGTTGCGCGAGGTACCCTGGGATGTGGTAAAGCATGCCGATGCCAAAGGTCAAGGCCAAAATGGACGACGGCCAAGTGATGGCAAACCACAGCCTGCGTTCCATGATTCGGAATTGGGCGATGAGTGCATCGCGCACGGTGAGGTCGGTTTGGTCTTGTGCCTCGCGGTGGTACACAAACAGCCGGAACATGTAGAAAAGTCCCGCGAACCACGTCACGACGAAAATGATGTGCAAGGCCTTGAGGAGGGTGTACGACATTTGCAATGCGTTTCGATGCAGGTGCATCCGCAAGACAAACATCGCTCACATGACCCAAGTTCGCCATCCCCAAGACACATTCAGCTCAACCGTGCGCATCGTGTTGCCCAACGACACCAACACCCTAGGCAATTTGATGGGTGGCAATTTGCTCCACTGGATGGACGTCGCGGCTGCGGTGAGTGCCAACAGACACTGCCGTCGAGTGGTGGTGACGGCTGCGGTGAACAACGTGTCGTTTGACCGCCCCATCAAGCTGGGAGAGGTGGTGATCATCGAGTCGCAAGTCACCCGAGCCTTCCATTCATCCATGGAGGTCTATTTGGAGGTGTTCGTCGAAAATGCGACCACCGGGGAGCGCAGCCGTTGCAACGAGGCTTGTTACACCTTCGTGGCGGTGGATCAATTGGGCGGCCCCATTGCCGTGCCTGCCATCGAGCCACAGTCCGAGGCAGAACAGATGAGATTTGACGGTGCGTTGCGCAGGCGCCAACTTCGATTGATTTTGGCGGGCAAACTCAAGCCAGAGGATGCCACGGAGCTCAAGGCTTTGTTTGATTGACAAGCAATCAACGGCGACGCTGAAAAGTGTTCACGTCAGCACGCTGAGCAACCACGTGGCCACATCTTCGGGTGAGATGTGCTGAGCGCATCGGTCAGGGTGCAAAGGATCTGCGGATCGGGTGTGGCGACAGGTGGCTCCGTGCTTGGAGCAAGGTCGACGGCCTCTCGCAGATGGAGGTGTGAGATCGATGCTTTGGGGGTGGGGGCGCCATGCTGAGAGTCCCAAACTTGGTCGCGTGCATCCCCAAACCGAGGCCAAGGGAGTTCCCAGTGCGGCCGCCAGGTGCATGGTGACCGTGTCTCCGCTCACCACAGCGTCGGCATGTTCAATGGCCAGGGCACTTTGTCCCAGTGACCATTGCCCTGCCCGCGCATGCACATTGGTGTGTTGTTCTGCGAGGACATCGGCCCGTGGTTGTTCCGTCTTCCCGCCAACCAACAGGACGCCTCGGTTGGATTGTTGGGCTGCTTGAATGGCAGCGTCGATTGCTGCATCAGACAGGTGTTTGCCTGGATGCGAAGATCCGAGGCTGATGACGATGTTGTTTTGGGCGAGCTCCGCCACATCGGTGTGGGTTGGGAGTGTCAATTTCCCCCAAGCGTCAGGGCCCCACACGGTTTGTTCAGGAGGTTTCACTGAAAAGGGATGGAGGCTTTGGAAGCATCGCTCGATGAATCCTGGCACCGGTTCGTTGCGTAGTCCCATGATGAGGCGCCACCGATTCCATGCTTGTTTGTCCACGGAAAAAGTCATGGCATCCAAGTTTCTCGCAAGCGACCGAGAGCGGACGTTGCCGTGAAAGTCCAGCAGGTAGTCGAATGCGCGTTCGCGGAGGAGAGACAGCACCTCGCCCGTGCCGCGTTCCACCAAGTGCACGGTGTCGAGTCCACTCAAGATCGCCGCCGCCTCTGCACATCTCGAAAGACACACCAAATCCAACACAGCACCTTCGCCAAAATGTCGTCTCATCGCAGTCACCAAAGGTTGCATCGTGACAATGTCCCCGAGTGCACTGAAACGTGCAATGAGGATGCGGGGAGCACGGGGATTGGCTTCGGATACCACGTTCCAAAGGTAGCCCTCCGCCTATCTTCGCAACGTCATGTTCTTGGTCGACACCCACACCCATTTGTACCAGCCCGCCTTCGACGGGGATCGTGAAGCGGCAATGGTGCGTTGCAAAGATGCAGGGGTCGATTTGTTGCTCCTTCCCAACATCGACGTCGAAAGCATTCCGAGGGTCAAAGACATGTTGATGCGTTGGCCTGACCAATGCCGTGGCATGATGGGGTTGCATCCGTGTCATGTGCAAGAAGGGTGGGAGGCCGAGCTCGCAGCAATTGAACGAGCCCTGGACGCTCCGATGGCTGGTTCTCCCTGGGTTGCGGTCGGAGAAATCGGCCTCGATTTGCATTGGGACACGTCCACCTTGGACATGCAAAAAGAAGTCCTTCAGTTGCAGTTGGATTGGGCCAAACGACGCCACCTCCCTGTGGTCATTCATGTACGCAAGGCCTTCAAAGAGCTGTTCGAGGTGCTTGATGCAGCGATGGACGATCGCCTCACAGGCGTGGTGCATTGCTTCACAGGCGGGCTTGCTGAGGCTGAGCACATCCTCACATACCCAGGTTGGATGCTCGGCATCGGTGGCGTGGCCACTTACAAGAACGGGGGCTTGGACGCCGTGCTTCCTCACGTGCCCTTGTCAAGATTGATTTTGGAAACGGACAGCCCATACCTCTCTCCGGTGCCACATCGGGGAAAACGAAACGAGTCGAGCTACGTTCGTTTGGTGGCAGATCGGGTGGCTGAACTCACGGGCCGCAGCATGGAAGAAGTTGCAGAAGTGACCACCGACAATGCACGGTCTTTGTTTCAGCTTTCGGATTTGACGGAGCCCTCGACATGAGCCAATCACCTGCCATGAAATCCATTTTGGTCATTTACACAGGCGGCACCATAGGCATGGTGCAAGACAAGGCCAACGGGGCATTGGTCCCGCTCGACTTTGGGGAAGTGACCCGTCATGTGCCCGAACTGGACCACGCAGGCATCCAGGTGGAGGCGGTGTCGTTTGACACGCCAATCGACAGCAGCGATGTGTCTCCGCGTCATTGGAAAACCTTGGCTTCGACGGTGGTGAAATGCATGGACCGCTACGACGGGTTTGTCGTGCTTCACGGGACGGACACGATGGCGTATTCCGCCTCGGCGTTGAGTTTCATGCTCGAAGGACTGCGCAAGCCAGTGATTTTCACGGGATCTCAATTGCCCATTGGCATCCCCCGGACGGATGGGCGAGAGAATTTGCTGAGCGCATTGATGCTCGCCGCGCACACCACAGATGGGGCGCCGACGGTGCAGGAGGTGGCGGTGTATTTTGGCAATCACCTGTTTCGAGGCAACCGGACGCACAAAGAGAGCGCCCAAAGCCTTCAAGCGTTGATCAGCCCCAATTGTCCCGCCCTTGTCGAGGCAGGGGTTGAATTTCAGGTGAATCACAGTGCCTTGAGGCGAATGCCCCCGGGGGGGGCGCCATGCCGCGCAAACCTTGGAATGCGAAGTGAAGTCGCTTGGATTCCCTTGTTTCCAGGCATGTCCATGGATTGGTTGAGACAATCCTTGGAATGGGAGGACCTCAGAGGTGTGATTCTTGCCACCTACGGCAGTGGCAATGCTCCTACGTCATCGATGCTTCGCGATGTCCTGAGGGAGGCCGGGGAGCGAGGGGTGACGATGATCAATGTCACTCAATGCGGTCATGGAGGCGTTCACCCTGAACTCTATGCCACCGGTCACATGCTCGCGGGATGTGGGGTCATTCCGGGGAGAGACATGACCACTGAGGCGGCGCTGACCAAGTTGATGCATGTGTTGGCCCAAACCGACGATCCTGCGCGCATCCGCGAGCTGATGACGTCCAATCTCCGCGGTGAGTTGACCCCGAATCGAGTGTCAAAAGCTCAGGGCCATGGTCCCGCAGGTGCGGCAGGATTGGAGGTCGTTTGAGTCCGAGGCCTTCGACCTCGACTGATTTTTGCCCCCTCAATGGGACATACCTTGATTTCTTTTGCGGGAGTCGTGGATTCTTGGGTAATTTGCGGCGCCTCTTCGCGTGCGTTGTTTCAATTTGGACGCCTCGCAAACGAGAGGCTTCATTCCCAACGGGGAATGGAGAGGTGGCCGAGCGGCTTAAGGCGCACGCCTGGAAAGCGTGTTGGGGGCAACCCCTCCAGGGTTCGAATCCCTGTCTCTCCGCAACAATCATTCATTTTTTCAACTTCAATTCGTCA
>JAYZBB010000064.1:0-8870 GCA_036339415.1 Bacteroidota bacterium | reverse complement strand
AACCTGGGTGGTCTGCATGATGTCAATGGGGACATTGACTCTCAATCAGGTGAGTCATTTGGCAACCCAGAGGCGTTTTACCTGTCTCCTGTATCAGGAAATGCGGAAGGTGTTTGCATTGGCTCATTCACATTCAATGTTCCAGGTGTCTACAATTACGATTGCTCCGTTGGTTCCCACGCTGCTTTAGGAATGGTTGCCAGCATCGTTGTCGGTGCGGGTGGATGCACTGACGCTTCTGCGGTGAACTTTGACGATACGGCCGACCACGATGACGGCTCGTGCATCTTCACTCCCAACTTTTCCATTCAAGACATTCAGCAGGGCCAAGAGTCCGGACTGTTCACGGACTCTGTCGTGGTGACTCGCGGCATTGTGACCGGTGTTTACGGTTCGAATGTCAGCATTCAAGACGGGCAAGGTGCGTACAGCGGACTTTGGCTGTTTTCGCCTGATGTCCCTGTTCAACTCGGGGACGAAGTCGAGGTGACGGGCGCAGTTTCAGAATACTTCGACAAAACACAAATGGGCCCCGTGGCGACGGTCATTTTGAGCCAAGGCAATGCATTGCCAGCACCTGAGGTGCTCTCGACTGCCGACGCCAACGCCGAGCAGTGGGAAGGTGTGTTGGTGCGTGCCACCGGTGCCGTGACCAATGCTGACGCAGGATTTGGTGAGTGGGCATTGTCTGATGACAGTGTTGAGCTCCGAGTGGACGACGCTGGTTTTGACGCCATTGGAGCAGGCCTCGTGGCCACGGGCAACCAACTCGAAGTAACGGGCGCATTGGACTTCTCACTCGGCAACTACAAGGTTCAGCCTCGCGACGTGGCAGACGTGTTGCTCTACGGTTGCACCAACGCTGGTGCCCTCAATTACAATCCACTGGCAACCATTGAGAACGGCAGCTGCGACATTGAAGGAGGATATTGCACTTTGTTTGTCTCTGAGGTTGCGGAAGGAAGTTTCAACAACAAATACATCGAATTGTACAACCCCACCAGCTCTCCCATCTTCTTGGATGAGTACACCTTTGGGAATTGCAGCAATGGATGTGACGATTTGGGAGCGTCGAGCTCCATCACAGACAATGTGGACTTTTGGCAGTTCAGCTTTCCTGCTGGGGATCAAGTCGCCCCAGGAGGAACGTACATCGTCGCGCACCCAACTGCCGATTCCATCATTTTGGCCGTGGCCGACATGACCTATCTCTACTTGAGCAATGGGGATGATGCGTACTTCTTGGCAAACATTGCTGGCGGTGACACCACAATCGTCGATGCCATCGGTGATTTTGGTGCGGACCCAGGTAGCGGATTTGCTGTTGGTGGTGTGTCGAACGCCACTCAGAATGGGACCCTGGTTCGCAAGCCTGAAATTTCTACTGGCAATGGTGGGGACTGGGCGGCAAGCGCAGGAACCAACGAGTTTGACACAGAATGGCTCATCAATCCTTCCAACGATTGGACGGACATCGCGGTTCATACCTTCAATGGTGCGTGCGCTGTGGACAACAGTGGATGCACAAACCCAGGTGCGGTGAACTACGACGAGACGGCTACAGAAGATGACGGCTCGTGCATCTTCATTCCCAACTTGTCCATTCAAGACATCCAGACTGATGGCTTCACAGGCACGGCAGTCACCTCTGGCATCGTGACGGCTGTTTACGGCAACAACGGTGCGCTCGCTGGTCAGCCGTCTTACGTGATTCAAAATGGCACCGGCGCCAATTCAGGCATTTGGGTCATCGGTTCAGGCGTTGCCATAGGTGATCAAGTTGAAGTTTCAGGCACGGTGAACGAAGTGTTTGGTTTGCGCCAGATTCAGTCTGCGGTACCCAATGTTCAGTCTTCTGGCAACGCGCTTCCAGCCGCTGAGATGCTCGATCCAAGCGCCATCAACGATGAGCAGTGGGAATGTGTCTTGGTTCAGATGAACGGGACCGTCTCAGGCATCACCGCCAACTTCGGTGAATGGAACTTGAGCGATAGTGTTGGTCAGGGAATGGCGGCTTCGTTGGGATACAACGCCGTCAACGACAGCATTCTTGTCGATGGCGTGGATGTGGCTTTGGTGGAAGTTGGATTGAATTACCGCGTGACCGGCCCCAACTTCTACAGCTTCGGCAACTGGAAGGTTTGCCCTCGCGACCCAGCTGACGTTGTGCGCATTGGTTGCACCGACGCGATGTTCCCCAACTACGATCCGCTTGCTTCTGAGGACGACGGCTCTTGTTCAGACGTCTCGGGTTGCACCGACGAGTCTGCGGACAACTACAACCCCGACGCCACGTCCGACGACAACTCTTGTATCATCACAGGTTGCACCAACCCACTGGCGTTGAACTTCAACGAGAACACCACACTCGAAGACAACACAACGTGCTACTTCGCACTTCCAAGCATCATCATCAATGAGATTCATTACAACCCTTGCAACAGCCAAGGCGACGACTTTGATTATGAGTTTGTCGAGCTTTTGAACACAGGTGATGTGACGGCAGACATGTCTGGGTATGGGTTCTACAACACGGCAGGCGGACTTGACCAATTGGCCCTGACCTTCTCTGAAGGAACGTCCATTGGAGCAGGTGAGTTTGTGCTGATCGTCGTCGGTGAAGCAGGAGCTTCGAACTATGCGTCGACAGGAGCGCAAATTTTCCAAATGACTCAGGGCAACTTCAGCAATTCTGGCGAAGCCTTGTCTCTCCGAGATGCGTTTGGAAACACGATCAATGCTGTGACGTATGACGATGCTGGTGCATGGCCAAGCTCTGCACAGGGCATCCTTGGCAACAACTACATTGAGAGCCCTGACGGTGGTTGTGCGACCTTGGAGTACATCCCGGAAATTCTTGCATTGTCATTGACCACGCCTCTTGGCAACGGCAACGATGACCCTGGGAACTGGCAAGCATCATGGGTGGACAACGGAACTCCTGGTGCACCCAACAGCTCTGCTTTTGGATGCAACGACCCCATGGCTTGCAACTTCAACGCAAACGCCATTTTGGGTGATGACAGCCAGTGCACTTTTGATTGTGCCGGTTGCACCTATCCCAATGCAGACAACTTCACAGCGGGTGCGACGCAAGAAGATGGTTCTTGCCTGTTCACAGTGGCGAACGATTGTCCCGCCGATTTGAACCTGGACGGTGCCGTCACGACGGCTGACCTTTTGGTTTTCCTCGTGGACTTCGGAGGTTCTTGTGAAGATTGACGAGCGGGAACAAATGACTTGAAACGAAGGGCGCCCAAGTGGCGCCCTTCTTCTATCTTGAACGCGGATGATTTGGATCAAGTGGTTGTTGAGTGTGCTCGGTGGCTTGGGGGTGTTCCTGTTTGGGATGCGCACCTTGAGCGATGCCATTCGTCGCGTGTCGGCCACTTCGTTTCGTGAATTCTTGTCAAGCATCACCCAGAGCACTTGGGTTGGCACGATGACAGGGGTGTTTGTCACAAGTCTATTGCAATCGAGTTCAGCGGTGACGGTCACCTTGGTGAGTCTTGTGAATGCCGGTCTGTTGACCCTTCGTGAATCTGTTGGCGTGTTGTTCGGTGCCAACATTGGCACAACCATCACCGTGTGGTTGATTGTGTTGTCGCTCGGAGGATTTTCGTTGTCCGATTTGGCATTGCCGATTGCAGGCCTCGCTGTGCCACTTCTATTGATGGAGCGCCGCCTGCCAAGACAAGCGGCCAACATGATGATTGGCTTCGCCCTGCTTTTCATCGGGTTGAATTTGCTCAAAGGCCAAATGGAAAGCGTCGGTGCAAGGGAGCTGTTCACGTCCATTTTTCCTGAAGGTGGAGGTCTTGGAGCCAACGTGTTGTTCATGCTCATAGGAGCCACACTGACGGCTTTGATTCAATCGTCATCGGCGGCGACAGCACTCACGCTTGCCGCGATGGTGTCGGGGTTGATTGGGCTTGAAAGTGCCTTGGCGATGGTGCTGGGTGAGAACATAGGGACCACGTTGACCGCCAATCTGGCGGCGGTTGTAGGAAACCGCACGGCAAAGCGTGTGGCGAGAATCCATTTTCTGATCAATCTTTTTGGAGCCCTGTGGATGATTTGGCTCATCCCAGTGATGGCTGAAGTGTTGTCAGGAGTCTTTGCCGCTGCCGAGTCAGTGGAAGTGCGCAACGGCTATGTTTTGGCCATGTTCCACACGACCTTCAACGTGTTGAATGGGCTGCTTATGGGGTTGTTCATCGACAGTTTGGTCAAGATGTCCAAGAAGCTGGTTTGGAGTGAGGACGTGGAGTCAGAATCGGGTTTGGTGAATGCGATTCCAGGGCGGATTGTCGATGCCCGCTTGAGTCTTGAGGAGGTGCAAAACGACTTCCGCCGCAGTGCCTCCTTGCTCCGCCGCATGACGCAGGGCATGGAGGAGTTGTTTGGGTTGCTGGAACCGGGTGATCGTGCGGATGTCTTGAACAATTTGGTCAAATGGGAGGAGCGAACAGACCGAATCGAATTGGCCATCAGCATGAAGCTCTCAGGCATCGCGCAGCAAGAATTGAGTCCAGAGTTGAGCGGCAGATTGGCGGCGTTGTCGGCAATCAATCCCGACTTTGAACGTGTGGGTGATGCATTGTTGAGCATGGCTTGGCAGATGGATGCCAAGGCAAGAGAAGGGGTTTATTTCATGCCCAAGCAGCGGCTGAACCTTCTCCAGATGCTCGAGCTTCTGCGGGAAGCCATCAAGGTGATGGATGTGCAATTGAAGTCTGCTGAGGTGGATTTGGATGCAGTGGCTGAGGTGGAAGGCAAAATCAATTCGTTGCGCAGCAAGCTGCGCGAAAAGCACGTCAAGGACGTCGAAAAAGGGAAATACCCTGCACAAAGCGGCATTTTGTACAGCGATTTGCTGTCGTCATTGGAGGAATGCGGGGACCGCATAGCCCACGTCAGTTCGGAGCTTTCGGGCGCGCAAGAGCGCAACTGAATCAATTTGGAATGACCATGGCTCCGGTGGACGCCACGTTGCTTGGATTCAAGTCACGATCCCACAAGGTCCATTCAAACCGTGCCGAATCGGCACCCGTGCCAGGCAGGTACCACGAGGTGAGTTCGAGCTCAATGATTCCATCAAGGGCCGGGCTGGATCCCGTGGGTTCAGCCACAGGCACCCGGTAGGCATAGGGAACCAAGAGAATGGGAGTCAGCCACGTGCTGTCCACCCACTCTTCATAGTGGGCCACCAAATTGTAGTGGTGGTCGCATGTTTGGCAAAACGGAGGCAACGTGTCAGCTTGAGTCAGCCCCACATTGCCATCGCCATCCGTGAAGGCCAGGGTGAGGGTCGCCGAACCGTCGCCTTTGGTCACCAGGGATTGAAACGTCAACGTCGGCTCCAACGGATAGGAAGGGTTGGGCAGGCATCCAATGCTACTCAAAAGGATGACAACCGCAAGGCATTTCCAAGGACCACGTGACATGACACAATGTTACGGAAGCTGCGCCAAGAGTCCCGAACTTGCACGCATGTCTTCGGCGTTTCATGATTGGCCTCCAACGGCATCCTTGTCAGAAGCACGTTCGCGCCTCTGGGATTGGATGAAATCGGGGAGCGCTGTCGATTTCGAAAAGCACGCCTTGACCCTGTTCCGATGGCAAGCATCCCAAAATGAAGTTTACAAAGCGTTTGTGGACGCGCTCTCCGTGGAGCCCAAGGGTGTGCGTTGTGTAGAGGACATTCCTTGCATGCCCGTGGAGTTCTTTAAAACCCACATGGTGAAGAGCGGCCATTGGGAGCCGGCAAATGTGTTCAGAAGTTCAGGGACTTCACAGACCCCCCAACGATCTCAGCACCTCCTTGATCCTCAGGGCTTGGCATGGTATTCCGACGTCGCACGTTGGGGATGGGAATCGCAATGGCAAAGGCCCGTGGACGCTTGGTCGTGGCTGGGGTTGTTGCCGGGTTACCTCGGAAGGGAAGACGCATCCCTGTTGCACATGGTGTCAGATTTCATGACGCTGGCGGATGGAAGTGACCAAGGCATGTTGATGCACGACCACGACGCATTGATGGTGGCGTTGTCGAAATGGGCAGGACAAGAGGGGCGTCGTCCCTTGGTGCTGTTTGGGGTGACTTGGGCTGTCCTAGATTGGGTGGAGGCCTTGCGTGCTCAGTCGGGATGGATCAAGACCATTCCTTGGAGCGAGGTTACGTTGATGGACACAGGGGGGATGAAAGGGCGTGCGGTCGAACCCATCCGAAGCGACGTTCACGCTTCGATCCGTGAAGTCTTGCCCCAAATCCAGTTGTCCTCTGAATACGGGATGACGGAAATGATGTCGCAAGGGTACGCCCCGGATGGGATTCACCAGAGGTTCCCCGCTTGGGTCAAACCCATCGTCCGTGAAGCCCGAGACCCCCGTGCCGAGGCTCGAAAAGACAAGGTGGGACGCTTGGATGTCATCGACTTGGCCAACGTGCACAGTTGCGCTTTTTTGTCAACGAGAGACGTGGCCAAAATGACGGATCTGGGTTTGGTCTTGCTTGGGAGACAGGACGATGCAGAAGTGAGAGGGTGCAGCTTGTTGGCAGCGCCGTGAATTCATAACATGAAAGGGTTGCCAGACTGATTTTCTCAAAGCATCTTGCGCCCGCAAACACCTGCTCGTGGAATCTGTCTTCGCCCTGCTCGGATTTTCGCTCGCCGCCTACTCCGTGGTGGGCAACGACAGCATCCAAACCTTGGGCACCTTCCTGGTTTCGAACGAGCGTCGGAAGTGGTGGCAGCTGTGGTTGTTTGCAGGCTCCATCATGGCCATTGTGGTGACTTTGGGGTATTTGGGGTACGGGGAGTACCTCGGAGGCAAAGGAGACGACCTCACGTTTGGGAAGTACGACGGCATTTTCAAGGGAGACACGGTGTTTCCGACCATCAGTGCGTGGTACGTCTTGCCGCCCTTGGCATTGTTGTTCATCACGCGGTTGGGCATTCCTGTCAGCACGACGTTCTTGGTCCTGACGTTCTTCGCACCCAAGGCGCTGCCGCAGATGTTGGTCAAGAGTCTCGGAGGTTATGGTGTTGCCTTCACGTTTGCCATCCTTGCCTTCATTGCTTTGAGCAAAGCCACCGAACGGTTGTTCATGCAACGGCCCTTCGAAGGTGAAGACCACGGGATGTGGACCAACCGCAAGTTTTGGACCACCCTTCAATGGGCCTCAACAGGCTTTTTGTGGAGCCAGTGGCTGACACAGGATTTGGTCAACATCATGGTGTACTTGGGCGATCCTCGGGAAGTGGGTGTGGGCACCTTCGTGTTCGCACTGACCGTGCTCCTGGGCATGCTTGGCTACATCTTCTACCGAAGGGGAGGCAAAATCCAAGAAATCGTCCGCGTCAAGACCAACACCCAAGACATCCGATCAGCCACGTTCATTGACCTCTTTTACGGCCTTGTGCTGTTGCTGTTCAAATTTGACATGCTAGGCATCGGAGCCAAAATTCCCATGAGCACCACATGGGTGTTCTTGGGCATGCTCGCGGGACGGGAAGTGGCACTTCGGTTGCGTCTTCACGAAGCCAATGAGGACGGCAGAAAGGTCTGGCCAATGGTGTTCTCTGACTTGGGCAAAGCGACCATCGGATTGGTCGTTTCGGTGCTGCTGGTGGTGTTCCTCTACCTGGTGGAAGGCCGGGATTTGGCCTTGCTCTTTGGTTGATAGAACCCATCAACCGTGCACCCTCACCAAGAAGTAGTTTTTCTTGCCGCGCTGAAGCAGGATCAGCCCTGAGCCAATGATGTCCTGGGTGGACACCACACGGCTGTCGCTGACCTTGACTTTGTTCACACTGACGCTGCCTTCTTTGAGTGCGCGCCTCGCCTCTCCATTGCTCGAGAGAAAGGCATCTTCTCCACCGGCTAGGAGGTCGATGATGCCAACGCCGGCCTCGAGATCGGAACGACTCACCGTTCGTTGTGGAACACCTTCGAAGACGCTGAGGAGTTCGGACTCTGGCAACGCGCGCAAATCGTCCTCCGAACTCTTGCCAAACAACAACGCACTTGCCGCAATCGCCGTGTCGAGGTCTTCTTGGCCATGGATGCGTCGCGTGACGTCCTCGGCCAGGGCTTTTTGCATGGCACGTCCGCCCGGATTCTCAGCGTGTTGGGCTTCAATCCCTTCGATTTCGTCGCGGCGGAGAAGGGTGAAGATGCGCAGGTACCTCGCGGCATCTTCGTCAGCGGCGTTGATCCAGTACTGGTAAAATTTGTACGCGGAGGTGCGGTTTTTGTCAAGCCATACGTTGCCGCCTTCGCTCTTCCCAAACTTTGAGCCGTCTGCCTTGGTGATCAACGGCGCGGTCACAGCAAATGCCTGACCGCTGCCTTTCCGACGGATGAGTTCTGTGCCTGTGACGATGTTGCCCCATTGGTCGCTGCCGCCCATTTGGACTTTCACCCCATGCTCTTTCCACAAGTGGTAAAAATCGTAGCCTTGCACCAGTTGGTACGTGAACTCGGTGAAGCTCATGCCACTCTCGAGGCGATTCTTCACGCTGTCTTTGGACATCATGTAGTTGACGGTGATGTGCTTGCCCACGTCGCGGATGAAGTCGAGAAACGTGAAGTCTTTGAACCAATCGTGGTTGTTGACCACGGACGCAGCATTTTCTCCTTCGAAGTCCAAAAACTTCATCAACTGCGCTTTTTGACAAGCGAGGTTGTGTTCCAGCACTTCCACATCCAGGAATTGTCGCTCTGCCGTTTTGCCACTGGGGTCACCCACCATGCCGGTGGCACCGCCCACCAGGGCAATGGGGGTGTGTCCGGCACGTTGCCAGTGCACCAGCAGCATGATGGGGACGAGGTTGCCGATGTGCAAGCTGTCGGCAGTCGGGTCGAAC
>JAYZBB010000063.1:0-8896 GCA_036339415.1 Bacteroidota bacterium | reverse complement strand
AGGGTCACGCTTCATCATTGAATGCGTGACGCAAGGCTGTTTTGAGGTTTCGACAGTATTCGTCTTCGAGCCAGCTGCGATAATTGGGTGTGGCCTTCGCGATGCATTTGGCATATTGTTTCACGCGAAACTTCACATCGTCATTGAGCAAGTCCACAAGTTCCGCAGCATCCCAATAGTCTTCTGACGCATGTTTGATCATGGCCACGTGTTGATCCATGCTTCTGCGTATGGCTTCCTTGGGCCGAAGTCCTTCTCGGGTAACTTCGACATACGCCTCCGCCATGTCGAATTCCGTGATGGGACCTCCGGCAAACCGCTGGGCCAGCTCTTCTGGCATCTCATAGACAAACTCGTTTTCAATCTCCTCGTCGGTGTACAGGCCGTCGATGTATGATTGGGGAGACTTGAAGATGTCGTGCCAATTGATATGCGCATCCCACAGACCAAACCTCCGTGCGTTGTTACCCAAATCGATGACCACAAACTCTTTTTTGTTTTTCAAGACCCGAGAACCACGGCCAATCATCTGGTGGTACAAGGTGAGCGATTTGGTGGCGCGATTCAGGATGATGGTTTCCACAGTGGGCTCGTCAAACCCAGTGGTCAAGATGGACACAGAGGAAAGTACGGCGTCTGGTGTGGTGTGGAACCATTCCAAAATGTCGGCGCGTTCTTTTTCACTGTGCGTGTTGTCGAGGTGCATGCATGGATACCCCTCCTCCACAAACATGGCCTGGACCTGCTTTGAGGTGTTGATGCCGTTGTTGAAGATGAGGGTTTTTGTGCCTTTGGCTTTTTCCTCATACGCGTAGAGCAGCTTTTCCTGCATCAGAAAGTTGCCGTACAGCCGCTCAGAGGAACTCACGGTGTAATCGCCGTTGATGCCGACTTTCAGCGCCCGAAGATTCACATCGTAGCTGTATGTGTTTGCTTTGGCGAGAAACCCTTGTTCGACCAAACTGCCGATGCTCTCTCCCACAATCAATTCGATGTAGTTGTCGTGGAGAGGAAGCTTGATGTTGCTTGACAGTGGTGTGGCGGTCACGCCCAACAGCACCTGCTTGTCGAAGTGTTTGAACAGTTTTCTGAAGCTGTTGTAGTGCGCCTCATCCACCACGACCAACCCCAAATCCTCAAAGCCTATGCGTTCGTCATTCAAGCGGTTGTTCAAGGTCTCAACCATGGCCACGTAACACCAATGGTCCTCACTTTCCTCAAGCTCCTTGACCTTGCTGTTGATGATTTTGTTGGGAACGCCGATTTCTGACAGCATGGAAGATGTCTGTCCCAAGAGCTCGATTCGGTGTGTCAAAATGAGCACACGCTTTCCCGTTTCCAGGATGTAACGCTTGGCCAGCTCGGAGAAGATCACCGTTTTCCCACCGCCGGTTGGCAACTGATACAGCAAGTTGTAACCGGAGGGAAACTTCCGAATTCGCCCCATGATTTGTTCGATGGCATCGGATTGATAGCCATAGAGGTCCTTTCCCTTTTTGTTGTTCAGGCGTTTGACGACTTCTGGGTCGATGGGAAGGGCTTCGGTCATGGTTGGGATTCAAGTGGGAAAGCGCAAAAATACCCCCTAGATTGGCCCTTTAAAAGCGAACGGCGCCGAAACCCTGTTTGGGTTTTCCACAATTCATGCAAATTCACGATGAGCGCAAGAGATGTTCTTTGGCCTTCCCCCCCCGCGGCATGGCAGTCTTTGATGCCGCGGTGGACCAAGATTGACGGTGGTGGCGTCGTTCCCAAGGAGCTTTTCGATGTGGTCAACAAAGCTGAGATGTCTGGGACGTTGTGTCCGCCATTGTCTCAGGTTTGGCGAGCTTTTGACTTGACAAGTCCGGAGAGTGTTCGCGTGGTGGTGGTGGGACAAGACCCATATCACGGTGCCGGCCAAGCCCATGGATTGGCATTCAGTGTCGCTGCCCCTGCCCAAGCCATGCCGCCCTCCTTGCGAAACATGTTCAAGGAACGCGCGAGTGATTTGGGATTGGCTGCCAACAGATCGATGGATTTGTCGGACTGGGCTGCGCAAGGAGTCTTGATGTTGAATGCTTCGCTCACCACGGAGCTCGGGGTCGCAGGTGCCCATCAGCAGTTGGGGTGGGAGACGTTGGTTCAGACGGTGTTGTTGAACCTCATGGAAAGGCGAGAGGCTCTCGTTTGGATTCTCTGGGGGCGTCCAGCCCAAACTCTTCATGCCAATTTGGTGAAGCGGCACGGTCAATCTAGACCCCACGACTGCTTGATTGCATCTCCGCACCCGAGTCCGTTGTCCGCACATCGAGGATTCTGGGGAAGCAAGCCGTTCAGCCTCACCAATGAGGCGCTTGTGTCTAGGGGAGAAGTGCCGATTCGATGGTGATGGTCACAGTGCCCAAATCTTGATTGTCCGGTCGTCTCCTGCGGTAGCCAAAAACGCGGCATTGGGTCCGCCAACCAGCAGTGCATTCACGGAGCGTGCGTGGGGACGAGGAAGCTTGCCAAGTGCATTCAAGGACGTCGTGTCCCAGGCCTTCACGTCCTTGTCCCGTCCGCATGTCCACAGCACCTCGCCCCGCAAAGCGCAACGGTATACGGCGCTTTGATGGATGTCCATGGTCAAAAGTTCCTCGTTGCCTTGATGAACTTTCAATTGTCCGTCTTGTCCACCACTGAGTACGGCCTGTTTTGAAGTCAAAGCATGCGCCCAATAGCAACTCCTTTCATGGGCATGCACGGGAGGGTCAAGTTTCAGGTTTTGGTGGATGACCATCCAAGAACCCGAGCCTCCCGCGGCAATCAAACCCGACGGATGCTCTGAAATGTGCCGAACCTTGCCCAAGGCAGTTTCCCATTGATGGGTCATGACGGGACCAGACGTCGCCATCTCCCAACGGCAAATGTTTCCCTCGCCATCGCCGCTCCAGAGCGCTCGCTCTTTGTCCGCGAACAACGAAAACACCGGGGCCTCGTGATTGCTGAGGATGCGATGGCCTTTTGGGGTGTGCATGAACAACTCACCGGTTGCATTTCCGCCTACGACAGCTTCCTCCCAAATGGCCGTTGCGTAAAATGGAGTGGTGTGATGCGCGATGGCAGTGCCGTTTTCCTCACCATGCTTCCAGGATGCCAGCACGCCGTCACCTCCAGCAGAAATCCAAGAGTTTGAGGCGTTGTTCCATGCCAAGTCGTACACCGCGCCTTGGTGACCACGCAGGACAAGATGTGGAGCGCTTGGCAGCATGCCGCAAAAGTAGCGTTTGGCGCCAATGAATTCATTTGTAAGTTGGCGTCATGCAAGTGATTTGGATTTTGACCGCAGGGCTCATCGTGACATTGTTCATTCAGTACCGTCGCCGCCTCAAGCGCTGAGCGTTTGGGTCTATTTTTGTGACCCATGAGCAAACCTTCTATTCCCAAGGGAACACGTGATTTTGGTCCCAGGGCCATGGCCCGTCGGCAATGGATGTTCGACACCTTGAGAGGGGTTTTCGAGTCGCATGGATTTGTCCCCATTCAAACGCCTTCGTTCGAAAACCTGTCTACATTGACCGGGAAGTACGGGGAGGAGGGAGATCAATTGATTTTCAAAATCCTCAACAACGGGGATTATCTCGCCAAGGCAGACCCGCAAGCGTTGGACGACAAGGACAGCCGAGCATTGACAGCGAGCATCAGCAAGAAAGCCCTGCGCTATGATTTGACGGTTCCTTTCGCTCGGTTTGTGGTGATGAATCGGAACGACTTGACGTTTCCTTTCAAGCGTTATCAAATCCAAAACGTTTGGCGCGGCGACCGACCAGGCAAAGGCCGATACCAAGAATTCACCCAATGTGATTGTGACATCATTGGGTCCGAGAGCATGCTTTGCGAGCTGGAACTGGTCCAAATCTTTTCCGAAGGTCTGAGTCGTCTTGGGGTCCCCGGGTTTCAAATCAGGATCAACGACCGTCGTGTTTTGAAAGCGTTGGCAAGTGCAAGCGGTGTGAAAGAGGCACAGTTCGTAGAGTGGACCACTGCCGTTGACAAGTTGGACAAAGTCGGCATGGAAGGTGTCGTGCGAGAATTCCAAATTCGCGGAATCTCGCCTTCGGCGGGTGCATTGTTGGAATCGTTGCTGCCCGTGCGGTCGGACGTGGATGTGCTGTCTGGTCTTGCTTCTGTTGAATCGCTGATGGTTGACAGCCATGAGGGGTTGGGTGCTCTTGAGTCGCTCAAAGTGATGGTGCAGCAGGCCAAGGAATCAGGTGTGCCGGCGTCTCACCTTCGATTTGATCCGCTCCTAGCCCGCGGCTTGGATTATTACACAGGAGCGATTTTTGAGGTGGTGGTTGACAACGCCCCTGTTGGAAGCATTTGTGGAGGAGGACGCTACGCGGATCTGACAGGTATTTTTGGCTGGTCTGGCATGAGTGGCGTGGGTGTGAGCTTTGGCGCAGACCGCATCGAAGATGTGCTCAATCATTTCGAGGCTTGGCCCGAACTGGCCTTCGATGGGCTGGATGTTATGGTGGTCCAAATGGAGGGGGGCAATCTGGTCAAGGAGCTTTCCATTGTGAAGGAGATGCGCGCCCAAAATTTGTCAGCGGAATTGTATCCTGACGCCGCCAAACTCAAAAAGCAATTCAAATACGCGAATGAGCGGGGTGTGCGATGGATTGTAATTTTGGGCGATGCAGAGCTGACTGCCGGCACGCTTACGCTCAAAGACATGCGAGATGGTGCCCAACATGCAGTCAGCCTGAAAGAGGCGGTGGAGACGATAAAGAGCGTCCCTGGTAGTTGAGGATGGGCCGTGCGGGTCCATTCAGCGGCATGAAATGGAGCGTTTGATTCCTGGTTGCAAAGGGCCATGACGAGCCGACGTTGCCCATCCGATATTCATGAATTAAAAGTTGAGCCAACATGGTTCCATTGACATGAAAATCAACGATTTTACTGTCTAAAATATGGTTATGAGGAGTTGGGGTCTTGGAAACGAGACATAGTGTTTTGTGGATGTGATGAAGGCTTGGCATCAGCGTTGTCCAACGGAGGGTCGAACGCTGCCCAATGTCCAAGACCAGTCGCAACGTCTTGCCCGTTGCATCCAACAAAGACTCGATGTCTTCCAAGTCTGAGGAATTGCCCTTCAACACCTGCGCTTCGACGAGGCTGAGCAACCATTCTGTTTCTTCCTTCAAAGACACCAGTGCTGAATACGATTCCTGTTCGTCAGCGAGTTTTTGCTCTTTGTGGAGCAGTTCTTCCATGCGCATGGTGACATTTTTCGCATGCATGATGCGCTCTTGCAAGATGTGCAAATCGGGACCCTTTCTCTTTGTAGGGATGGACTTGGATCCCCACCAACACCCAACTGCCAGGCTCGCGACTGCCCCTCCAATCACGAGCGCAGTCATGGCTTGTCAACGGGACCTTGGATCCAAGACCTGGCACTGGCGAATGGGCTTGCCTGACCTTTGCGCACTTGTGATTCCAGCCGCTGCCAAAGGTTAGATTTGTGGTGCATGTGAGATTCGATCAACAATTGTTTGGCATGGCGATGCATGGCCTCAATTTGTTGTGACGAACGCTGTCGCTCCCACCAACCTGAGTCCGTCCATGATGTTCGCAATCTGTGGATGTGTTCCCAAAGTTCGGGGTGACCTTCCCCACTCAAACTTGACATGAGCAAGACTTCAGGATTCACGTCAGACGGTGGCGTTGGAAGCACATGCAACGCCTGGCGATACGCATTGGCTGTAGATCGACACGCTTTGAGGTGTTCAGCTTCTGCTTTGTGCACGACGAGAAGGTCGGCCATTTCGACGACCCCTCGTTTGATGCCTTGCACGTCGTCACCTGCGCCACCAATCAGCATCAGCACAAAGATGTCAACCATGCTCCTCACGGCCACTTCGCTTTGACCAACTCCGACAGTTTCGACAAGGATCAAATCGTATCCCGCGGCTTCACAGAGCTGAATCGCTTCTGAAGTTGCTCTCGCGACGCCACCCAACGTGGAAGATGCAGCGGAAGGTCGGACAAAAGCATTGGGATGCTTTGACAAATCGAGCATGCGGGTCTTGTCACCGAGGAGTGCACCTTTGGTCCTCTGTGAGGATGGGTCAATGGCAAGCACGGCCACTTTGTGCCCTCTCTTCACAGCCTCCAAGCCAAATCGCTCAATGAGGGTGCTTTTTCCAGCCCCTGGGATGCCTGTGAAGCCGATGCGCATGCTTGCTGCGTTGCCAGGGGTTTTGTTCAAAAGTGCTTCAATGCGTTCTTGATGTTCAGGCAAAGAACTTTCGACCCAAGTGATGGCTTGTGCAAGGGCGTCACGTTGTCCTTCTTTGACCGCTGTCGCCAGCCGTTCAGCATCCCAACCACTCCCTTCCTTGATCAAGGATTTGGCGGTGGCACGAGCGCGTTCTTTTGCTTTGTGGTCGCGGGAAGCAGGGGAGGCCATGATGGGAAGGTACGTTAAAGGCCCACGGAAGTTGAATGAATCTCACCTTACTTTGTCGGCATGCGTGCACGATTCATTTGCGTGTGTTTCAGCGTGCTCATGGTGCACGTGCAGTCGTGGGCTCATGAGAATGCCCTTAAGAATGAGCCATCCTGTGACAGCACAGTTGTCATTGCCGGCATCGTGACCGACGAGGGGAGGCGCTGGATTCCATCTTCCATGGTGGTCAATCGTCGCACAAATGCGGGAGAATTTGTAGGGAGCGATGGTGAATTCATTGTTCGCGCCTGTTTGGGGGACACCTTGGTGTTTGGCGCTGTGGGATACCACACCCAAGAGCACCTCGTGCGATCTGGAAAGCCGCTCATCATCCAGTTGGGGGTGTTGAATGTGGAGGTGGGCACGGCAGAAGTGATTGCGCCCAGGACGTTGAACGAAATAATCCGGGACATTCAGGCTCTAGGCTACCGAGAAGAAGATTTCAGAGTCTCAGGAATTGATGCCTTTCAGCACCCCATCACCTTTCTTTATGAAGCCTTTGCGCGCGAAGCCCAAAGTCGAAGAGAAGTCGCTCGGCTTGAAAATGAAGATCGTCGACGCGCGCTCCTTCAGGAACTGTTTGTGAAATATGTGGATTACGACATTGTGGACCTTGAGGGATGGGAGTTTGATGCATTTGCCCGGTTCTGTGATCCTGGAGAGACAGCATTGAAGCAGTGGTCTCAATACGAATTCATCCTTTACGTCAAGCAGCGTTACCAGGTGTTCCGCATTTTGCCTCGTGAGCTGCCAGCAGAGGAGTTGGATTACCACCTCGACGAAGATTGAAGCAGCACCGAGGGGAGGTGAAGGTCAGTCTACCAAGTAGCTCAAATGGAGGTACAAAATGAACCATTTGAACACAAGCCCTGCCATGCAAATGCCAACGGCCATTGTTCGAGGCGTTTGCCAGGCACGCGGTATGTCGTCATAACGCACAACCAAGTCAACGAACAGCGCGGACACGGCCATGAGTTCAAGGATGCTCAGGATGGCCTGAATGTCTTCCAATGCGTCTTTCCAAATCCTCGCACCACCAAAAAGATGCAAGCCAAAGAATGCGGCGTTGTAGGCCAAAAGCGTCGCCAGGATGACGGAGAGAAGACGCGAGGGGCTCATGACGCGAATGTACACCTCTCGTTGTTCATAAAAGAAGCGAAAGTACATGGTCGTCGGTCTTGTTTCTCTCATTTTTGAGTTATGAACTCAAAGCGACTTTCTTTTTTCGCGTGGTTTCTTGTGGCAACCATTGCTGCTGCAACTTTTGCATCTTGCGCATCTGCGGGCCATGAAGCGTGCAGCGCATACCAAAGTCTGCAGACGCAGTCCCAAGTCAGCCATTGAGGCGGGTTCTGACTTCAAGTCAGAATTGCCAGTAAATGAAGGGCCTCGTTTGCCCCTCGGTGCACCACACACTCGCTGCTGCGGCCATGGACCATGCAACCCAAATGGCCCACATGGGGATTCGGTTCCCAAGTCGTTCCATTTGCCCCTGTCGTGACGAAGGCATGAAGTGCAAACCATAGCCAACCCCGAGCAACGATAGGCCGATGCCATATTCTGGTTGCCAGTGCAAGGTTGTGAATTCAACAGAGCTTTGAGTCAGGGCTTGCCACAAGGCCAATGCATTGTTCCATGCGCCTGAAGGATGCGGAGTTGAAGGGAGTTCACCCATGTGAACCAAAGAGCCTGCTCGGAACCAAATCCGAATGGCGACAACAGAATGGAATGTGACGAACCATCCAAGTGCCTTCGACCAGAGTTTTGTTGTCGAGTTCGACGGGAGCAAAATCCAGGTGGACAGCACAAGTCCGTTCAATCCGCCCCAAATGATGAAGTTCATGTGCGCACCGTGCCACAAACCTCCCATGAGCATGATCAGAAGGACGTTCACGGCATTGGCAGCGCGGCGGTTGGCTTCTGGATACAGCAGCAGGGTGGCCGCCATCAACAAGCCCACGCCTGAAACGACAAGACAGACTCCCACGTTGTCAACTTGCCAGATGACAGCGGCCCAAGCCAGCACCACGCACGCGAGGCTGAATCCACTGAAACGCCGGTTTCCACCCATTGGAATGTACACGTAGTCTTTCCACCACGATGAAAGTGTGATGTGCCATCGGCGCCAAAAATCACCAGGCGATGTCGCTCGGTAGGGCAGCCGAAAATTTTCGGGAAGCTTGATGCCAAGCAACCCGGCCATTCCTTTGGCCATGTCGGTGTACCCGCTGAAATCTGCGTACACCTGGAGACTGTATCCGTACAACGCAATCCAAATCTCAGCAGATGACCACGCCAGGGGTTCTGCAAACACGGGGTCGACGATCCATGCGCCAATGAAGTCACCGAGCATCACCTTTTTGAGAAAACCATTCAAGATGCGCTGGATGTGTTGCTTGTCCTCATTCCTCGCACAAACCC
>JAYZBB010000062.1:0-11760 GCA_036339415.1 Bacteroidota bacterium | reverse complement strand
GGTGGGCATCATCATTTGGATTCAACGCAGCCGCAACCAGGCACTCATCGAAGAAAACTAAGACATGGAATACCTCAGCATCTTCGTGAAGGGCATCTTCATCGAGAACATGATTTTCGCCTACTTCTTGGGCATGTGTTCGTACCTCGCGGTGTCCAAAACCGTCAAGACGGCCAACGGCCTTGGTCTTGCGGTCATCTTTGTGTTGGGCATCACCGTGCCGATCAACTATCTCCTCGAGAACTACGTGCTCAAAGAGGGGGCCCTGGCGTGGCTCAACCCTGAATACGTCAACGTGGACTTGAGCTTTCTGAGCTTCATCATGTTCATCGCGGTCATCGCGTCGATGGTGCAACTTGTGGAAATGATCGTCGAGAAGTTCGCACCTGCGTTGTACGGTGCCCTCGGCATCTTCTTGCCGCTCATCGCGGTGAACTGCTCCATCCTCGGTGGCGCGCTCTTCATGCAGGACCGTCAGTACCCAAGCATTGGAGAGGCCACGGTCTTTGGATTGGGCAGTGGAGTGGGATGGTGGCTCGCCATCGTGGCCATCGCAGCCATCCGCGAAAAGATCCGTTACTCACACGTGCCTGCGCCCCTCCGTGGTTTGGGCATCACATTCATCATCACTGGACTCATGGGCATCGCGTTCATGAGCTTCATGGGCATTGAAATCTGATCAGACATGACGACCACGCTGTTTCTGACCATCGCCTTCTTCCTCACGGTCATCTTGATGCTCGTGAGCCTCCTCTTGTTTGTGAAGGCCAAACTCTCGCCTGCGGGCAAACTCAAAATCACCATCAATGGCGAGCAGACGCTCGAAGTCGATGGAGGTTCCACGCTCCTGACCACGCTGGGCAACAGTGGGGTGTTCTTGCCATCCGCCTGCGGCGGCGGCGGCACCTGCGTGCAGTGCAAGTGCCAAGTGAACACGGGCGGAGGCTCCATTCTCCCTACAGAGACGCCTCACTTCTCCCGCAAGGAAATTGCTGACAACTGGCGCCTCGGTTGCCAAGTGAAGGTGAAGGAGGACATGGACATCCAAGTGCCCGAGGAGGTGTTTGGGATCAAGAAGTGGGAGTGCGAAGTGGTGTCCAACTACAACGTCGCGTCTTTCATCAAGGAGTTTGTGGTGCGCTTGCCGGAGGGCGAGACGCTCGACTTCGAGGCAGGAGGTTACATCCAAGTCGACGTCCCCACGACGACCGTGGATTACAAAAACATCGACATCACCGCCCACCCTGACCACCACCCTGACCCCAACACGTTCCAGTCAGAGTGGGACAAGTTTGGCCTGTGGGACCTCAAAATGGTGAACGATGAGCCGATTGTCAGGGCTTACTCCATGGCCAACCACCCAGCAGAGGGCAACATTGTCATGCTCAACATTCGGATTGCGACGCCGCCATGGGACCGCGCCCGCAACGGCTGGATGCAAGTCAACCCAGGCATTTGTTCTTCGTTTGTCTTTGACCAAAAGCCTGGCGACAAGGTCACCATCTCGGGACCCTACGGTGAATTCTTCATCAAGGAAACGGAGGCGGAGATGGTGTACATCGGCGGAGGTGCCGGAATGGCACCAATGCGTTCGCATTTGTTCCACCTCTTCCACACGTTGAAGACAGGCCGCAAGGTGACGTTCTTTTACGGGGGACGTTCCAAGCGTGAGTTGTTCTACGTGGACGACTTCCGCGCCATCGAGAAGGAGTTCCCCAACTTCAAATTCCACCTCGTGTTGTCAGAACCTGCCGAAGGCGACAACTGGAACGAGAAGAAGGACATCCACGACGAAGGTGACGGCTTCCTTGGCTTTGTGCACAACGCGGTGATTGACCACCACTTGAAGGACCACGAGGCACCTGAAGACATCGAATTCTACTTCTGCGGTCCGCCCATGATGAATCAAGCGGTTCTGAAGATGTGTGACGACTGGGGCGTTCCCCCTGAAAATGTTGCGTTTGATGACTTCGGTGGCTAGGCCAAGTCTCGACCGAATCACAAAGGCTCTTGCGGTTGCAGGGGCCTTTGTGGCCTTAGGGTGTGGCGATGGACATCCCAATCCGTCTGTTGGTGCCGAACGTGTTTGGGTTCATCAAGGGGAGGCACAAGGAACAACATACACCGTGAAGTACGTGTCGGGCGATTCGGTTCCTCAATCTGCCTTGGACGCTTGTCTGGAGAAGGTGGATGTTGAAATGAATGCGTGGCGTCCGTCGTCCACGTTGTCTCGGTTCAATGCGCACTCATCTGTGGATGAGGCATTCAGTTTCGCCGACGAGTTTGGTGTCTGGCAAGATGTTTGGCACATTTCGTCAGAGGTGAATGACTGGTCTGGGGGTGCCTTCGATGTGACAGTGGGACCTTTGATGAAGCTCTGGGGTTTCCGGATGGAGCGTCGCGATGAGGTGACACCAAGCATGGTGGACAGCGTTCGTTCGTTCGCACGATTTGCGCTTGACATGGTTCAATTTGTCCCGAAGGCGAGCCAAAGTGACACACTGGCAGGCACAGCGGCACTGCTGAAAGGTGACGCCCGCGTTGAGCTCGATTTCAATGCGGTTGCTCAGGGTTACACCGTAGATGCAATGGCAGAGGTGCTGCTTGATCGAGGGGTGAAGGACATGATGGTGGAACTCGGCGGAGAAGTCAAGTGTCTGGGGAGCAATGTGCATGGGCTGCCTTGGCGCATCGCGATCGATCGTCCGCAGGCGGAGGGACGCACCCTTCAGGCCATCTTGCCTATGAACAACATGTCGATTTGCACCAGTGGCAATTACAGGAAGACCAGGGTTGTGAACGGTCAACGATTTTCTCACACGCTCGATCCGCGAACGGGCTTCCCTGTTGTTCACAATTTGCTCAGTGCAACGGTTGTTGCGCCCGATGCTGCCTACGCGGATGCGTGTGCAACGGTCTGCATGGTGCTTGGCCCGGAGGAAGGAAGGCGTTGGATTGCGCGTATGAACGAGGAGGGTGTGCCCTTGGAAGCCCTGTTCATCATGGATGGCAACAATGGAGAGTTTGCCTATTGGTCGACCCCAGTTTTGGAATCTCAACTAGAATGGTTGGCGCCATTGGACAAATACGACCCTCTTGTGGTGGAGTGACCGAGGTCCTGAAACCTAACAGCCAATTTGTCGTATCTTATTTGGTATGTCGATGAAATGAAGTCATTTGTCGACAAAAAAACATGATGCAACTCTTGGACATGACTGACAACCTGCCCTCCTGCAAAGTTCTCCTTACCGTCTTCTTGGTCTGGATGTGTTTCCTGCCCGTCACTGTGGCTGGTCAGGGCATTTTGGACGCAGGAAGTGACTGTGGCTGTCCTGAAGTGCCCTTGCGCGACACTGTTTGGGTGAACGACGCCAATGGAGGTGGTGTGGGGACGACAACATGGTCTTGCGACCATGTGTACGTGTTGACAGAACAGGTGTTTGTCAATGCCGGAGACACGTTGTTCATTGAGCCCGGCACTGCGATTCTAGGGACGCAGGGAGAGGGCAGGTCTGTCATTGAAGTGCCGGCCAACAATGAGGTTGGCATGGTTCGATATGTAACGTACGGCACATATCCTGGGTCTCTTGTTGTCGCGAGGGGTGGGATGTTGATGGCTCAGGGAGAGGAGACATGTCCCATTCAATTTTCTTTCCTAGGTGACCCGCTGAATGGAAGCGTGGGTTTGAACGTGCAAGGTCAATGGGGTGGGGTGGTGCTTTGCGGAGCGGGTGCGCTGAACACCTTTTATTTGGAAGGGACAGACAGCCCATCCCAAACGGGCGGTGTGGGTACAGGCGAGGATCGTGCAGAAGGCATTGTGGACATTTCTGGTCAGGATCGTCACGTCTATGGGGGCAACACCGACCCAGATGGCTCCTCTGGCGTGTTGCGTCATGTCTCCATCCGTCACGGCAGCACGAACCTTGGGTGGAATCAATTTCTCAATGGCAGTGAGACCGATTTGTTGCAATTGGCGGCGTGTGGTTCCGGGACAGAAATCGAGCATGTGGAATTGGTGGGTTCGGCGGACGATGGGCTCCACATTTTGGGCGGAACCGTAGAGGTCCGACATGTGATCAGCGCCTTCCACGCGGAGGATGCGTTTGAAAGTGACCAAGGTTGGCAGGGTGCAGGTCAGTTTTTGTTCGGCATCCAAGACACGGCATTGGCGCATCCCAGCAATCCGCCCATGACTTCGCAGGTATGGATGATGCAAGGTGATGACTTCGAAGAGTTCAACATGGATTTGTACTACGAGCCATACACGTCCCCATGGATGAGCAACCTGACGTTGTTGACCAATGGCAACGACGTGGCTGTTCGGGGCTTGAGCTTGCCGGGAGGTGATTGGGTCAACAGCATCATTCATGGTGTGAGTGAAGCTGCACTTTCATTGCGGTACAGTTACTATTGCGATGGGTATGCCGCCATTTTGCCTGCCAATGTGGGTGGGGGATTTTCGGTGTTGCGCATGCGCAACTGGATGGTTTCAGGCATGGATGAGGCGACGGACGACTTGACATTTGGAAATGTCTACGGCACCTTCAGCCAAAGCCCCATCACACAACTCTTGAATCCATATCTCGTTGACAGTGGTTTCACATTCCAAACGTTGCTGACCGACGGCGACTTTGAGTTGGACAATGGCACCTTGGAGGAAGGGCTGGATCCAAGGCCCGTACAGTCCGAAACGGTTTCTGCCTTCTATCAAAACGTGGATTCCCGACTCGATCTGGTCAGTTATCACGGAGCATTTGAGCCTGGCGAAGACCCATGGTTTTTGGGTTGGAGTTTGCTTGCCACCAAAGGTCTGTATGGAGCTCCTCAAACGATTCCTGGATGCACGTATGGATTCGCATGCAATTACAGCGAAGAAGCCACCGAAGATGATGGGTCTTGTGAAGTTGAGTCTTGCGCTGGGTGCACCTATCCCATTGCTCCCAACTACGATGAAAATGCAGTGCTCGACGATGGGTCATGCACGTTTGAATTCCCTTCCTCATGTCCGGGTGACCTGACAGGAGATGGTCTTGTGAGCTCCGTGGACTTGTTGGCTTTCTTGACGTTCTACGGGTCGAATTGCTAACCCCAAGGGGTTCAGGTAGGCTCCTCTGCTCGACACGCATCTTGCGGGCGAGCTCCACAGACAGAACATCCCCCATCCTCATTCCTCAGCATGGGGTTGTTGCTTGCGCATGTGCCGCTGAATTCACCGTTGGGCTTGACGAGGATTTTGATGGCGATGCCTGCCACGGCGAGGGCCAGCAAGCCAATCGCAAGGAACAGTTCTGTCATGCCCATGGTGAATGAGTTGTTGATGGAGGTTGTCGTGCTTCAGCCGATGATGTTGCGCACGTCTTTGAAGAAGGTTCTGAGGGCGACCTTCGGCTCGACCCCTTGTTTCTCCGCTTCTTCAAGCACGCGCTTTGCACCAAGAATGTTGGTCAACCTGTCACCCAATTCGGCGACGTCGTTGGCATCGTCGTCCATGGAGGCATAGACTTCTTGTTCCAAGCGGTCCAGCGCTGACATGTCGTGTTCGGCGATGAGCTTTCGGATCTCAGCGGCATTCATGAGGCTACGGCATTGGCGAGTTCGGTAACCTTGTCCTTTTTGGCCGTGGCAAACTCTTCAATCAGCTTGCCATCTTTGAACCCTGCGAAATAGGGGAGGTCGTTGATTTTGAAAGCTTGTTTCACATCAAGGTGAGCTTCCACGTCGACATCGATGAAGGTGACGTCGCTCAACGTTACGTCTTCCTTCAAGGTGTTGACATGAGGTGCCAACAGTTTGCACACGCCGCACCATGACGCATGGAAACGAATGAAGAGGCGGGGTTGGGTCTTGATTTGGTCAATCAGATCGGGCAATTGCATGATGCAAAATTAAGGATGCAAAGAGGGAAACAAGCATGTCATGATGTGGTTCAGAGGGCCGTGGTCATGGAAGGTTCTGGCCACATGGAGCTACCTTTGCGGCATGAATACGCGCGAGCAGCATTTGGAGGCCTTTGGACGGTTGTTGGACATCATGGACGACTTGCGTGAAAAGTGTCCATGGGATCGAAAACAGACGTTTGAATCGCTGCGGCATTTGACCATTGAGGAAACATATGAGCTCGCAGATGCCATTTTGGACAAAAACGTCGATGAGATTCGAAAGGAAACCGGTGACTTGCTCCTTCACATGGTGTTTTACGCAAAGCTTGGCTCTGAATTGTCCAAAGAAGAGGGAGGATACGACATTGCCGATGCCTTGAATGGCATTTGCGACAAACTCGTTGAGCGACACCCGCACATCTATGGCGATGTGGAGGCCAACGACGAAGAGACTGTCAAGGCCAATTGGGAAAAGCTCAAATTGAAAGAAGGCAAAACGTCCGTGCTCGAAGGCGTGCCTCGTTCGCTTCCGAGTTTGGTCAAAGCCTACCGGGTGCAAGACAAGGTTCGAGGGGTGGGATTCGATTGGGACAATGCCCAACAAGTTTGGGACAAGGTGCAGGAAGAGTTGGGGGAATTGCGGGCAGAACTGGATGGATCCACCCGCGACGCCGAGCGTGTTTCCGATGAATTTGGGGACGTCATGTTTGCGCTGATCAATTACGCCCGCTTTGTGGACGTCAATCCCGACGAAGCGCTCGAGCGAACCAATCGGCGCTTCATCGCTCGGTTCCAGCACCTCGAAACTGCGGTCCGCGAGGACGGCAAAGACTTCTCAGACATGACCCTGAAAGAGATGGACGTGTATTGGGATCGCGCCAAAGAGGCACTCAAGGCCTGACCGACGCGTCACTCATTCCACGAGCGCTTCAACCCCCGTCACAAAGGATTCCACCCACAAGCTGTATTGGAACCCGCTGGGGTGCAGGCCGTCAGAGGCCACGAGCCCAGGCGTTTCCGGATGTTGTTGTGAAATGGGCGTGATGTCGAAATGGTTGATGCCCGCAGCTTGTGTTCGGGCGAGGCAGGTGTCGTTGAATGTCTGCAGCGCGGCCGAGATGCTGCTTTGATTGGATGCCCCAAACGGGGTGTACCCGTAATCGGGAATGCTCACCACAAAGACCCGATCCGCTCGACCGCCCGTCAAGGACACTGCGCGATCCAAAAGCACGTCGAATTCGTTGGCGTAATCGTCGATGGAGAGGCCTTGGTATTGATTGTTGACCCCAATCAGGAGAGACACCAAGTCCCAAGTCGTGGTGTCCACTTGGGCTGCGTTCATGCCGTTGGACAGGTTGGCAGTGGTCCAGCCTGTCGTTGCCACGATTTCAGCGTCGTTCCATGAGATTCCCTCGGTTCGCATGCGCAGGCTGTCCACCAATTGGTTGGGCCACCGCTTGTCCTCAGGCACGCTTTCGCCAATGGTGTAGCTGTCGCCCAAGGCCAAGTATCTGATTTCGGTGCTTTGTTCGTTCAGTGAGTCCGCCTCCTCCGCATCAAGGGTTGTGGTGGGTTCAGAAGGCGGGTTGTCTTTAAGGCATGCATTCAAGCCAAGCGTGGTGCACAAGGCGGCGAGCATGACAAGGGATTGAAACGGCCTTTGGAGGCGTTGCGTAGCGGTGGAAGACTTCATGTCACTAAGGTCGAACAACACCCACAGATTGCAAGGCCCGACGTACTTTCGTCTCCACAACAAAGCAACATGAGAATTTGGATGGCCGCAGCGTTGAGCTGCATGATCGGAGCCGGGGTTTGGGCTCAACAAGAGACGCCGCAGCGCGTCAACACCAATGCCTTCAGGCAGCTTGGGCAGGAACTGCCCACACCCAATGTGTATCGCACTGCATCCGGAGCACCAGGACATGCTTACTGGCAGCAGAAGGCGGACTACAACATGAAGATCCGCTTGGACGATGCCACCCAACGCATCGATGGTTCGGAAACGATCACGTACACCAACAACAGTCCTGATGCACTTCAATACGTCTGGCTTCAGCTTGACCAAAACGTCCGCGCGCTCGACAGTGACAGCTACAAGATTCGGGAGTCCTCGCTCGACGACCGCACCTACTTCAGCGACTTGGACAAATTGGAGCCCACCTTTGATGGGGGATTCAACATTGAGAAGGTGGCTGATTTGGCGGGCAATGCGTTGAGCTACACCATCAACAAGACGATGATGCGCATCGACCTGGCGCGTCCATTGAGGCCCGGCACCAAGTTTTCCTTCAGCATCGATTGGTGGTACAACATCAACGACCGCATGGATATCGGCGGACGGAGCGGGTACGAGTATTTCGAAGAGGAAGACAACTACTTGTACACCATTGCACAATTCTATCCACGCATGGTGGTGTACAGCGACAACGAGGGTTGGCAAAACAAGCAGTTCCTGGGCAATGGCGAATTCACGTTGAACTTTGGCGACTACCACGTTGAATTGACGGTGCCGGCGGACCACGTCGTGGCTTCCACCGGCACGTTGAGCAACCCAAGTGCAGTGCTCACGCCGGCCCAGCGCCGACGCTACGCGGAGGCCAAGAAGTCCTACGACCAGCCCGTGTTGATCGTCACGGAAGAGGAAGCCCGGGAAAACGAGAAAACGAAGGCGAAGGGAGAGAAGACGTGGATCTTCGATGCGAAGAATGTGCGCGACTTCGGTTGGGCGTCGAGCCGCAAGTTCATTTGGGACGCCATGGCCGTGAAGGTGGGCGACAAGTCCCCCCTTGCCATGAGCTTTTACCCCAAGGAGGGCAATCCGCTTTGGGAGCAGTACAGCACCAAGGCCGTGGCCCAAACCCTCAAGACCTACAGCAAGCACACCATCGACTACCCATACCCGGTGGCGATTTCCGTGAATGCCGCGCGAATCGGCATGGAGTATCCCATGATCTGTTTCAACTACGGCCGCTGTGAGGAGGATGGTACGTACAGCGAGCGCACCAAGTATGGCATGATTGGGGTGATCATCCATGAAGTCGGACACAACTTTTTCCCGATGATCATCAATTCCGATGAGCGTCAATGGACGTGGATGGACGAGGGACTGAACACGTTTGTGCAGTTCTTGACGGAGAAGGAATTCGACCGAGACTACCCTTCACGACGCGGAAGTGCCCGCAACATCAGGGATTACATGGGGGGGGACAAAACGCGCATCAGCCCCATCATGACGAATTCGGAGTCGATTTACCAGTTTGGCAACAATGCCTACGGCAAACCAGCCACGGCTTTGAACATCCTCCGCGAGACGGTCATGGGGCGCGAGCTGTTTGACCACGCGTTCAAGGAATACAGCCGTCGTTGGGCGTTCAAGCATCCGTCACCTGCGGACTTCTTCAGGACCATGGAGGACGCCTCAGGTGTGGATTTGGACTGGTTCTGGCGCGGGTGGTTCTACACCACCGACCACTGCGACATGGCGATGGAGGAGGTGCGTTGGTTGCAGATGGAGTCCGGCGACCCGGATGTGGAAGCGGCGCTCCGCAAAGAGAAAGACGACAAGGAGCCCGAGGATATCACCCAGGTCCGCAACGCCAATGGCGGCATTCCACAATCGTATTTGGAAGCCGATCCAACCTTGAACGACTATTACACCACACGCGATCCCTACGCGGTGCTTGAGCTCGACCGACAGGAGGCGGAGAAAGCCCGTGAAGGACTCAGCGATTCGGAAAAAGCGATGCTTGAGAGTGGGAAGCAGTTCTATGAAATCACCTTCCGTAACGTCGGCGGCTTGGTGATGCCTCTCATTCTGGAGTTTGAATACGCAGATGGGGAGAGGGAGGTGCGTCGCATTCCTGCTGAAATCTGGAAAATGAGCGAGCCCACCGTCACCAAAGTGTTTGTGACCGACCGTCCTGCTTCACGCATCACGTTGGACCCCTACATGGAGACAGCCGACGTGGACATGGGGAACAACCACTGGCCTCCTCGTCCAGAGCCCACGCGGTTTGAGGTGTTTCAAGGGAGCCCTTACAGCCGTTACTACTCGGGCGGAGGGGAGAATCCAATGCAACGTGCACGTCGCGATGCAGAGCTTCAAAACACGGAAGAAGGCGAGTGACCTCAAAACCGATTGACGCTCAGTCGGTCAGCTGAACAACATCATGAGTCCGATGGACGCGATGGCCAAGGCCACGCCCCGTCGGACTTTTTGATTGGGTTTGTCGTTCAACAGCACCGCTCCCGCGGCTGTGGCCAACACGATGACGCTCAGGTTCAACATGGGGACAACCATGGCGCGTGCCAGCAAGTCGGCGTCAAAGGCGAGCAACAAAAAGTAGAGTGAGGCGAAGTTGGTCACGCCAAGCAGGATTCCTCCCATCACGTCACGTCCACTGGGCAAGCCATGGCCAAGTTGAATTTGGTGCGCCAAGCCCACCACGCCGCCGAGGGTGAATGGCACCGACGCGAACGCCATCTGCATGCCTGGTGCATCCAAGCTCGAGTCTGTGGAGTACCACCCAAACACAAGGTCGATGCAACCGCTGCCCACAAACATCACCACCGGCATCCACCACAAGGCACTCGAAGCGCTCTTTTGTTCTCGCGGCTCCGCAGGCTCGCCTGCCCTCGCGGAAAGCCAAACTGCTGGAAAGGCCAGCCCCAATCCGAGCCATTGGCCCCAGGCGATGTCGAAAATGCCGTCGGCCAAGGCAAGCACCAAAACTGGAATGGCCATGGACAATTTGGTGGCGATGGTGGCGACGCTGATGCCCAATTCCTGCGAGCACAATGCGGTCAGTCTGAACAGCGGATAAAAAAACACGCCCATCAAGGCCAGTGGCCAGATCCAGGTTGACCCGACGCTGGCCATCATGGCATTTGCTCCACCGGCCAATGTCCATCCAAGCCCTGCCGCCACGAAGTAGTTCAGCGTGATGGCCCAAGCGGTACGGATGCCCCAGCGATTGAAACTCGCAAACAACAGGTAAATGCAGACCGTGCAGAGGATGGTTGCAAAAAATGTCAGCATGGCGTGTTCATTCGATGCGCTTTCCAAACAAAAAGCACGTCCGACCCAAGGTCGACTGTCGTCGCCGGATCACCTTCTGGGTGGGCAGGGGCTTTCAACCCCGAATCCAATTGGACTGACGCATTCAGGACATGCACCTCGTCCCAAACGTCGGAGGACAGGACGCTTCCTGCCACCTGGGCTCCGCCTTCAACCATGCAGGCTCCAACTCCGGTTTGTGCTCGGAAGTCTTTCCACCACTGATGGGAGAAGGTGAGTCCTTGGATCCCCAAGACGGCGTATCCATCGTTGCGCCAGGTGTCCAGCACAGGTTCTCGGAGTTGTGTGCGGGGGACCACCAAGGTGATGTTGGGTTGTCCTGTGGGGGCGTGTTCGGGCTTGGGAGACGTCCCTGAGGTCAGAATGAATCTCTTTGGACTTTTGCCAGGCACGTGGCGCGTGCTGAGTGCAGGCCGATCCACCAACCAGGTGCGCATACCCACGAGGATGCCGTCGTGGGTGGCGCGCAGCACATGGGTGTGTCGCGCCGAGGCCGCGCCTGTCAAGGGGTGTCCGCCGCGGCCATCCTTCGCACGTTCATCGGGGTCCACAAAACCGTCACGGCTCTGCGCCCATTTGAGCGTGATCCAAGGACGGCTCTCATTCATGGTGAAGAAGAACCTCCGGTTGAGCTCCAGGGCTTCCTTTTCAAGGCAGCCGGTAATCACCTCGATTCCTGCCTCGGTCAGGGTCGTCAGCCCTCGGCCCGCCACCACTGGGTTGGGGTCTTGGGTCGCCACAACCACTCGGCCAACACCACGTGATGTCAACAAGACTGCGCACGGTGGTGTTTTTCCGTGG
>JAYZBB010000061.1:0-13689 GCA_036339415.1 Bacteroidota bacterium | reverse complement strand
CGTGAACAACAGTCGTGTTTTTGTTGTAATTTGAAGGAGCAAGCAGGGCCTCAGCGAGCCGCATGCCCCATAAAACCTCAAAAAGACATCCATGATTAGCAACCAAATTTCTCTCATACAAGGCACACGCCTGCTCGGATTGGCCTTGATGTCCAACAGCAGCGGCGTTGCTGAAGCTCAAAATCAGAACCGCACAGGCGAGCCTGGCACGTCAGCCACATGCAACCAATGTCATGGCGGGGGGAGCTACGAGGCAACCACAACCATCTCGGTCCTTGACCCCAACTCAGGGCAAGCCGTGACGGAATACTTGCCGGGCGAACAATACGTGTTGGAGGTGGCGATTGGGGGTACGTCTCCACGATTTGGCATGCAGGCGACGGCGGTGGACGCAGCGGGAGGCAATGCCGGGACATTTGCGAACCCGTCGAGCAACACCCAGCTTGAAGATGTGGCGGGCCGTCACATTTTTGAGCACAATGCCGCAAGTGCCTGCAAAACCTTCAGTGTGGATTGGACGGCCCCAGCGACGGGGGGCGACGTCACCATTTACGCTTCGGGCCTCGCTGCCGGGGGATCGACGAGCGCAGGAGGCGATCAGTATGCAGGCGCATCTCTCGTCATCCCCGAAGCCCAAATCGTCATCGAGATTGGCGGCTGCACGTACGACTTCGCGTGCAACTACAATCCCGAGGCTGCTTTTGACGATGGGTCCTGTGAGCTGACCTCTTGCTCGCTTCAAGGTGACCTTGATGGTGACGG
The DNA here is from genome assembly GCA_036339415.1 of Bacteroidota bacterium. Classification (GTDB taxonomy): domain Bacteria; phylum Bacteroidota; class Bacteroidia; order Flavobacteriales_D; family Sanyastnellaceae; genus UBA11663. The sequence continues at coordinate 12,927 of JAYZBB010000061.1, read as the reverse complement.
AGCCGTCACCACATCGGATCTCTTGGCCTTCCTTGGGGTCTTTGGTCAAACGCTTTAAGCGCCTTACTTTGGGCGCAAACCTTACGACATGCGCTCCAATCTTGAAATTTTGTCCTGCTCCTGGGATGCCCTGAGTTCGAAGTGGCTTTTGGCCATAGGAATCGTGCTCTTGCATACGGCTGTCAACACAGTGATCGGCTCCGTCGGATTTGGATTGGGTACGCTTGCTTTGGGAGGGGCCTTGTCCTTTGGGATGAGCCGCACCATGGTGCTTCTTTACCGCGGCCACACGCCAAAAGTTGAAACCTACTTTGATGGCTTCAAACACTATTTGCCGACGCTCGTTGCCTTTTTGCTGGTGTCGGTCATTGTGCTTGTGGGCTGTGTGTTGTTGATCATTCCCGGAATCATCGCAGCCATTGGTTTGTCCCAAACGTTCTATGTCCTCCAAGACCAACCTGAGCTCGGTGCAGAGGGCGCCATCCGCGAGAGCTGGCGTCTGACCTGGACCAACGGCCACATGTGGAAGGTGTTTTTCATGAACATCCTTGTCTTCTTTGTGGGGTTGGGAGGGCTCTTGGCCCTTGGCGTGGGTTTGTTGGTCGCCCTGCCTCTGATCAGTGTGATGGGCGGTGGCTTGTATGAGGAACTGCGCGCAGCGGACGGCTCGAACAGCCACATCGAATTCGCCTAACGCAGGTCGAACAAGGGCAAGACTGCCCGTATGTGCTCGCATCGCCGAGCTGAAGAACACGGCGTTGGCGAAGAATTTGTGACCGTCCTTCCAAAACGCGCGGAAGAGCACGTTGTCCGCCAAGTAAATCACGTGGCCACGACCCATGTCGTACACTCCAAAGCTCAGGCTTTCGTCCAAGGCCGCATTCGCACGTGCCCCAGCAAAACCGCTGACAGGTGCTGGCGCGTCGCCCAAGATGCCCACGTTGTGACCTCCATCGAGATGCGCGTATCGGCGCCCTGAAGTTTTGATGCTCCAGTATCGATTGCCATACCCGTATGCAAGGGGGTGGGTGGGATCGAGGTCGACTTGGTACACGGCCCCGGGAATGTCGCTGCGAATGCCGTTGCGCTCTGACAGAGCGTAAGGCGCGTAGCGGTCCGCTTCGGCATGGGCGTCGCGCTCGTCTTGACGTTCCGCGCGGTCGCTGTCGTCGCTGTAACGAGACAGTCCCCAATCATCCAGTCCCAAGTTGCACGCGGCGCCAATCGTCACGAGGCGACCGCCGTCGCGGACCCAGGATGCGATTTGGTCTTTTGCATCTTCGTCGACATCGTACCAACCTCGTGGCAGCACCACCACGTCGTAGGCATCCCAATCGAGCCGATCCAAACCGCGCACGGCTGTCATCGGGTAGTTCCACACCTCCTCGAAGGTGAACCACACTTCTCCAAAGTTCAACGAAGACACGTCGTCGCCCATCACCACGGCTACGCGGGGCGCAGGAATGTGGGCCACGTCATACGCGCCCAAATCGGGTCCCTCGTCGACCATGCCGCTTTCAAGGCGTCCGACCTTCAGCCCAGGCACGCCGGTGGCCAGTTCGGTCAACCGTCCGCCCATCCCGTCCCAAAGCGTTTCGTTGTTGCGTCGTGTGATCACCACCGACCCACGCGGGTAGGTCGTCCCACCTGAGACGATCGGGCGCTTGGCGACCCTGGCGGTGACGCCGTCCTGAAGCAACCGCGCCAGCACGGGCGTGCCCAAGTCGGTGTTGTAATCCAAGACGTAAGCGTAGGCCGTGCCTTCGCCACCGAGGTTCACGGGCTCCACAGAAGGTGTCCACTCAGACGCACCAGGCACCGCTCCGGTCAACGCATAGGCCTCAAGGCCATAGGCGTAAGGAAGGGCCCACGTGGTGATGTCGTAGGTCAAGCTGTCGCTCAGTTCGGGGTTGGGGTCCATCAGCACCTGAAGCAAACTGGAGTGTGCCTGCTTGGCATCGATGACCAGGTCGCCTTCATTCACGGAGACCCACGTTGTTCGCATGGACCGGTAATCCAAGCCGCGCGTTTTCATGCTTGAGGAGGCTTGTCCGTAGGCGATGCCGTTGGCGTCAAGCAGGTCGGTGAGCCAGGCTAGTTTGGCAGCGTCGTTGGTGGCGGGGACGACATACCCTTTGTAGTCACCCCAAGGCGCTTCGAGGTTCCGTCGGTGGAACGCCGCGAATTCCTTGAGCATGCGATCGGCGTGGGAGGATGCGGCTTCGATTGTGGACAGGCCGCTTTCTGTGTGGTTTTGGATGCGGTAAGCCAACGTCAAGGTGTCGCCCACCGACGTTTCAATGGCACGTCCAGCCCGTCCGCTGCCGCCTTGTTCGTAGGTCATGCCAACGGCGCCTTGGAACATCGGCCACGTGTCGCCATAGGAAGGGTAGAGGAGGTCAAACACTTCCCGAGTGAAGTACAATGCGCCCCGCTGGTCGAAGTATTTGGCGTTGTTGGTGCCAATTTGGCCTTGGCATTCGCGTTGCCATGGGGTGATGACCTTGTGGTAAGGCTCTGCCGCCGGAGCGAAATAGTATGGGCTGTTGACGCCCTGTTCGTGGAAGTCGACGTGCACTTGCGGTTGCCACTGCTGATAATAGGCCGCGCGCGCTTTCGTCTCTCGCTGGGTTTGCCAGGCCAAATCTCGGTTCATGTCAAACATGTAGTGATTCGGCCGCCCCCCGGGCCAGGGTTCGTCATGTTCCCAGGCTTGCGGATCCGCGTTGGGACGAGGCCCATTCGATTGGTCTTGAAAATGCACGTAACGATCGCGCCCGTCTGGATTCACGCACGGGTCCATGACGACAACGGCGCGCTCCAACAGGTTGGCGTGCGTTGTGGCGAGCGCCTCGATGGTGGCCATGGCCGCTTCCGTGCAAACCGCCTCGTTGCCATGGACGTTGTAGCTCAGGTACACCCAAACCACGCGATCGCCACTGTCCACACCTTCGTTCACGCGCCGGGCGTTCTCTGCCATCAGCGCATCGAGGCGCTCCATGTTTTCAGGCGAGGACATCACGAGCCCCAACAACGGACGTCCTTCCGACGTTTTGCCGTAGGTGGTCAATTGCCAGTGCGGAACCGCTTCCGCCATGTGCTGCACATAGTCTACCACGAGGTGGTGCCGGGTGAAGGCTTCGCCCAGGTCATGCCCTATGAAGGGTTGAGGTGACGTTTGGGCCGTTGAAGTCAAATGCAAAGCCAGACCAACGGAAAGGCCTAAGACAAGGCGCAAAAAAGGGAATTGCATGCGTCAAATATCGGAAGCAGGGGAGGGTGGTTTGCCTTTGGACAAAGGAGATGCAAAAAAAGTGGAGGTATTATGTAACATAATTGCAAGAGCCTTCGTTCACTCTACCAATTCCTTTCCTTCAAACGTCAAACAACACGTACCATGGACACCCTTTTGCAATTCTACTTTCTCGTCGGCCTGGTGTGGGCCATGTTTTGGACTGTTGAGCTGACGACTTCTGGACTTCAACGTCTTGCGGTTTCGGTGCGAAAACAGGCGAGACAGGATCCTTTGAAATGACCCTTTTGCGGCTTCTTGCGGAGTCGAATGGTGAAATCGACCCGATTTTGTCCCCTTGTACAAACTGATTTCGAGTGACTTGAGTCGAGTTTGAGGCGAAAATGGCAGCGTTTTGCTGCCATTTTGATGTTGCTTAAAACCAGGAAAGACAGGGGGTACAGGGGATTTCCACGGAGCGATGTTCAAGGATTCGAGGTGTGTACGCTGGACACCGTTGTGGTTGGTGCCAGATTTGCAGCAGTCCAAACCTCAAAACCCTTACATCATGGACAATGTGTTCAAATTCATGGGTGGCTTCTTTTCTAGCCTTACCCAACTCTTGATCGGTTTCGCTGCACTGGCTGTAGTGACCGAAGTGGTCTTCGGAGCTGAAATGTTCCCAGGCATGACTGTGGTCGATAACCTGACCTCACTCATCACCACCCTCGGAAATGGTGGATTCGTTGGCCTCGTGGCCCTCTTGATCCTCTGGAACATTCTCACGAAGAAGTAAGTGATTCGATAGAAGGCGTGGCTGCTGATTGACAGTAGCCGCGCCTTTTTGCATTCACTTGTTGTCCCAAAACCAAAACCCATGGAAAAGCAAATCACCGCTGTGGCCCTTGTGCTCAGCATTGCAGGGTTGGGCTATTTGAAGGCGCAACAGCTCGATCGCATGGAAGCCCAGGCTGAAATCGATGCGGCTGCGGCTGTCATCGCTTCCGAAGCTGAAGCTGAAGCTGCTGACGTGGCAAGCCGTGTGCAGTTTGAAGTGCCCCACGACCGCGATGCAGAGACTTCCGAGATTGACATCGTGCTTGACGGCGCCGAGTCCTACGATCCTGACAAGGATGCAATCTCGTTTTCGTGGGCCCAAACCGAGGGTCCAGATGTCGTCCTTTCAGAAGAGGTCCCCGGGCGCGCGACATTCAAAGCATCCCCAGGCAAGTACACTTTTGAGCTCACCGTGACGGATGCCTATGGGGAAACTGCGAGTCAAGAAGCTCGCGTGTCCGTGCAGTCGGAACCCAACGTTGCTCCCAATGTCCAAGTGTCTGTGTACACACAACCACATTCGTCTGACGAATGACGCATTCATAGAGAACTCGTAGAACAGGTTCTTTCATTCAGAGGAACGCGTCCAGCGATGGGCGCGTTTTTTTTGTGGCCGGGCCGGGGGCATCTTTGTGCCCATGCCCATCGTTGAACACGTCTTGAAGGCCAAGGCCTTTCTGGAAGCCACACGAGGTCGGGTGGTGCTCGACGTGCGTAGCCCCAAAGAATACGCGGAGGGCCACATCCCTGGGGCCGTTTCCTTTCCCTTGTTCACCGACGACGAACGTGCGGCTGTAGGAACCACGTACAAGCAGATTGGCAAGTCGGAAGCCATCAACGCAGGCCTCAGTTTTGTGGGTCCCAAACTGCAATCTCTCGCCGCTCAGGCCCGGAACTTGTTTGAAGGTCAAGCATCTCCCCAACCACTGCTCATCTACTGCTGGCGCGGGGGCATGCGCAGCGGGAGTTTGGATTGGCTCCTTCGCACTTCCCAAATCCCGACCATGCGTTGTGAGGGTGGGTACAAAGCGTGTCGCGCAGTGTACAACGAGGTTTTGGAGGCCCCGCGGCCTTATGTTGTTGTGGGCGGAATGACAGGGTCAGGCAAAACCGAAATCATCCATTCCTTGAAGAGAATGGGTGAAGGCGTTGTGGATTTGGAGGGGCTGGCCAGGCATTTCGGTTCTGCCTTTGGCAATCTAGAAGACACTCCCCAGCCGAGCACTGCGCACTTCGCCAACGTGCTGGCAAGTGAACTCATGAAATTGGATGCAGCGCACACAAATGGACCGATTTGGGTGGAAAATGAAAGCCGCCAAATTGGAAATGTGCACATGCCAGAGGGCTTTCACAAAAGGCAGCGGTCCGCGCCTACCCTTGAGATCGAGCGCTTGGATGAGGATCGGGTGAACCACCTGATTTCCATGTATGGCGGGGCATCTATCGAGTCCTTGGTCGAGGCGTTTGAACGGATTCGAACCAAACTTGGGGGGCAGCACGCCAATCAAGCCATTGCCCACCTGAGGGCCGGAGACTTGGCCTCTGCTGCACGCATTGCCCTGGTGTATTACGACAAGACTTACCGCCACGGACTCGACCAACGCAATGCCAAACCCGTCGACGGGCGGGGATGCAATGCCAACGACATCGCACGAAAGTGCATGGATGTTCACAACAAATGGAACCCATGGAATCTCCCTCAGAAGTCAAATTGACACAATTCTCCCACGGAGCTGGCTGCGGCTGCAAAATCGCGCCTGCGGTGCTTCACACCATGTTAAGCGGGATGAAGTCAGGCCCTGTCCATCCGTCCCTGATTGTAGGCAATGACACGAAGGACGATGCCGCCGTTGTGGATTTGGGGGACGGTACAGGCGTCATCAGCACCACAGACTTTTTCATGCCCATTGTCGATGACCCACATACGTTTGGCCGAATTGCGGCTGCAAATGCAATCAGTGACATCTATGCAATGGGCGGAACCCCGCTGGTGGCGATTGCCATTTTTGGTTGGCCCATCGACAAGCTCAGCGAAGACGTGGCTGGACAAGTGCTGGAGGGCGGCAGAAGCATTTGTGAAGAGGCGGGCATCCCGCTTGCCGGCGGTCACAGCATCGATTGTCCCGAGCCCATTTTTGGCTTGGCAGTGACAGGGCGCGTGCCGTTGGCTCAACTTCAAAAGAACGCAGCAGCCCAACCTGGTGATCTGTTGTTTTTGACAAAGCCGCTTGGTGTGGGCATTGTGACCACGACCCAAAAGCGCGGAGACGTGGATCCCAATCACCTGGCGGCAGCCGTTCAGTGCATGCAAACGCTCAATTCGATCGGCTCTGACCTGGCTGCGCTGCCAGGGGTGCATGCAATGACAGACGTGACGGGATTTGGATTGATGGGGCACCTCTTGGAGATGTGCCAAGGAAGCGACACGTGCGCCGAAGTGTACGGCGATCAAGTCCAAACGTTGGATGGCGTCCCGCAGTACCATGCACAAGGCATGGTGCCTGGTGGCTCGCGTCGCAATTTCGCCAGTTATGGCACCCACATCGACTTGCCCAAAGGCTACTTGCAGGACCTGCTCTGCGACCCTCAGACGTCCGGTGGGCTCCTCGTGGCGGTGGCGCCAGCACACGCAGCAAACGTGTCATCCTTGCTTGCAGAACGCGGGATGCCGAGCGAACCTGTGGGACGCATGTTGCCCGAAGGAGAAGTCCTTGAAGGAGGTGTGACGGTCGCGTACCGTCCTGTCTCGTGATTTCAGGCGTTCACCGCGCGCAACTGCGCAGGCGCCCAATGATCGAGCAGGATCATGTGAGGCACTGTTCCCGCGAGCAACACCGCCCATGCCCAACGGACATCAACCCAACCAACATATGCTGCCCAGCCGATGGCGAGCAACCCGCCGATGGCGGTCAACGTGAAAGGCACGGCGAGGAGGTAGTAATTCCAGAAAGCCTTGGTGACATTTTGGTGATGCAAGAACTCGCCTCTCCATGAATCCGCAGCGTGACCCAAGCAGAAGTAGGCTGTGAAGGCCCAAAGGAGTTCTGCGGAGGAGGCGAGCATCCACATGGCCACTACCCAAGCCGCTTCACGAAGCAATCGCATGCTCATGCGCCGGCTGTTGGGCGCGCGATGCCAAGCAAGCGCAGCTGCTCCGGTCCAAATCAGCTTCATCCATGCCGTGCCCACGTCAAGGACACCCAACAAATGGTTGGCGTGTGCCTCGGGCAGCCAAATGCAAAGCACTTCAGCTGACGCCGCTTGTTGCGTTCCCAAAAGGGTGCCGAGCAAGACCGCACCCAAGGCAAAACCACGCACGCGGTCCAAAATTTCATCGGTGCGCACTTCGACATGACTTTGTCCAAAGTGCCAAGCGGCCAACACAAGGAAGGCCCAAGTCGCAAACCTCGGGGTCGCCATAAACAGAATTGTGAACAGCCCCAATCCAATCAAGTACGGCATCACAAAGCGCCAGGGTGCGCCTCGTTCGTTGCGTCCCAAGGCGTGGTGGTAGGTGATGTGATCCACAGCGCCATGAGGCAGGCCAAGCGCCATGAACAAGGTCCCTGACAACACCCAAGTCAAGGCGGCATCCGTGGACATCCACGGACCCAGCACCGCGCAAAGCACGACGAGACTCGGGGCGAACCATCGGTGGCTCAAATAGGGGAGTGCGGCATTCATGGCTGGTGAGTTTAACGTGAAAGGACCGTGTGAGGTTGCGGGTGTCGGTCAGAAAGTTTGGGGGAAAAGAAAGGGCCGGAAACACGTGGCTTCCGGCCCTTCACAGGTCACGATTTCAGGTTAGAGGGTACAGGGGATCACTTGTCGCTGACAGCGAGAGAGTAGATCACCAATCCGAAACCGATTTTGTTGATGGCGTCACCGATGTTGTAAACGACGTCCATGTCCACAGGGATGCCGTCGACAAAGTCGTACCAACCTTCGGTTCCGATCATGTAGCCGAGTGGGTAGATGCCCCAGCCGATCAACACAAACTTGCAAAGGATGTCGTGTGCCTTCTGCACGGCTGGAGTTGAAGCGTTCGCCAACTGCTTGGCTTCACCTGCCATGATCAGGTACACAATGTAGAAGTAAGCCAAACCTGAGAAGAGACCCCAGATGGCTGGACCTGTGCCAGTGTTGTAAACTGCCTCGCCGAGGTAGCCCGCCACGAGCATCACCACAGATGCCCAAATCAGCTTCCAGAGGAGGCTTGTCTTGGCGCCAGCGGCTTTCAAGATGAGGTAGAACTCCACGCACATCAGAGGCACTGTGAGTGTCCAGTCCACGTAACGGAAGAACGTTGGAGACTCACCTACAGTTGCCCAGTAGTCGCGCATGTAGAAATAGTGAACGGCAGCGATGAAAGTGATCAAGCCGCTCACAAGGAGTGACGTTTTCCACTTGCCTTCCACGGAGCTCATGGAAAGGAAGAAGAACGCAGACGCAGCCATCATGGCCATGCAGCCCACGAAGAAAGTAAAGCCGACGTAGTCGTCCGAGGCCATGGCCTGAACCGTCGAGAGAATGGTAGAAATCATAACTTAAGTTTTGATGAGAACATAGAAATGTGTCCTGTGAACACACCAATAACCCTCGCCCTTCACCTTTGTTCACTCAATTTTCACTTTTGTTTGCAAGGGGTCTGCACTTTGCACCTTCAAAACGAGTGTTCATGCCTGTTTGAGGCCCAAAAAGATTTTCATTCTCAGCACGTTGACACGCACTGGAGAGCACTCATTTCAAGCTCAGCAACAAGTCGTGGAGGCGGTGGGTCGGCATGCCCATTACTGTGTAAAACGATCCGGAGAGCGCTGACACACCAATCAAACCCATCACATCTTGTACTCCGTACGCACCGGCTTTGTCCATGGGAGAACCGGATGCGACGTAGGACTGAATGAACCCCTCAGGCAGTTCATTGAACGTGACGTCACAGACGTCAAGCGCGCACTGAGTTCCATGTTGCAACGTGGTGACCGCGACGGCCGAAGCAACCGTGTGCGTTTGGCCGCTCAACGCCCGCAACATATCGCAGGCGTGCGTCTGGTCCACAGGTTTTTCAAGAACCTTGCCCTTCAGCACAACCACCGTGTCACCTGTGATGAGCACATCGCCTGGATGGAGGATGTCCAAATACGCATCAGCCTTCTTGTTGGCCACATATTCTGCGACTTCGACGCCTTCGATGTCCGCAGGCCACGACTCGTCCACGTTTCGTGCCATGCATTCGGCCTCCAAACCGAGCAATCCAATCAACTCCCGACGGCGAGGACTTTGACTTGCGAGCACAATGCGTCTGCCTTGAAGATGTGGATATAGGATCGACATGGGGATGTGGGGATTCCGTGCAAAAGTAGCGTCTGACCCGACCACAGGAGGGAAGGAGGCACAATACCTTTGCGGCCATGCAAGAACGCATCTTGATCCTCGACTTTGGGTCGCAGTACACCCAATTGATTGCCCGCCGTGTTCGCGAGCTGAATGTGTATTCTGAAATCATCCCGTGGAACGCCTTCACCACGCTGCCAGATGGATGTCGGGGTGTGGTGCTTTCTGGAAGTCCTCACAGCGTAAGGGACGTCGATGCGCCGCAACCAGATTTGTCCGGAATCGTCGGCCAGGTGCCTCTTCTTGGTGTGTGCTACGGTGCCCAGTATCTCGCCAAAACCAACGGAGGCAACGTCGAGGCGAGCGATTCGCGTGAATACGGTCGAGCCAATTTGGCTTCCCTGAACGCTGCGGACCCTCTTTTGAAGGGCATGAGTCAAGGAAGCCAAGTCTGGATGAGTCATGGAGACACCATCCTCGCCTTGGGGGATGGCTACGAAACCATCTGCAGCACCGCAGACGTGACCTTTGCAGGGTTTCGCGCCACGGGCAAGGACGTCTGGGGCATTCAGTTCCACCCGGAAGTGTGGCACAGCACGGAAGGCCCCGTGTTGCTCAAAAACTTTGTCATGGGCATCTGTGGATGCACCGGAGCTTGGACGCCTGACAACTTTGTGGAAGCGACGGTGGCCGAGTTGCAAGCCAAGATTGGTGCTGAGGACCGTGTGATCCTTGGGCTGAGTGGTGGCGTGGATTCGACGGTGGCGGCGGAGCTCTTGAACCGGGCCATTGGGGATCGTCTTCACTGCATCTTCGTGGACAATGGATTGCTCAGGAAGAATGAGTTTGAGCAGGTCCTTGAGGATTACAACGACATGGGGCTCAATGTCCGTGGTGTTCGAGCCGGTGATCAGTTCTTGGAGGCGCTCGCTGGAGAATCGGATCCCGAAGCCAAACGAAAGGCCATCGGCCGCGTGTTCATCGACGTGTTTGATGAGGCATCGCACCAAGTGGAGGGTGCCCGGTGGTTGGGTCAAGGCACCATTTATCCCGATGTGATTGAGTCGGTGAGTGCCACAGGAGGTCCCTCAGCCACGATTAAGAGCCATCACAATGTGGGCGGGCTTCCCGATTTCATGAAACTTGAGGTGGTGGAGCCGTTGCGCCTGCTCTTCAAAGACGAAGTGCGTCGCGTGGGCCGAGCACTGGGAATCAAAGCACGCATTCTGGGACGTCACCCTTTTCCGGGCCCTGGGCTCGCCATCCGGATTTTGGGAGACATCACGGCGGAGAAAGTGCGTGTCTTGCAGGAAGTGGATCACATCTGGATCCAAGGGTTGCGGGACGCAGGTCTGTACGACGATGTGTGGCAAGCAGGGGCCATCCTTTTGCCTGTGCAAAGCGTGGGCGTCATGGGGGACGAGCGGACGTACGAAAATGCTGTGGCGTTGCGCGCGGTGAGCAGCACAGACGGCATGACGGCGGATTGGTGTCACCTGCCTTATGATTTCTTGGCCAAGGTGAGCAACGACATCATCAACAAAGTTCGCGGGGTGAACCGAGTTGTGTACGACATTAGCTCCAAGCCACCTGCCACCATTGAATGGGAATGATTTCCAACACTGCACGTCTTGCCGCCATGTCCATCCTGTTGGGAGGGATGGCGTGGACTGTGTTGCGGGAAGACGCACGCGCAACGGACACCCCAAGTGTGGTTGTCGAAGTCGGGAAGGCCAGTCTTGATTCTTTGGAGTTGCCAGATACGTTGGACGTGCTGGTCATGCTTCCCTTTGGTTTGCAAGTGGACACGCTGCCCGGAGGGTTCTTGCCACGCAAGACCAAGCGGCTTCGTGAAATTGCCCTTGAAAGTTTGCACGGCCTTGAAAGTGCAGCACAGGCGCTGGCCTCGCAGGGCATCCCAGTCGAGTTGAATGTGATTGACGAAGTCCCTGATTCCTTGGGTCGGCTGTCTCTTGCTCAGCGCGATTTGGTGAAAAGCGATCTGGTCTTCGGGCCATTGATGCGGGAAAATGTGGCCGTGGTCCTGCCGCGCATCGACCGCCTCAAGAAGGAGCACGTTTTGCTCACAGAGCAACCCTACCGTCATCTTGAACGGGGCATGCACGTGCGTCAGGCGGTGTCATCAGAAGTCGAAGCGGCGGGAGTCATGGCCTCCATGGTGGCGACGCGACACGACACGGACAACGTCATCCTCGTCGTGACCAACGGATCCGATGCCGCACTCGAGGCGCATTTTCAAGCCACCTTCGATGCTGCTCAGCGCGCAAAGTGGGTCACGTCAGAAGATTCGACGAGGCATGCACTTTTGGACACAGTGCATGGAAGCACGCGTTCGGTAGGGGCCTTGGCATTGCACATGACACCGTATGAAAGGAACGTGGTTGTGGGCATGGCTGGACGCAATGCGCGTTCCATGTGGGCCGCACTGCAGACCGAACTTCAGATGAATGACAGCTCTGACGTGTTGCTGTACGCGCACCCTGAGCTTGCCGAGATGCCTTTTGTCAAGGGTGGGTTGATGGAGGCATGGCGCGTCACCTTGCCCCAAACCAACCAAGTTTTGTGGCACGACACGGCACGATGGGAAAGTCTTGCGAGCTACCGCAACCTCACTGGGATGGACCCGGACAAGTACGCGACCCTCGCGCACGATGCCTTGATCGATGCGGGGCGGCGATTGCACCCGTGGATGGACAACACCACTTGGGCCCAGCCATTTGTCTGGGCTCCGTCGCCAGACAGTGCATCTTGGCACAACATGGCGTGGGACGTCATGCGTTTTGAAGCACTGACATGGAAGCCATTGGACTCTTGTGCGGCAGTACCGCCGTTTCAGCCTCGACTGTTTTACACCGAGGAGGACAGCCTGATTCCCGTGCCTGACCAGTACCAGCATTTGTTTCCGGAGGCTTATCCAGAAGCCACCAAGACAGAACCGCGTCCATGAATGACGCTCGACTGACCGCGCTTTCGGACGACTTCAAAGCCCTGCAGGACGCCATTTGTGTTGGCCTTGAGGCCGAGGAATCGGCCCTTGGAGGCGCCGTGTTTCATGAGGACGCTTGGGAACGGCCTGGCGGTGGCGGTGGTCGAACACGGGTGCTTGCTGCTGGCAAAATTTGGGAACGAGGAGGGGTGAATTTCAGTGAAGTTGAAGGAGAGGCTTCTTTTGCATTGAAGGCCCAAATGAACACTTCTGCCGATCGCTTTTGGGCTGCGGGAGTCAGTTTGGTCCTTCATCCCAACAATCCCCATGTTCCCATCGTGCACATGAACGTGCGTCACTTTGCATTGAGTGATGGGACGAGCTGGTTTGGAGGAGGCATTGATTTGACCCCACATTACGTGGAGCCAGAAGAGGCCACGCTGTTTCACCGCGCTTTGAAAGCGACATGTGACCGCCATGCATGTGCAGATTATGAGCGCTTCAAGTCAGAAGCGGATCGGTACTTTTTTGTGCCTCACCGCGATGAAACCCGGGGCGTAGGTGGCATCTTCTTTGA
>JAYZBB010000060.1:0-20959 GCA_036339415.1 Bacteroidota bacterium | reverse complement strand
TACACCATCTTGGGATACGCTGGATTGGATGCGGACAGCAGTTCGACCTTGTTGAATTGGACGGATGGGCTGACGTTCACCACCAACCGCCAGCTTGTGATGGGCATTCGCAGAGAGATTGCCTCTCGGAATGCCGCCGTGTCGGTGGAAGGGTTCTACAAAGGATACACCGGGTCGCCCGCCAGTGCCAACACGGGGATCGCTTTGGCCAATTTGGGGGCTGACTTCGGGGTCGTGGGCAATGAACGTGTCTCCTTCGATGCGGAAGGACGTGCTTATGGCATGGAGGTGTTGCTTCAACAGCGTTTGTACAAAGGCTACTATGGACTCATGGCGTATACGCTTGTGCGCAGCGAATACCAAAATCCAGGCGACGACTTTGCCTTGCAGTCTTGGGTGCCAAGTTCTTGGGACAACCGCCACATCGTCAGCTTCACGGGCGGCAAGAAATGGGACAGCGGATGGGAAGTTGGGGCACGTGTGCTCTTCAGCGGAGGCTTGCCTTACACGCCCACAGCACTTGAGCAGAGCTTGTTGATTCAAAATTGGGAAACGTTCAACGCGCCCATTCCGGACTACGCCATGTTGAATGCCAATCGCAATGACGCGTTCCATCAGGTGGATGTGCGGATCGATCGAAAGTGGTTTTTTGACAACTGGTCATTGGACGTGTTTGCAGACATTCAGAACGTCACCGCCGCCGCACCTCCGCAGCCCGACCAGCTCGACGTGATGCGTGATCCCGCGACGGGTCGTCCCATTCCGTCTGTGACCAACCCAGGATCCTACGATCCGCGATTCATCTCGACCGCCACGGGCGCCGTTCTTCCTGGACTTGGAGTCATCGTAGAATTGTGAGTCAGAAGGTTGAAAAACAAACGTTTGTGGCCTCACTCATGTCATCCTTGTCAGGAGGCCCCCGCTTCTTTCCTCGGCGAGAATGTTGGTGTCAATGAATTGACGATTGCTCCAAATCCTGCCAAATCGCGGATTCACTTGCAGGGTGTTCCGCCTGACCAAACGTGGACATGGAGTGTGTTTGGAACGGATGGAAAGCTGCTCATGACACGCATTGGAATGGGGTCTCAAGACGTCCTGTTGGATGAACTCAAACCAGGTTTGTACATCGCTCAAATCCAGTTCGAGGGCATGGCTTCACAAAGGCTTCGGTTTGTGAAGGAGTGAGCGTTCGATGCGAAGGCCATTCGATACGTACCTTCGAACAATGCCCCCCACCTTGGACAAACGCGGGTGCAATTCCCACTAGACATCTAGACGATGAGGGTCGACAAATTTCTCTGGGCAGTTCGGGTGTTCAAGACCCGGTCCATGGCAAGCCAGCATTGCCGTGAGGGCAAGGTGTCTGTCGATGGAAAGGCCTTGAAGCCGGCGCGTGAAGTGAAGGTTGGAGAGGTGGTTCACGTCAGGAAGGGGGCTGTTACGTTTGGTTTCGAGGTGGTGTCGTTCCCAAGAAGTCGGGTGGGTGCTGCGTTGGTGCCAGACCACATGCGTGACGTCACGGCGCCCGAGGAAATGGAAAAGTTGGAGATGATTCGATTGGCCCAACAGGACCGACCCAAGGGCGTTGGACGTCCCACCAAACGCGACCGCCGGGATTGGGAAAAAGCTTTTCGCTCGTGAACGCCCCCAACCACAATTCCATTCGCGTGGTGCGCGTTTCACCTCAAGATGTTCGCGTTCTTCGGCACAGGGTCCTTTGGCCGCACAAGGCCAGACCTGAAGATTGCGTCATTGACATCGATGATTCCCCCGTTGCCATTCATCTCGGTGCCTTCATTTCAGACGATGTGCCTTGGGGCATTGAAATTCCGGGAGTGAAGGGCGCACTCGTGGGCGCATGCTCCTTGTTTCACCAGCACTGCACCAGGACGTCCGTGCCTTGGGAAGAAGGGGAAGATGTCCGGCTCCGGGTCATGGGCACGTTGCATGAGGTCCGGGGTTGGGGTGCGGGTGCCGCGTTGATTGCCCGAGCGGCAGAAGAAGTCCGGCTGGCGGGACGGAGGTTCTTGTGGTGCGATGCCCGAGAGGTTGCGTTTGGGTTTTACGAGCGCATGGGGTTTGGGTACTTCAATGAGGCGTATGACATCCCGGAAATCGGTCCTCATCGCACGATGGCCCTCGATGTATCTTCGCTGCCGCATTGAACCACCTGAGCCATGCCAAGCATCAGCAGCAAGGGGCAATCCATGCCCGACAGTCCCATTCGAAAACTGGCTCCGTTCGCAACGGCAGCCAAAGCCGCAGGAAAGCGAGTCATTCATTTGAACATCGGTCAACCTGACATCGCCACGCCGACGGTCGCCTTGGATGCGGTGCGACAAGACACTCGGACGGTCATTGAGTACAGCCCCAGCGAAGGGTTTGCGTCTTACCGTGAAGGGCTTGCTGCTTATTACCGAAGCGTGAACGTCGAGGTCACTGCAGACGACATCCTCGTGACCACGGGTGGTTCGGAAGCGTTGGTGTTCGCCTTCATGTCGTGCCTGAACCCTGGTGATCAGGTCATCATTCCTGAGCCGTTTTACGCCAATTACAACGGGTTTGCCCAAATGGCAGGAGTGGAGGTGGTTCCCGTGACGGCCTTGCTCGACGATGGGTTTGCCCTTCCTCCCGTTGAGGCCTTTGCGTCCAAAATCAGCGACAAAACCAAGGCGATTTTGTTGTGCAATCCTGGCAACCCCACGGGCACAGTCTACGCATCTGAGGCACTTGATGCCCTCGCCCAATTGGTTCTAGCGCACGACCTGTACTTGTTCGCCGATGAGGTGTACCGAGAGTTCTGTTACGACGGCGCAAAGCCCAAATCTGTGATGGAGCTCCCTGGTCTCGAAGACAACGTGGTGTTGGTTGACAGCGTGTCGAAGCGATACAGCATGTGCGGGGCACGCATTGGCGCCTTGGTCACGAAAAACAAGGCTGTCCGGAAAGCGGCGATGAAGTTTGCCATGGCTCGACTGTCTCCACCGACCTTGGCGCAGGTCGCCTCCGAGGCTGCCCTTCAAACGTCGGCTGATTATTTCAAAGAAGTGCGGGAACAATACGTGGAACGTCGCGATGCGCTGGTGGAAGGCTTGCGTGCGATTCCCGGGGTGAAGGTTCCGACCCCAGGTGGTGCGTTTTACGCTGTTTGCGAATTGCCCATTGACAACGCCGATGCGTTTTGTCAGTGGATGCTGGAGCATTTCGATTTGGACGGAGACACTGTGATGATGGCGCCAGCCACAGGCTTTTACGCCACCCCAGGCGCTGGAACTCGCCAGGTTCGAATCGCCTATGTTCTGGACGTATTGGACATCAAACGTGCTGTGGCGTGTTTGGCTGCTGGACTTGAAGAATATCCGGGACGACGCTGACCGACCAAAGGTTTTGAAGATTGGTGCTGTGTGGGACGTCCGACAAGGGCCCAGGTCCACATTGGAGTTCCGTATTTTCGCGTCTTAACTCCCGCCCCATGCCTCACCGACTTTTCATTCTTTGTTTGCTTGTTGCATCCACGTATGCAATGCTGGCAGATCCCGGGGACACGACGTGGGTTCAAACCTACACATGGGAAGCCCAGAACAATCCTGAGACCGCTTACGACAGTCCTGGACGAAGGTGGTTCACATTCCCAAGTGGAGAGGACACGAGCTACCGGAAGATTTTGATGTACCACCGTTTGAAGTGTTTCGACGATGGCACTGCGGGCAATCTGGGATTTCCATGTGGCGAGTGGGATTACCTGACCTACAACTACCTCTTCGACCACACGGGGCTTTTGGACAGCACTGCCCTGACCCATCCGCTTCACCTCATCAACGACGCTGATTTCGAAGAGGCATCGCTCATGTTGAATCCTGTCGGCGGCCTGCCATGCGACACCTTGATTGATTCACTTCTTGTGGCATCTCACGTTCTTTCTGATGACTCACAGTTGTGGTCTCAGTTGTCCGGTGCGTCCATGAATGATCCACTCACGGTCAATGTCATGGAGGATGTTCGCCATCAATGGATTTGGACCTCCGCAGAATTGGACTCGTTGTCATGGGCGGTGGGTGATTCTGCATGGAGGTTGGCGTTGCCTAGGGCCGGCGACCTTGGGGCAGCCTTTGTTGGAAGAGCCACATTGAGGGCTCGATGGAGTGAATTCTCTTCTCTCACCAACATTGTGACGTCAGGTTGGAGCACCTTGGTTGACGGTCCGATTTCGGTCTCCGACATGCAGGCGGAATGGCATCTGGATTTTCTCAATCCCTTGGTTCGCCCAAGTGAGGGACATCTGATGTTGGACATGGTGTTTTCAGATGTTGAAGTCGAAGCCGATGAATCATTGTCATTGTTGGGCATGGTTGTGGGGGACACGTTGGGTCAAACGTGCGTTGGTTCCAGTCAAGGAGCGGCTCGCTTCATTCGGATGGATGGTGACGATCGCATGGAAATCGATCCTGCTGCGTTGGCGAGTTTGGACACCACGCTGACCGTTGAGTGCTGGCTTCGTGGGGATGCTGACATGTTGCCTGTGAACTCGACACTTTTTGAAGCGGTCAACGGGGCCAATCAACGGGAGCTCAATGCGCACGTTCCCTGGGGCAACAGTCGTGTGTATTGGGATTGCGGATTTGATGGTGGGTACGACCGCATTGATGAAGCGGCGGCTCAATCACAATTTGCTGGACGCTGGGTGCACTGGGCCTTTACCAAAAATGCGGAAACAGGTGTGATGAACGTCTATGTCAATGGAACCCTCTGGCACACCGGTTCCAACAAGGACAACCTGATTGGAGACATTGAGCGCATGAATCTGGGAGGGTCATGGAATGGCGGAGTGGATTACTTCGGAGATGTCGCATCGTTCCGGATGTGGAACGTCGCATTGTCGGGTGAGGTCATTTCAAATTGGATGAATCACGAAGCCATGTCTTCGTTGGAGGAACACCCCATGGAGGAACATCTTCTGGGTGCAATCAACATGAGCGGTCCCAATGGTGACCCCACCAATCAAGGGCCGCTTGCAGGATGGATTCACGGAAACCCTGGGCGTCACAGCATGTCTCCGAGAGAGGTGTTTTTGGATGCGTCGCCTGTGGAGGCGAGGCCAGCATTGGTGATGGAAGGAGGTGTCGTGCCTGACACCACACTGTTTGAGCGCGCAGCTTGGAGAGACGTCGTGCCCATTCCGCCAGTCTCAATCACAACATGGGACGTGGTTGGCAACCACGTCGAGTGGACTGAACTGCAATATGGATGGCCAGAAGGGACGGTTTCAACCACGGTGACCGTGGGAGGGGACACGCTGTCTACGCATCTCATCGAGGGTGATGTGACGACGTACAACAACGATGTGTTGTCGTATTGGTCAGAGGCTTTTGAGGTGGTTGACCGGTATGAACTTTCGAGGTACATCACACCTTACGGCATCAACTTGACACTCGGCCCGGACGGCTGGGCTTGGGTCTTCGATGTGACGGACTACGCACCGCTTTTGAAGGACAGCGTCGAGCTTGAATGTGGCAATTGGCAAGAATTGCTCGACTTGAAGTTTGCGTTTATCGAAGGGACCCCGCCACGCGATGTGAAAAATGTGACGGCCTTTTGGAAAGGCATTCATTACCTGAACAATTGGGACGAAACGATCTTGCCAAAGACGTATGTTCCCGCGGATGGTGAGGAGATGTGGCGCCTGAAAACACGTGCCAGTGGTCACGATTTTGGCCAGGGCAACAACTGCGCAGAATTTTGTTACAACACCCACAGTGTCAAAGTCAACAACAAACTCAAATGGAGTTGGGAAATCATGCAGGAATGTGCCGACAATCCGCTCTATCCACAAGGAGGTACTTGGATTTATGACCGCGCTGGTTGGTGCCCCGGGGCAGAGGTGCGAACCCAAAATTTTGAACTCACGCCACTTGTGCATGAAGATGATGTGTTTTCAGTGGAATACGACGTGACCCACGATCCCCACGGAAACTATCGAATGGAAGGTCAAATCATCGGTTACGGTGCACCCAACATGGTTCACGACGTCGAATTGATGGACATTCTTTCTCCCAATGACGACAAATTGAAGTCCCGCTTCAATCCGGTGTGTGAAGATCCAGTCGTGCTCATTCGAAACACAGGCAGTGAGCCAATCAACCGAGTCACATTCACTTACGGCATCACAGGAGCGGACCTTGTATCGACCACAATTGAGTTGGACAGCTCGATGGTGTTCCTTGAAACGCGCGAAATAGCCTTGCCATACGATGCTATGGAATATGTGGTGGGCGACGATGAGGCGTTGCTGGAATTTGAGGTTCGCGCAGAGGCCTCAGATGGGTTGGACGAGGATCCTTCCAACGGGTGGATGTCCACGACCTTTCGTCGTCCTCCAACCTGGCACAACACAAACATCAACGACAACCGATTGGTGGTTGTGCTCAGAACAAATGCAGTTCCTTCCGAGACCAGCGTTGAAATCACCAAGTCCGATGGCAGCCTTTACTGGTCTCGAAGTTACAGCGCTCCCAACACGGAGCACGAGGACATCATTGCGTTGAACGAGGGGTGTTATCGGGTGACCGTGTACGACAGTGGAGACGATGGTTTGAGTTTTTGGGCCAACGAGGATGGAAATGGCAGTTGCAGGTTGAAGCGTGTGACCGGATCGACGTTGAAGTCATTCGAACGAGATTTTGGGAAGTTCATTTCTCAGGCGTTTTATTGGGAGACAGATGGTTACAGCGATGTGGCAACGATGCCCTCGGCAAAAGGCGATCTTTCAGTGTACCCCAACCCTGCCAAGGATGAGTTGACACTGCTTCCTGCAGGGTTTTCTGGACAAACACAATGGAGGATCCACAATGCCCTGGGACAATTGTTGGACCAAGGGACGTGGTGGGCAGAGGCTGGACGTCAGTCAACACTGGACGCGTCGTCATGGCCATCTGGCACGTTGGTGTTGGTCGTTCAGACTGAGGACCAAGCTTGGACGCGGTGGATTGTCAAAGAATGAGGGGGTGAATCGCCAAATCGAACGCTTTTTGGTGTTTTCATCTCAATTGTGGAGGGGGTGTTGATGATTTTTTGGTCCTTTTGAGGCTTGACCCCCTCTTTTTTCAGGGGGTCATTCTATTTTCGCCAAAAATTCAATGCCATGAGCCTGAGCCGTCAGCAAGCCCTGCACGAAGTCCTAGACCGCGTGCCCAACCACCAACCACGACCTGCCAACAAAATCTCAGAATATTTTGGGGAGAATGTGTTCAATCTTCACGTCATGCGGTCCTACTTGCCCGACGAGGCATACGAGGGCATCGTCGAGGCGATGGAGAAGGGCACTCCCATCAGCCGTAAGGTCGCCGACCAAACGGCTTCTGCAATGAAGGAATGGGCGATCAGTCGCGGTGCCACTCACTACACGCACTGGTTTCAGCCTCTGACAGGAAGCACAGCTGAAAAGCACGACAGTTTCATCGCGCCCACATCAGACGGACGTGCGATCGAGAAGTTTGACGGGTCATTGCTTGTGCAACAAGAGCCCGATGCCTCGTCATTCCCAAGCGGTGGGATCCGCAACACATTCGAGGCGCGTGGTTACACCTTGTGGGACCCGACCTCTCCGGCATTTGTTTGGGGCGAAACGCTCTGCATCCCGACCATTTTCATCAGCTACACAGGGTACGCGCTCGATAACAAGATGCCGCTGTTG
Source organism: Bacteroidota bacterium (assembly GCA_036339415.1). Classification (GTDB taxonomy): domain Bacteria; phylum Bacteroidota; class Bacteroidia; order Flavobacteriales_D; family Sanyastnellaceae; genus UBA11663. Next base: position 13,269 of record JAYZBB010000060.1, on the reverse strand, counting down.
AAAGCCCTTGCAGTAGTCGACTCGGCCGCCACTTCTGTGTGTCAGTACTTCGACAAAAACATCACGAAGGTGAACGCGACGTTGGGTTGGGAACAAGAGTACTTTCTGGTGGACAAGGCCCTTTATGCTGCGCGACCTGATTTGGCCATGACAGGGCGTGCGCTGTTCGGTGCAGCGCCTGCGAAGGGACAGCAATTGGACGACCATTACTTCGGCGCCATCCCTGAGCGTGTGAGCGCTTTCATGAAAGACTTCGAGATGGAGGCCCACAAATTGGGCATCCCTGTGACCACACGTCACAACGAGGTGGCCCCCAACCAATTTGAGTTGGCACCTGTCTTTGAAGAAGCCAACTTGGCCAACGACCACAACCTCATGTTGATGGAGCTTTTGGAAAAGGTGGCGCGCCGTCACGACTTCCGAATCCTGTTGCACGAGAAGCCCTTTGCAGGTGTCAATGGTTCTGGAAAACACAACAACTGGTCGTTGGGGACCAACACTGGCGTCAACTTGCTGAAGCCGGGCAACAACCCCAAGACCAATCTTCGCTTCCTTACGTTTTTCGTGAACACGCTCGCGGCACTTCATCGGCATGCCGATGTGGTGAGGGCATCCATTGCGAGCGTCGGAAACGACCATCGATTGGGTGCGAATGAAGCCCCGCCAGCCATCATGTCTGCCTTCATTGGTTCGCAGCTCACAGACTTGCTAGACGGTCTCGAAAGCAGCATCAAAGCGGGCAAGTTGACACCAGCTGACAAGACGGCACTGAAACTCGAGATTGGGCGCATCCCGGAGGTATTGCTGGACAATACGGACAGAAACCGGACGTCCCCATTTGCCTTCACGGGCAACAAATTCGAGCTTCGTGCTGCCGGTTCAACGGCCAACTGCGCGGTGCCAATGACGGTGTTGAACACCATCGTTGCGGAGCAACTGAACGGATTCAAAGAGGCCGTGGATGCACGCATCAAAGGCGGCGACAAAAAGGACGATGCATTGCTCAAGGAACTGCAGCGGCTCATCAAGGAGCACAAAGACATTCGATTTGAGGGCAATGGCTACGGCGATGCGTGGGTGAAAGAAGCCAAAAAGCGCGGGTTGAGCAACCTCTCAGACACCCCCACGGCATTGGCTGTTTGGGGTCGCAAGGAGGTGTCAGATTTGTTCTCTTCCCTCGGTGTTTTGACCCCTGAGGAGTTGCACGCCCGTCAGGAAGTTGAGTATGAGAACTACATCATGAAGCGCCAGATTGAGGCGCGCGTGGCAGGTGACATGGCCACCAACATTGTGTTGCCTTCTGCCATCGCGTACCAAAACATGCTGATTGAGAACATCAGTGGTTTGTCAGATGTGTTTGGCAAAGACGCCAAATCGATGACGACTGGACAGCGTGAAGTGCTGTCGGAAGTTTCCAATGCGGTCAGCGCATTGCACAAGGCCACTTCGAAGCTGCGTGCAGAGCGGTCGCAAATCAACAAAATGGAGGACATTGCCAAGCGTGCTGTCAAGTACGGTTCGGTGGTGACGCCCTTGATTGAAGAGGTGGGGTCTCATTGCGCTCGGCTGGAGCAGCTGGTTGACAATGAAATTTGGCCTTTGCCCAAATTCCAGGAAATGCTCTTCACTCGCTGATTGCTCCTTGGACCGACGAACAAAGGGCTTTCGACAAATGAAGAAGGCGCTCCGCACATGGGGGCGCCTTTTTTCGCTAAATTCACCGACTGATTCACCAAGCCTAGAATAGGAATGCCCAACAATCTGCAAGCTTCCGTGGCCCGCCTGAGTGCCACACTGATCTGTTCTTTTTTGGCAGCCTTCGCTGTCTCTGCCCAAAGTGAGTTGACCACTGAAGCGGACCAACTTTTTGAGCGTCGAGGATACTTCGAAGCAGCCCGTGAGTACGTGGCGGTGTACGCCAAAGTGAAGTCAGACATTGAGTTGAAGGGCTACTGTGCATTCCAAGCAGGGGAGTCTTACCGACTGTACAACGAGTCGGCGTCTGCCTTTGAGTGGTACAACAAGGCCATTGGTCTCAAATACGGAAAGCAGAACACGAAGCTCTTTCTGTTGTGTGGAGATGTTCTGCGTGACCAGGAGAATTTTGATGAGGCGGTCAACATGTACGAGCGCTTCCGGAATGAAGGTGGAGACGCCAATGTTGCTTCCACACGCATCGAAAAAACCAACAAGGCGGCGGACATGCTCGAAGAGCCTGAGAGCCGTTACGAAGTGGAGTTGATGCTCACACTCAACTCGCCTGCATACGATTTCTGTCCTGCCTTCACAGGCGATGAACAAGACGTTCTTGTGTTTGCGTCGTCACGCGATTTTGCAAAAGGCAGCGAAGAGGATCCCATCACCGGGCAGGAATTCATGGATTTGTTCCGCAGTGAATTGGACAACAAAGGCCGTTGGAGCGAGCCAGAGCCCATGGGCAACACCATTTGTACAGAAGACAATGAAGGGGGAGCGTGTTTGGACAGTGAAGGACGCTTGATGTATTTCACACGTTGCGTGAACACAGGCAACTCCAACTTGGCTTGTGACATTTACTTCGCGAAAAAACGCGGGGGCGATTTCGGAGCCTCAGCGGCCCTTGGCGTGATCGATCGCATGGAGGACGACAGCACGCAAGTCGGTCATCCCGCGTTGTCTCCTGACGACGAGATTTTGATTTTTGCTTCTGACTTGGCAGGGGGCTACGGAGGGAAAGATCTGTGGTTCGTGGTTGCTAAGGATGGTTCTTTTGAGGGTGCAACGCCGCAAAACCTCGGGGCCAACATCAACACATCTGGTGACGACATGTTCCCTTACATGCGGGACAATGGCGACTTGTATTGGTCAACCAACGGTCGAGAGGGTCTCGGAGGCCTCGACATTTGGAAGGCTGAAGCACGCGAAGGCGAAATGGCCTTTGGCAAGCCGCAAGCCTTGCCAGCGCCGTTGAATTCAGTGTCCGACGATTTTGCCATTTCCTTCAAGCGGGGTCAAGAGGCTGGCATGTTCACATCCTCCCGAGCGGGCGGCAAGGGCTCGGACGACTTGTATGCCTTTGAACTCCCTGAGTTGGAGTTTTGCTATGCCGCATATGTCTACGATGAGAATGAAGTCAACCTTGAAGGTGTGACTGTGTCTTTGGAGATGTCGACAGGTGAAACCATTGTGAAAGTCACTGATGCCGATGGTTTCGTTGATTTTTGCGAGGGTGAAATCGGGGAAGATGTCACCTTCAAGGTGATGGTGTCTTTGGACGGTTTTCTTGGTCAATGGAGCAACCAAACCACTGTCAACCGAGAGTCTCCAGAGTGGGGAGAAGAATTCTTCTTGGAAGAAATCGTCACCAACAAAGAATACAGCTTCCCAGAGGTGCTTTACCCACTTGCCAGTGCGGAGTTGTTGGTTGATGACATGGTCAACTCGAAGGACTCGCTCGAGTTCCTCGTGGAACTCTTGAACAACGAGGAAAGCCTGGTCATCGAACTGCGTTCCCACACAGACAGTCGTGGTGGAGCCTCGGCCAACATGACGCTAAGTCAGAAAAGGGCAGAAACTTGCGTGCAGTACCTCATTGAAAACGGCATTGCAGCAGACCGTCTCGTGCCACGCGGCATGGGGGAGAGTGAATTGCTTGTGAGCGATGCGGACATCGCGCGCTTGCCGGAGGATGCACGCGAATCGGCTCATCAGCGCAACCGTCGTACACGGTTCACCATCCTTCGATTCGACTACAAAGCGGACGAGTGAGTTGTGAGTGACCAGAGGTACGCGGCTCGGGGTGTTTCTGCGGGCAAAGAAGAAGTGCACGCTGCCATTGAAGGCATTGACAAGGGGTTGTTTCCCCACGCATTCTGCAAGATTGTTCCGGATTACCTGACAGGGAGCGTCGACCACTGCGTGGTGATGCATGCAGATGGAGCCGGGACGAAGTCGTCGTTGGCCTACATGTATTGGAAGGAAACGGGAGACATGAGCGTGTGGAGAGGGATTGCCCAGGACGCACTCATCATGAATGTCGATGATTTGCTGTGCGTGGGATGCACTGGCCCCATTTTGGTGTCGAGCACCATCGGCCGCAACAAGCATTTGATTCCAGGCGAGGTGATCAAAGAAATCATTCAGGGCACAGAAGCACTTTTGGCAGAGCTGCGTGACCAGGGATTGGACATTCGCTCCACTGGTGGCGAAACTGCGGATGTGGGGGACCTCGTGCGTACCGTCATTGTCGATTCGACGGTGGTCGCACGCATGCGACGTACCGATGTCATCGACAACGGGCGCATCGCCGCTGGCAACGTGGTGGTTGGATTGTCGAGCGCAGGTCAAGCCACTTACGAATCCGAGTTCAATGGCGGCATGGGAAGCAACGGTCTGACGTCGGCAAGGCACGACGTGTTTGGTCAAGCACTTGCCGCGAAATATCCGGAGAGTTTCGACCCAGGGACAGACGGCCAATTTGTGTATTCTGGCTCTTTTGGTTTGACAGATGTGGTGGATGGCGTTCCTCTTGACGCGGGCAAACTTGTGCTGTCAGCCACCCGCACATACGCACCCGTCGTGCAGGCATTTCTGAAAGAACACAGAAATCAAATCCACGGCATGGTTCATTGTTCAGGCGGCGCTCAAACCAAGGTTCTGCATTTTTTGAGGGAAGGACTGCACGTTGTCAAAGACAACATGATGGACATTCCTGTGCTGTTTGAGACCATTCAAAAAGAGTCTGGAACGTCCTGGGAGGAGATGTACAAGGTGTTCAACATGGGACACCGTCTTGAAGTGTACACCGATGAAGCCACGGCAGAAGCCATTGCAGAGACAAGCCGGAGTTTTGGCATCGAAGCCCAAATCATCGGCAGGGTCGAGCAATCTGAGGGTCCAGCCAAGGTCACGGTTGCGGGGCCCCACGGAACGTACACTTATACCTGAGTCATGGCGATGGACCGCGAAGACATTGGCGGTTGGGTTGCCAAGCTTCAACGCATTTCCGATCGCTTTCGAGAGGTTGAAAAGCGTGTGTCTGATCCAGACGTTGCCTCAGATCAGGAATTGTTTGCATCCTTGATGATGGAACATCGTCGATTGAAACCGATGGCTGCAAAAGCCGATGAGTTGGTGGCCTGTTTGCAGCACTGGGACGAGGCGTCCACTTGGGCGACGTCAGACGATGTCGAGATGAAGTCCATGGCCGCGTCTGAATTGGTCCGCCTGACCGCGATGTTGAAGCAGGGTGTTGAAGAGGCCAAATGGATGTTGTTGCCTCACGATGCGGCCGACGACCGAAATGCCATTTTGGAGGTCCGAGCAGGCACTGGTGGTGATGAGGCCGCCTTGTTCGCAGGAGATTTGGTCCGAATGTATTTGAAACACTCAGAAGACAAAGGCTGGAAACACAGCTGGGTGAACGTGAGCGAGGGAACGGTCGGCGGATTCAAAGAAGCTGTGATTCGTCTCGAGGGAGAAGGTGTGTTCGGGTGGCTGAAATTTGAATGTGGTGTGCATCGGGTGCAGCGCATCCCAGCCACGGAATCACAAGGGCGCGTTCACACCAGCGCGGCCACTGTGGCTGTGTTGCCTGTTGCCCGGGAGGTGGATGTGTCGCTCAATCCAAATGACATCCGCAAGGACACTTTCCGCGCAAGCGGTGCAGGAGGACAACACGTCAACAAAACGGAAAGTGCGGTTCGATTGACACACCTGCCAACCGGCACAGTGGTCGAGTGTCAAGACGGGCGGTCACAGCATCAGAATTACGAACGTGCACTTGAGGTGATGCGAAGTCGACTCTACGATGCAGCTCGTGCTGAAGTTGAGGCTGAGCGGGCGGCCAACCGAAAGTCGCAGGTCAGTACGGGCGATCGAAGCGCCAAAATCCGCACCTACAATTTCCCGCAAGGCCGCATCACCGATCATCGAATTGGCCTCACGCTGCATGCGCTACCAGCGGTGTTGTCCGGCGATTTGGGGCCAGTGATTGAGGCGCTTCACATGGCAGATCGTGCGGAGCGGTTGAAAAATCTTTGACAAACGGCGACGCTTGGGTCGCGGACTTGGGTTTTTGAGCAATTGGATTTAGCACCTTTGCACCATGTCTACACCCAGGGTTTCATCTCGGTCGCGGGCCTCTGCTCTGGACACAACAGAAAAGTTGTTTCATTCCATCGCCCAGAAAAGGTCTTTTCTGTGTGTGGGGTTGGATCCTGATCCCAATCGCATTCCAACGGCGTTTGGGACAGGTGTTGAAGCGATGGAGCGATTTTGTTTGGCGATGGTGGAGGCCACATTGGACTTGGCAGTTGCGTTCAAGCCAAACCTCGCTTTTTTTGAGCAATACGGTTCCCAGGGTTGGGCGGCGCTTGAAAGGGTGGCTGAAGCCGTTCCGTCGGATGTCCTTTTGATTGCGGATGCCAAGCGCGGCGACATTGGGAACACGGCCACCCGATACGCTCAGGCCATGTTTGAAGGTCTCGGCGCCGATGCGGTCACCGTGGCGCCTTACATGGGGAGAGACAGCGTTGAGCCATTCACAGCCTTCTCGGACCGTTGGACTGTGTTGCTGGCACTGACGTCCAATCCTGGTGCCGATGATTTTGAATTTCATGGAAATCATCCTCTCTTCATGGAAGTGCTGGACAAAAGCCAGTCGTTCGCACATGCGGACAGGCTCATGTATGTTGTGGGAGCCACCCGTCCTGAGATGCTCGGTGCCGTTCGGCAAAGGGTGCCTTCTGCATTTCTTTTGGTTCCCGGAGTGGGAGCCCAAGGAGGCACTGTCGCAGAAGTTGCCAAGCAGGGCATGAACGATCGATGCGGATTGTTGGTCAACAGCTCTCGCGGAATCCTCTATGCTGGCGGGGCCGATGCCAGTGTGGAGGAGGCCCAACGTGCTGCCACTCAAGCTGCGCAGGCATTGCAGGTTGAGATGAAGGCGGCCCTCGAAGCATCGGGTCTGGTGTGATCCACGTGCAAAATTCACGTTTGCGTTTGCAAAACGCACGGCCTGTGCTGGGGGCAGCGACGCGGGGCCTTTGTAGATTCGAACGATGATGATGTTCCCCTTTCGCGTGTTTCCGAGAATCTATCTCGCCCTGGCATTTGTGCTGGGTGTGGTGGTGTTCGGCAGCGTTGGATACGTCCTTGTCGAAGGATATTCATGGGTTGAAGCGCTGTACATGACCGTCATCACCGTTTCAACTGTGGGTTTTGGTGAGGTTCGAGAGTTGAGCGATGGAGGAATGTTGTTCACCACGGTGCTGATCATGGGGAGCATTGGGACGTTCGCATACTCCATCTCGGCCCTCACCACTTATTTTGTGAACGGCGAATACAGAAACACTTTCAAAGAGGCACGATTGAAACAGGAAGTAGAGAAACTATCAGGACACGTCATCGTCTGTGGACTTGGACGTGTGGGTGACATGGCAGTCCAAGAACTCGTGGACCACAACACCCCAGTGGTGGTGGTGGAAAACGACGTGGCCAAGGCAGAGCAATTGACCGAAAAGGGCCTGCTGGTCATTTCAGGAGACGCAACACGCGATGAAAATCTCGCAGATGCAGGCATCACCAAGGCCAAGTCAGTGATCACCACCCTCCCGGACGACGCCCAAAACCTGTATGTGGTCCTTGCGGCCCGCGAAATGGCTCCCAACATTCACATCATCAGCCGGGCTTCCATGTCCAACTCGGTGAGCAAGCTCAGAGTGGCGGGTGCAAACAATGTCATCATGCCGGACAAGGTTGGCGGGGCCCACATGGCGTCCCTGGTTGTGATGCCTGACGTCTTGGAGTTTTTGGACCACGTCCGTATTCAAGGTGCAGACGCGATCAATTTGGAAGAAATTCCTGTGAATGTGCTGCCAGAAGGCCTCAAGGCCACCACCTTGGGCGAGCTAGATGCACGAAACAGGGTCGGTGTGAACGTGGTGGGGCTGAAGAAGTCGGATGGCAACTTTGTCATCAATCCCGACCCCGACACCCCTCTCGACGATGCGTGCAAATTGTTTGTGCTCGGCACAGTCGACCAAATCCGAACCCTCAATCGCTTGTTGGGCATTCAGCTCCCACAAGTTTGATTCCAATTCTTTCCCTTACGATGATTCAACGTCTCGCCCTTTTCGCTTTGTCATGCATGCCTCTGATCGCACAAGCACAAGACACCATTGACGATCGCATCAACGCCGTCATGGAGCCCGTCACAAACGCCATCATGAGCGTCATTTTCTTCACGGTCCCCATTGGTGGAGGCATGAACGTGCCCTTCGTGCTCATTTGGTTGCTTGTGGGTGCACTCATTTTCACTGTGTACAACCGTTTTGTCAATATCACGGCCTTCCGTCATGCACTCGATGTGGTAAGGGGCAAATATGACGACCCCAATCACAAAGGTGAGGTGAGTCATTTTCAGGCTCTCACGGCTGCGCTTTCAGGGACCGTTGGCGTGGGCAACATCGCGGGTGTTGCCGTGGCCGTGTCTCTGGGGGGTCCCGGTGCGACGTTTTGGATGATTGTTGCAGGTTTGTTGGGGATGAGTTCCAAATTTGTGGAATGCACCTTGGGCACAAAATACCGTCGCGTCAATCCAGATGGGAGCATTTCGGGTGGGCCGATGTACTATTTGCGGGATGGTTTGGCCAAGCAGAACAAGAAAGGTCTTGGTGCTGTCTTGGCGGCGTTGTTCGCCATTGCATGCATCGGCGGATCGTTTGGAGGTGGCAACATGGTCCAAATCAACCAAGCCACGAGTCAACTCATCGCGGTGACTGGTGGAGAGGCTTCTTTGTTCTTTGGGAACAGTTGGGTGTTTGGTGTCATCATGGCCGTCGTTGTCGCTTCGATCATTTTGGGTGGCATCAAGAGCATTGCCAAGGTGACAGACAAGGTGGTCCCATTCATGGTCGGCATCTACATTTTGGGTGCGCTGGCAGTCATCTTTGGCAACTTGGGTGAGGTTCCAGGGGCCTTTGCCAAAATTTTGAGCGGCGCGTTCAAGAGCGATGCCATGTACGGTGGATTGGTCGGAGTGTTGATCCAAGGATTCAAACGTGCGGCGTTCTCGAATGAGGCAGGCATTGGTTCCGCATCCATTGCGCACAGTGCTGCGAAGACCGACGAGCCAGTCAGTGAAGGTGTGGTGGCGTTGTTGGAGCCATTCATTGACACGGTGGTCATTTGCACAATGACCGCCCTGGTCATTGTCATTTCAGATTACGGAATGTACGACCAAGCTGGTGTGCTTGCGAGTGCCCAGGCTGGTGAATTGCAGGCCATCAATTTGACGTCATCGGCATTCAGCCAAACGTTGTCTTGGTTCCCTGTTGTCTTGTCGGTTGCTGTGATTTTGTTTGCATTGAGCACCATGATCAGTTGGAGCTACTATGGGTTGAAGGCATGGACTTACCTTTTTGGGGAAACGCGGGCCATGGACATCACCTACAAAGCGTTGTTCTGCATGTTTGTGATTGTTGGATCAGCCATCAGTGCACAGAGTGTGTTTGATTTCGGAGATGCGATGATTTTTGCCATGTGTTTTCCCAATGTTTTGGGATTGTATTTCATGGCCCGAGAGGTTCGCGAGGATTTGGGGGATTACATGAGGAGGGTGAAGAGTGGGGAAATCAAGCGATACGACTGACGTCAGCGGTCCTTTTTTCAGTGTCAAGAGCGCCTTGCTCGTCGAAATTGGTTGCGCGGGGTTTCTGTTGACTTGTGTGTTGTTGAGCCATGCTTGGCAGCGTAAAGTGTGGGAAGACAGGCGTGCACTCATTCCCAAGGCCAGTGTTGAAGACATGCTGGACTGGCTTGAGGAACGCCCAGTCCCGGGATTCAAAGAGGAGATCGTGTCACGTCGAGATCAAAGGGTCCACGCTCCCCAGCATCGTGCCAAGGGCAGTCTTTTGGACTTACCGCCTTCTGAAAAGCATTCCCAACGGTTGTTGGACATCAATTTGGCCACAGCAGCGGAATGGGAACGGTTGCCAGTTTGGGGCAAGGTGTTGTCCAATCGGACCGTGAAATTCAGGAAATCGCTTGGTGGCTTTGTGTCTGTGGATCAGCTGAAACTCGTGTATGGATTGGATGCATCCATTGTGGAGAAGAACCGTTCCCAAATGACGGTGCAGGCAGGCAGTCAATCTCGACTTTGTCTGGACACGTTGTCCTTTCGAACGCTGGTGGCCCACCCTTTGTTTGATGCTGACCAAACCAGACGAGTGCTGCGGGCATTCGGACGCTCTGCGCCAAGCATGGAGGTGTTTTGGAAACGACTGTCTCCTGACTCCCTGGAGCGCTCAACGTGGGATCCCTATTTGGACATTTGTGAGAAGGACTGAAACTTGTCCCACCCGAAAGAGACTCAGCCGACTTTGTCGAACTTAGCGGTCCTCAACGACAGGAAACCATGCAGCTGACATTGACATCAGACCAACAGTTGATGCGAGAGAGCATCCGAGACTTTGTTCATTCTGAAATTTTGCCCCACCGCATGGAATGGGATGAAGAACAACATTTTCCGCGAGAGTTGTTCGGCAAGATGGGAGAGCTCGGATTGATGGGGATGTTGGTCCCAGAACAATATGGAGGGGCGGGTTTGACCTACTATGAATACAAGATGGCCATTGAGGAAATCGCCAAGGTGTGTGGTTCGATCGGATTGTCAATGGCAGCACACAACAGCCTTTGTACAGGTCACATCTTGCAATTTGGCAATGAAGATCAAAAGCGCAAGTGGCTGCCCAAACTGGCATCAGGAGAATGGATTGGAGCATGGGGGCTGACAGAAGCCAACACGGGAAGTGACGCCATGCGCATGCGATGCGTTGCAGAGCGAGACGGGGACCACTGGGTGCTCAATGGCACCAAAAATTGGATCACCCACGGCATCACAGGAGATGTGGCAGTGGTCTTGGCGCGCACGGGAGAACTTCTAGACAGCCGTGGCATCACAGCGTTTGTTGTGGAAAGAGGAACGCAAGGATTTTCAGGCGGCAAAAAGGAGAACAAGCTCGGCATGCGTTCGAGCGAAACAGCTGAGATGATCTTTGATCAGTGCCGGATTCCGGACAGTCATGTTCTTGGAAAAATTGGGGAGGGATTCATCCAAGCGATGAAAATTCTTGACGGTGGCAGAATCAGCATTGCGTCGTTGGCGTTGGGGATGGCAAAAGGTGCCATGGAAACTGCGACTCAATACGCGAAAGAGCGAGAACAGTTTGGTCAGCCCATCGCCCAGTTCCAGGCCATCGGCTTCAAGTTGGCTGACATGGCCACTTCCATTGAGGCTGCCGATTTGTTGACTCTGCAGGCGTGCGGCTTGAAAACCGAGGGGAGGTCCGTCACCAAGGAAAGCGCCATGGCCAAATACGAAGCCAGCGAGGTGTGTGTTCGGGTGGCCACTGAGGCGGTTCAGGTGCTTGGAGGTTACGGGTACACCAAGGATTTTCCAGCCGAAAAGTTTTACCGAGACAGCAAACTGTGCACCATCGGGGAGGGCACCAGTGAAATCCAAAAACTGGTCATCAGTCGAGAATTGCTCAAGGATTGACCGGGATTTCTGAAATGTTCCTTATTTTTGACGCCCAATTCAGAAGAACATGCTTAGCATTCAAGTCAAAGAGGGAGACAACATCGAACGTGCCCTCAAGCAATTCAAGAAGAAATTCGACCAAACGAAGACGATGAAGCAGTTGCGGACTCGCCGCGAATTTGTCAAGCCCAGTGTGTTGAACCGTGAGATGCGCAAAAAGGCTGCCTACAAGAATGGTTTGAACTTGAAGTCTGAGTGATATAATTCGATAATTAGATGACATAATTTTTGTTATGTCGACACTTTTGGCGATATTGCGTGAGCTTTATCGCCTTTTTCATGTCCCAACCTGTCATCCATCCTGCTGAGAACATTGCGTCGTTCCTGGATTACCTGAAAAAGGAAAAGAGGGGCAGTGAGCACACCATACGCTGTTATCGCTCTGACCTGAATCAAATGCAGTCCTTCATGCGGGACGCCTACGAGGAAGCAGACATCACAGCGGTGGAGCCAGAGTGGATTCGTTCGTGGGTGGTCGGTTTGGTGAAGGGAGGGAAGTCTGCGAGGACCATCCATCGAAAAATGAGCGTGTATCGGACGTTCGTCAAGTTCGCGAGACGACAAGGCTTGATGACTCACAACCCTGCAGAATCTGTTGTGTTGCCCAAAGTCGAAAAGAGAATGCCTGAAGTTGTGCCAGAGCACGCCATGAGCAAACTCTTCGCGGAAGAAGTGTTCGACAACGATTGGAGGGGAAGAAGAGACCGAAGCATGATGGCTCTTCTGTATGAGACCGGCATTCGGATGAGTGAGTTGATTTCTCTCAAGATCCAGGATGTCGACGGGGCACGAAGAGAACTGCGTGTCTACGGCAAGGGTCGCAAGGAGCGCATGTTGCCGATTTTGCCAGCCACACTCGAAAGCATCATGCAACACGTCATGGACAGGCCTGTCGGAGGGGATGAATTGTTCGTCACGGATGCGGGAAGCTCCTTGTATCCGTCATTTGTGTATCGAAGGGTGAATCACTATCTTGGAGAAGTGAGCAGCCTGCAAAAGTGCAGTCCTCACGTTCTTCGGCATACGTTTGCCACACACCTGCTCAACAGAGGCGCCGAACTGGCCGCGGTCAAGGACTTGCTCGGACATGCCAGTTTGTCCTCGACGCAGGTGTACACGCAGCACACGACAGCAAAGCTGAAGGAGTTTCATAAAGCTTCGCCGCTGAACCATCGAAATGCGGAGGGGCACTAACCCTCTCGATCGATGCAAATACAGATTCATTCCATCCATTTTGATGCCGATCAGGCGCTGTTGGACTTTGTCACCAACAAGCTCGAGAAGCTGTTGACCTTCAATGGGGACCTCCAGAGATGCGAGGTTTTTTTGCGCGTGGAAAAGAGTGAAAATCGAGACAACAAAGTGGTCGAAGTCAAGGCTCACGTGCCGGGCAAAGACCTTTTCGCGAAACGTCGGGCTTCCAGCTTCGAAGCCGCCATGGATGAAGTTCATGAAGCCCTTCGTCGTCAAGTCATGAAAGCCCACGCATGAGGTGTTGAAGAGCCATAAAAAATTCCAACAGTTCCGCGTATGTTGACGTGGATTTCTTTCATACATTTGCCCTCCCGAAAACTGGGAGGGTTTTTTTTGCCCTGTTCTTTGAAATGTTGCCGGTGTAGCTCAGAGGCCAGAGCAGCTGATTTGTAATCAGCTGGCCGGGGGTTCGAATCCCTCCACCGGCTCTAGGA
>JAYZBB010000059.1:0-25226 GCA_036339415.1 Bacteroidota bacterium | reverse complement strand
CCGTGTCGTTGTAGCGCTCGTGGCCTTTTTCAAACAGAGGGGCCAGCACGTTGTTGTCTCGATACCAATACGACCCAAAGGAATCCACATAGCTCTGTGCAGCATGGTCACCCATGGGTCGTGTGCGCACAACAAGGATGTGACGACCTCCCAATTCCAGCGCTTTGTCCAAAGGCAAGGGGTCAGAATACCCTCCGTCAAACATCCATTTCCCCCTGAACTTCACCTTGCCTCGGGTCACCAAGGGCAGCGATGCCGATGCCACCAATGCATCGAGCCATTCCCTGCCATTTGGAACCACGTATTGAGCGTTCCCGGTGTGAAAACACGTGGTGACCACAATTGTCTTCGTGGTGGTTTGGGCCTGGGTGAGTGCCTCCAATTTCAGAGGGGCATGACGCATCACGTGGGCCTTGAGATGGGTCAAATTCATCAACCCCTCCTTGGACCAAGTCGACGAGAACCGGATGAATTTGCCATCGTCCACGAGTTCCCTTGAAATCCGATAAAAATGCTTGTATTGACCAGACAAATACGTGGCCATCACCATCGACCCTGCGCTCACACCCAAAATCCGTTCAAAAGACACAGGGCCAAGAAGCATCAGTGCATCCATGACACCCGCTGAAAAGGCACACCTCAAACTGCCCCCTTCAAGAATGAGGGTGTCGTAAGGCAATGGTTGCTGGTGAGACGCGGCCACATTTCAAGATAAGGCCAAACCTCCCTCAAGTCAAAAGCCCCACTTGGGACAGGTCGCGCAGTTGTTCTCCGTTTGACCCAGTCTCATGGCCACACCGAGGCTCGCATAATCCGCCCTGATTTCCGAGAACCGCAACGCCACGAGCACATCCACATTGGGATGTACCGAGAACCACAACTGCGTCTTGTTGTAACGCCAAACGAGGCCTGGCGTAGGGTTCATCAACACCGCACCAAACAGCAAGTCCATGCGAGCCCGGCCCAACATCCATGTCCACCCGGCACTGAGGTTGGGCTGCAGGCGGTCCAGTACGGTCACCACGCTGCTGTCTTCGGCGGCATCGTCGGGATGCACTGCGCCGACCGCGCCGTGATGAACCAAAGACACTTGGCCAGTCCAGGCATATCTGTGACTTCTGACATAGGAAGACTGCGCAAACACTTCCTGAACGCCCAGCGCATCCCCTACTCGAAACTGATCCCTTGCACCAAAGCCGAGGGCCATCGCGTGCCTCCACGTTCCACGTTCCGCCACATCGAGCGCAACAGGTCGTCTGGGCGTTTCCACCAAACGCACGACCAAATTCGCCTGAGGGGTGTTGATGCCCAAATTGGGGCGCTTGATTGCGCCATTGCTCGTGTGCAAAATGCCAAGGCCCAAAGACATCCGGCTGTCGTTGGCGATGGTGATGCCCAACCTCGCCAGGGCATTCCAATGCGAACCCACCGCTTCCAGATCGGGAGCACTGACTTCGTCGTAAATGTTCTGATTGTAGGCCACGCCTGCGGAGAACGACCATCCAACGAGGCGAGTCAGACCCGTTCGCAGCGTCCAACCGGCTTGTGGCTGCCACCCGTACTCTTCCGCACCCGTGTTGTGAATCCCTACAAATCCGCCGTGCTCAATCCCACCACTGCCAGCAGCCCATCCATTTGTGGCCTTGGTCATCCAACCGAAATGCCCTCCGTACGCCGCCCCATCAGGAACATCCCTCATGGACACCTTGGTGAGCCAATATCCTGTGGAAGCTCCCACCTCGGTAGGCCACCAATGAACCTGGCCATGGGCTCCCACAAAAACACAAGACAACAGAAGCAAACAAACCCAACGCACCTTGGATTCTTTGCGATCAGAAGGCACATTTTTACAACACCCTTCCACCGTCTTGGCCTCAATCTTCATGCAAGCAAGGTATGCCCTTCATTCGGAGTCAGCGATGGCGCGACACCAAAAACCAAGCATTCAGGAGTTCTGCACGGTTGTATCTCATGGTTTCTCCTGTGTTTTGGTCGATGACCTGACAACCTGAAGCCTCACATACCGCCTGTCCAGCAGCGGTGTCCCACTCCATGGTCGGAGCAAACCTCGGGTACGCATCTGCGGTGCCTTCTGCCACCATGCACAACTTCAGGGAACTGCCCTTGCTGATGAGCTCGACGGAACCGTGAGTCGCTCGCATTTTGTCCACATATGCCTCCGTTTCCGGCGACATGTGAGATCGACTTTCCACCACGGTGAATGGGCGTTCCATCGCAGACTCCAAAGGCAGGGCTTGCCTCGTCTCCCAGACAGCGTCCAAATCCAAGGCCGAAGTCATGGGCACATTCATGCGCCACGCACCTGCACCTGACTCGCCAACATAGACCTGGCCCAACACCGGCGCGAGCACCACCCCCAAAACTGGCTTGCCCTCCCTTGCCAATGCAATGTTCACGGTGAATTCACCGTTGCGTTTGATGAATTCCTTGGTGCCATCCACCGGGTCCACAATCCACAAGTCACTCCACAACTTTCGTTGGTCGTACGGCAGGTGTTTGCCCTCTTCCGAAAGCACTGGGATGCCCGAGTCCGAGAGGTGGTGCATGATGACTGTGTGGGCGGCCCGATCCGCCAAGGTCAGCGGACTCGCATCCTCTTTCCACTCCACACTCAAGTCTTCCTTTTCGTAAATCTTCAAAATGGCTTGCCCTGCCTCGATGGCAGCGGCCAATGCTTTGTGCGTAAGTGGATTCATCGCGTCTTCGTTTCAACAACATTCACCGCATCACCGTCATGCGCTTGACATCGGTGTGTCTGACGCGGTCGGCGAAAACTTCCACCTGATAGATGTAGGACGCAACTGGCAGTTGCATGGCCTCAAAATCAAGGCTCCACTTGTGCTCACCTGCCTCCATGGTCCCCATGTCCTTTCGATGCACGCATTGTCCTTGCAGCGACCACAAAGAACAAATGACCTTGGCTGGCTTCTTCAACCGCAAAGGGATGTAGGTTCTTGTCACGACAGGGTTGGGCACGTTTTGGCCCAAAAGAAACAGCGCTTCGTTTTGAAATTCCTGGTGCCCCACCCCTGTCGTGCCGGCGCCTTCCACCGTGGCTTCGTAATGAGACACGTACTCTTGTGCTTCTTCATCCCACGCCAAATCCGCCATTTGAAGTTCAAATCCATCCACAAAGGCGAAGTCCTCCTCAGGTGTCAGGGGGTCTGGCCCCTGCGGATACAATTCGAGATGTGAGTTCACCGCATCCACTGCATCCTGATGCCGCCACGTCCACTGGCTCACCACGCTGTATTGTGAACTCACAAACACTTGAAAATGCACGTGGGTCACACGCCCATTGTACCATCCCGGAAAAATGGTCACGAATTCACATTCGCCATTGGCATCGGTGATCTGATACCCACGACAATACGTTTGTCCCTCGGAGTTCATCGCAGCATAGCCTGAGTAATTGCCATCCCCATCGCAGTGCCAGATGTTGACCCGCACGTTTGGCAGCGGCTCGCAATTGTCTGCACCCAAAATCCGGATGCGCTGACGCAACCGCACCCCCACCCGGTCTTCATGAATTTCCTGTCGAAAAAAGAACGCGTTTTCCGTCAAATCCAACGGAAAAGGACCAGGCGTCTCAGACGGGACCAAGACGCAATTGCTGCGAGTCGAGGCCGCCTTGCGGCCGCCTTGACCTAAACCCGTAAAGGGCAGCGCAAACGGAGCCGTCAATGCCGCTCCCATGGATGTCAAAAACTGACCTCTTTTCATGGAGGCAAACTACGCCAAAGAAGCGCAGCCTCCGCCCCCAAATCCAACTCACCACGAATGCACGAGCTGAAGGCGCACATTCCGACCAGGCTCCGGAACACCCAAGTTCTGCAACAATGACAAGGTGGGGATGTAACGGGCATTTGTGAGGTTGATCAGTTGGGCCCTGACCGTCCAATGTGGGCCCGAAGTCAGCGTCGTGCTGGCATGCCACAACAAGGCGTCTCTGGAAGCTTCAAACACAAGCGCACTCGTGCCTTTCAAGAGCTCGGTCCCACCCCACATTTTCTGAACCTCGCACCGACCCGTCGCTGGCGGGGTCCACGGAAGCACCTCGCCGAAAGCATCTCTTGAATCGACATAGGAGGCTGCCATCTTCACCGACCACCGCTCGTTGCCCGCAGACACCCATTTGACATTGGCATCAATGCCTTTCAAAAAGGCAGTCGTTGCTTGATGCAGTTGAACAGGGAGTCCTGCCGCATTGACCTCCGAGGTTGGAACGAGCAGCATGAAATTGTCAATGCAACTCGCATAGGCTGCAACATCACCGCACCATTGCTGCCCCATCACAGGCTGCTTCACCCATTGCAACTCAAGCCCGTGACTGGTCTCGATTCCCAGATTGGGGTCGCCCCGTTCCTCCCGAAAACTGTCGAAATGATTTCCCGTGGCCAACAATTCAGAAAGGCCAGGTGCCCGGTTGCCGCGCATCAAGCTCAAGCCCCACAAGTGCCTGTCGCTGGGCACCCACTTGACACCCACAGCACCCGACAGCATTTGAAACGATCGGCTTCCATCTCTCAAGATGGCGTCGACATCCGTGTTGGGCAAGCTTCTTGTCGCCCAAGAAATGTGATGGACATCACCCCGAATTGAAGCAGAAGGCACCCATGCCCCTTGGGTGTGTGACACCCGAACAAACCCACCGCTTCCCGCCATGTCGGCATCGGGAATCCACTGAGCATTCAAATCGATCAGGGCCGTGTCGTTGCTGTTTGACTTCACATGGCCTTGCGCGCCAACGGTCCACGTCCATCCCGACTCTCCTGCGCGATCCGCAAAGACATCCAACCGCGTGGCCCGCAGGCTGAGATCCAGCTGAGTGTAACGACGCTCGTTGTCCTCGGTCAAACTGTCAGGGCCTACCACCGAGAGTTCCTTTCGGTGATTGAGCTGGTAGCTGAGGGTTGGGTGCCACTTCCAAGCCCCGGTCTGGAAATGTGCCCCTGTGGTGAGCATGTGGTCGCCAGATTGTTCTGTGCCACCGGGCCCAACGATTCCCGCTGTGTTGTAGCACGAGCTGTAAGCCCCCTCCCATGTGCCCCAGTCGCGGATGTACCCAAACCGACCCTGTGAATAGAATTGCCTCAACGCTGAGCCCATCACCATTTCCCCATCAGGCAGGCGATATTCATTGAATCGATTGACACCCGAGAGCAACACGTGATGTGCGCGCTCACTCCTTTTTTGGGTCATGACCGAAGCCTGAATGCCTTTGGTGTTGCTGTGCCCAGAGACGGAAAGCTGCGTCAACCTCCCAGGCTCTAACAGAGGGCCTACTGGCACGACTCTCAACACCCCGCCATACGCATCGGGACCGCTTTGCAAGACTTCCGGGCCGCGGATGACATCCATGCGGGCGACTCCCTGTTCAGGGAAGAAAATGCCGTGTCCTTCACCCCATGCCTGACTCTCCACGCGGGCATTCAAAAACAACGTCGCCACCCTCAATCCGGACAACCCTCGCAAAACAGGCCTCAGCATTCCTTGACCTGCGGACATTATGTGGACCCCCGCCACCGCTCGAAGTGCCTGAATTCGGGAAGTCGCGGGCACAGCGTCCAACATGTCGACTTCAAGCGGCCGAACTTCTGCAACGGAAGAGGTGCCCGTGAGTGAGGAGGCGACCAGGGCTGGAGACAGCGTTTGGCCTTCCGATGTCATGATCACCTTGACCTCAGAACTGGGCCACAAGACCCACATTTCGACACTTGAATACCCCAGGTGACTGACAGAAAGTTTGACCTGACGCTGCATGAGGTTGGACGACGTTTCGAACCGAAACTGACCCTCCGCATTGGTCATCACGACGGATTGTCCCACCACGCAGTGTGCTTGTTCAAAGGGAACGCCACGCTCGTCCATGACCACACCTTCGAGGGTGTCTTGGCTTAAGGCGAGCAGCGACGACCCAGCTGTCAGCACAACAGCAATCCATCTCGTTGTTGATGTGGCCATCATGGACCTGCAAAGGTACCGGCCGACGTGCCCCCTCGACGGACAAACCGTGTCACGGCTCCGTCACAAATCCCAGTTGAGGCATCAATGCTTGCGGTGAAGCCAAGCCCAAACCACCCAACCGCCAATCATCAGCACCCCTCCTGTGGGCGTCATCGGGCCCAACGCGCGTCTCAACCCGGGCGCCATGTCAAACGTGGCCAACATGACGAGTGCCATGATGCTGCCTGAAAAAAGCACGGTGCCAGCAGTGACCACCCGCAACGCCCGCTCAGCAGCATGCGAATTGTGCCGACCCTGCGCGCCCATCAAAGACGCGCCCATGACCATCATGTACAGGCTAGCCGTGGCCCACGAATCCAAACGATCGGGTGTCAGCACCCCATCCAAGGCATGCGCACCCAATGCTCCGGACATCGCTCCGAATGCCAAGAACATGGCCCCGTGCACACGGGGTCGGCATGACCGACCAGGAGCGGACTCAGCCACGGCTCAAAATTTCATCTGTGTTGGCCCGAATCGTAGCGCACATGTCGTCCAAGGGCAGGTCATTTTCATCCACACCAAAAGGGTCCTCAATCTCCTCTGCAATCAGCTCCACGCTGACCAAAATGTAGAACACCAACATCACCACGGGCACAGCCCACCAGCCAAACGTCGTCACAAATCCCAAGGGCAAGGTCACCACGTACAGGAAGATGAACTTCTTCATGAACATGCTGTAGCTGTAAGGGATGGGGGTTTTCAAGATGCGCTCGCACGCCCCGAGAATGTCGACCATCCGCTCCACATTTTGGGAAACCAACCAATGCTGCTGAGGCGTCCACTCTCCGGCCTCAAGACGCTTCATCGCCTCGCGCTCCATGGCTTGAGCCCAAGCATTGGGCGCATGGTCCGCAGAGGCAAAACAACCATCCTCTGGCCTTGTTGGCTCTCCAGGTTGGTTGGGTCGAAGGTGGTCCCGCAAGGCATCGACAAATCCCGGAATGTGAACTTGAAAGAAGGTCCACGACGCTTCGTCTTTGCTGAACTCGCGCACCCTAGAAGCCAACGTTCTCGACACATTCACAAGCCCGCCCCATTGCTTTCGGCCTTCCCACCATCTGTCGTACGCTGTGTTTGTCCTGAACACGAGGAACAACGACAACACGAAACCGAGCAACGAATGCACCACATTGCTCAACTCCACAGGCTTTTTCAAATGGTGCAATTCCACGTAGCAGACGCCTGCGCTCAAAACTCCCATGGCCAAAAGCAAGGGAAACAACCGGCGAAACACGTGCCTGCTGTAGGCAGCAAAAATCAGACTGAACCAGCTTTTGGGATTGTATCGAATCATGGCCTTGGGGGTGAGGGACAAACTTAAGGCCTCACCCCCATGGGTTCAGGTCTGATCTGTCAAGACCTTGTAGGTGGGATCCTCAAACATGTTGACCTCAATGATGTCGTCTACCTTGTCCATGAGTCTGCGCTTCAGCCTTCCTTCACAAAGAGGTCGTGAACAATGTTGCCCTCGCCAAACACTTCCATGCTCTCGCAGGCATCCACCATCCGCTTGCGGGCCTCCATCAACGATTCATGACCTTCAATTGCGGCATTTTCGAGCGCTTCGCGGCTCGGCCATTGGGCATAGGCCCAATAGGTTCCTCCAACCCACGTATGGAGGCGCGACCCCAGGCTTCCACACTTGTCGTGAATCTCGCGCGTGACGTCTGCCCAGGCTGCCTCGAATGCAGCTTCTTGACCCTTTTTCACTTGAAATACGTAGAGGATGGCGTGGTGAATGGTCTGAGGCATGTTTTCTGGTTGAGCTCCCAAAATTACATCGACCGTCTGTGCAACTCCACCCCAAGCAACCGCGATGTACCTTTCAGAAACCGCGATGTTCACTCGTTCCACATCTCATCCCTGCGCCATTTGTGGCGTTTTGTGGCTTTTGATCGGCTGCGAAACGCCCCCCCATGCATGGACCCAAGAAGATGTCCGGGACGTGCCATCGCATTTTCCAGCGATGCCAGCGGAGGAAGACAACGCGCTGAACGAGGCCAAATGGGAACTCGGACGGCATTTGTTCTTCGATGAACGCCTGAGTGATGACGGTGCCGTCAGCTGCGCCTCTTGCCACATCCCTTCCCATGCATTTGCCCAAAATCTAGCCGTTCCCGAAGGAAGTGACGGTGTTGCGGGCACGCGCAACGCACCTGCCTTGATGAACATGGCTTGGCAACCTGCCTTCCATCGGGAGGGTGGCATCCACTCGCTTGAAGCCCAAGTCCTGGCTCCCATTCAAGAACCAACAGAGTTCAACAGGGACGTCGTGGAGCTTGTGGATGCCTTGGCGCTAGACCCGCAATACCAGCATTGGTCGGAGCAGGCATTCGAACGTCCGTTCGACGCCTATGTTTTGACCCGCTCCATCGCCGCCTTTGAGCGCACGCTGGTCAGCGGAACCTCCATGTACGATGCGTGGCTTCAAGGGGATGAGAACGCTCTCAGCGATGCTGAATTGAGAGGTCTTGAACTTTTCGAGAGCCTGGAGTGTGTGGGATGTCACTCCGGGGTGTTCCTCACCGATTTCCAAACCCACAACACCGGACTCTATGCAGAATATCAAGACCCAGGGGCATATCGATTGACCCTCGACTCTCTCGACTTTGGCGCGTTCAAGACCCCTTCCCTTCGCAATGTGGCAGAGACGGCGCCGTACATGTTTGACGGCTCGATGCCAACCCTCGCAGATGTGATCGACCACTACGCATCAGGCGGCGCCAATCATGTCAACCAGGACCCCAGGGTTCGACCCCGAACCATTTCATCGCAAGACAAGGCCGACCTCATTGCATTTCTGCGCGCCCTTTCCGACCCGTCCTTTGTGATATGGGCCGCGCAACTCGAGCCGTGAACGAAGAGGGCTGGCGTGGTGCGGACTGACCCACAAAGGGGTGTTCCTGGTGGTGTCAATCCTCAGAATTGCTGCATCCAAACAGGCAGGACCCAAATGGACCACAACCACGTCACGAATGCAGCCACCACATTCAGCACCAGACCAACGCGCACCATGTCGCTCATGTGCAACAAGCCGCTCCCAAACACGATGGCATTGGGAGGCGTGGCCATGGGCAACATGAAAGCACAACTGCTGGCCATGGTCACAGGTACGACAAGCATCAATGGATCCATCCCCCAATTCAAGGCCACATTCGCAACGACGGGAACCATCACGACTGTCAACGCAAGGTTGCTCATCACCTCGGTCAAGAACAACGACATGACAACGAATCCTGCAATCAAGAGTGAGGGAGACATGTTGGGCAACGCAGAGACTGAATCCGCAATGGCATCAAGAACATTGGCATCGGCAAGCTGCTTGGCCAATGTCAAGCCGCCACCAAACAGCAACAAAATGTCCCAGGGAAGACGTTTGGCGTCCTCCCACGTGAGAATCCGCTGGTCACATTCCAAACCGCCGGCAGGCAAAACGAAGAGAAGCAATCCAGCCGCCATGGCGATGGAAGTGTCGTTCAAAGGAAATCCCCATTGTGCCACGATGAATCTTCGGCCCATCCAACACAACGCCGTCGTGGCAAACACCACGGCCACTCGCTTCTCAGCCGCAGTCCAAGCCCCCAAAGCACCAAGCTCTTTTTTCAAGCCTTCAACACCTGTTGACAGTGATGTCTTGGAGACCGGACACAACACCCTTGTGAGCAAGAGGTAAATCAATGCCAGCAGCAGGATCGAAAAAGGCAACGCCATTGCGCTCCATTCCAAAAAAGCCACCGATCTCGTCGTGTGCTCTTCCAGCAGGCCTGCCATCGCCACATTGGGCGGCGTCCCAACAAGAGTGGCAATGCCTCCTGCATTGGCGGCATACGCTGTTCCCAGCAACATTGACATCGGCAAATGGGGATGACGTTGGATGTCAATGCTGGACAGCACCGACATGGCAATGGGCAACATCATCAATGTGGTCGCCGTGTTGGAAATCCACATGCTCAGTGCCGCGGTTGCCAACATGAAACCACCCAAAAGCCGTCGTGGATTCCCACCCGCCGCAACGAGCACATTCAATGCAAATCGCTTGTGAAGCCGCCAGCGTTCCAAGGCAATGGCAATGAGAAACCCTCCCATGAACAAGAACACGTATTTCGAACCATACGGGCCAGCTGCCGAAGCCACATCTGTCACACCCAGCAATGGAAACAAAACCAAGGGCAGCAGCGACGTGACCCCCAGCGGCACTGCCTCAGACACCCACCACGTGAGCATCCAGGACGCCGCAATCAAGACGGCAGCCATGTCCACTGGCACCTGAAAAACCATGGACACCCACCATGTCAACACTGCAATGACGGGTCCACCCGGCAAGGCGAGGGTTCGAAGATTCATGGTTGCAAGGATAGCAAGACGAGGACTTGTACCTTGCCTTCATGGAGTTGGACTTGTACCGCGTGGACGCTTTTGCATCGGAGGTTTTTCAAGGCAATCCCGCCTGCGTCATGCCTCTGAACCAATGGTTGGACGATGAGGTTCTGCTCAACCTCGCTCGAGAAAATGCCGTGGCAGAAACCGCATTTCTTGTCAAAAACGATTCAGGCTACAACTTGCGTTGGTTCACCCCTGACTTGGAAATGGACTTGTGTGGCCACGCAACCTTGGCTTCGGCCTATGTGGTGCTGACCCATCTGGAACCCGATCGAAACGAGGTGGCGTTCGACACACACAGTGGCCGCCTGGTCATCGTACGATGCGAAAGAGGGTTCGAAATGACCTTGCCCAACCGTGCTCCCGAACCGGCCATTCTGCCCGTTGAATTGTCAGAGTCCCTTTCCGCGCAGCCGATCGAGGTTCACAAATCCAGAGATTACATGCTGGTGTACAGGAATCAGCGTGAGGTGGAGGCCTTTTCGGTGAACCGCTCCCTGTTCGACAGGACCAACTTGGGCACAGGAGGCGTCATCGTGACAGCGCCCGGAGACGAGGTGGACTTCGTCTCTCGTTATTTCACACCACAGGCAACCCTGCTTGAAGACCCTGTGACGGGATCTGCACATTGCACCTCTGCCCCCTTTTGGGCAGAGCGTTTCGGCAAAACAATGCTGGAGGCTCGCCAACTCTCCCCCCGCGGGGGCAACCTGCATTGCCAAGTGCTGCCCAAGCATGTTCTCGTCTCAGGAGAAGCCGTGCTTTACGCCCATTCACGGGTGTTTCTGCACCATCTCTGAGGGTCAACAACGTTACCTTTGAGGCCATGGAGACTCTGTTTCATTGGTTGGAAGCCCTTGGCGCAGCGGGATTCATGTTCTTCTTGTTGAAAGGCATCGGATGGCTTGTGGTGTTTTGGCTCATCTCTCGAGGCATCATTCGGAAGCACACTGTGGCCAAATTCAAATGGCGCTGGCGCAATCTGTGGCGCCGGGAAGGTTGACCTCACCGTGTTGACCTATCGTCCTTCTAGGCGCCATGTCCACTCAACAAAGACCCGCCGCCCCTCCAAAGGACCGTACACTCGAGACGCATCAAAGGCGTCATCAAAGGGGTCGTCGATGCCAATGATGGGATCCTGCTGAACGGCGTCAGTGACGTTTTGAACACCCACCGTCAAGGTGTGACGCCCTCCTTTTTCAGTCAGAAAAGAGCGGTTGACGGACGTGTGAATCAACGAGTAGGGCTCACTCGACTCAGCACGCAAGTCGTCGTAGAAGGGCACCACCATTTGCCCCACCGTTTGGGCAACGACGTTCCAACCCCACGTTTTCCCTGTGCGCCCCATCGTCACATTGGTGGTCCAGTTGGGTACAAATTCTACGGGATCGGCCACATCCGACGACATTCCCAACTCGAACAACTCCGAGCGCAGCCATGTGGCGCCTCCTGAGAATTGCCAACCTCCTGTGCCGTTGAACCACAGGTCTCCACTGACACCTCGATTCCACCCAACCCCTTCCACATTGCGATACAGAATGGCGTTCGGCAGGGTGTCATAATCGGCATAGATGCGATCGGTGAAGAGCGTGCTGAACGCCTGGATGGAAGCCGATCCTGTCCAATGTTCATTTCCCAACGTTCTCGTGAAACTCAAATTGGCATTCCAGCTCGATTCTGGATTCAGTCCACCCTCAGACAACAACACCTGCCGTGATCCATCGAGCGCCGCATGTTCCTCTGTGAAAAGATGCACCCGTCGGTACCCGCGTCCGGCATTCAAACGGGCATCCCAGATCGACGTTGGAGACCACTTGACATTCACCCTTGGTGCAATGACAACATCCTGGTTTCCAGGCATCTCCACACGCAATCCATGGATCCATGACAGGCTCCCTTTGGAACCAGAAACCTCCGCAAATGCAGCAGGAACCCAAACATTCATGTCCGAGGACGCCGGGGTGTCGTCGACGTAGAAGTCCCACAACACACTCACACCTCCTCGCAAGGCATGGCTCTCTCCCCAGGTCCACCCCGAATGGAACGCATCCAGGTTGGCCACCATTTCCTGTGCGTCAAAATTGGTCAGGCCATAGGTCGATGACTGCTGGTGAAACGCCCCGCCTCCTTGGAACGTCCAACCTCGACCGTCCTCGGGAACACTGCCCCATGTGACCTCCGTGCGCGCCAGGTCAACGCGCTCCCCGTACACATTGTCCGTCCCCCGGTCCGCCTCTTGAAAATTCAATTGTCCCCCAAACCGCTCCTCGAGGTAACCCTTGGCGGTCCACCTGGATCGCCGCGATTCAGACGAGCGCTGGTGACGGATTGTGGCAACGATCCTTTCCATGGTTGGAGCGTCTGTGAATCCATCGCCATTGTCATCAATGCGCCGTTGGAAGTGAATGCCATCGAGGCCCACTTGCCATGGATTGACTTCATCTCCAAAAACACCACTTCCAGAAACTTGCAAACGTCCATGGCCATCCATCCGCACAGAGGCAGAAGCATCCCCCAGGTGAAGAGGAGCCAACACCACATTGATGACACCTCCGACCGCCTGGCTGCCAAAACGTGCACTCGCAGGCCCTTGGATGACCTCGACTTGTTGCACCATGCTCACTGGAAGGCCGTCGAGCGCATACGCCGAAGCCAGGCCGCCAAGCAAGGGAACACCATCCACCAGCACCAAGGAATACACCCCTTGCATGCCGTTCAGTTGAACGCTGTTGGTGCCACACACTCCACACCCCACCGTTTCGCGCACACCTGTGGTGAAATCGAGCGATTCCACCAAGTCTTGGGCATGCGTGGCACTCAATGAAGTTCCAGACAACACTGCGGTTCGAATGGGACTGGCCTTCAGCCTCAATGGAGTCATTCCACCCACCACTGTGGCGCCACCCAATGTCACAACAGAAGGGGTCATTGCCAATTCAATCTCAGCCGCCTCACATCCGCCTGTCCAATGCACCTCCTCATATCCAAGAGCGTGAATGTGAAGATTTCCTCGGCCGTCATCCCATTTCCACTCTCCCTTGGTGTTCGTGGCTCCGACAGGCCGTCCATCCAACACCACTGTCGCCCCAGGCACTGGCCCCTGTTCATCCACAGCACGAACCAGGCATGGCGATTGTGCAACGGCACAAAGAACGTGCATGGAAAAACCCAGCGACACCATCCTTACCAAGCTCTTCATGAGGGCAAAATTAGACGAGAGCAGTTGTTTTTTAGCCGTGGCTAAACATTTTTTTAGCCGCTCCTAAATCACTTGGCTTTCCCAGGTTTGTGACGCTCGTTGTGCAAACGGCGGCGGGCCGTCATGCGGGCCAATTCCTCGCCCCATTCATCCAGCGCATCTGCATCGTTGGAATCGCCTGCCGGCGGTCTTTTCAAGTGCATGTTTTTCAGGTCACGCTTGCGTCCCATAGGCACCAAACCCACCTCTGTTCCGGAAAGTTCGCACGCCAGTCGCAAGTGAATCAAAACGAAACATGAACCGAACTGACCGAGCCTTGTTCCACCCTAGGAAACCGTTCAAACCATGGTCCATGTTGATTCAAGCCCTTTCTCCTTGGCACTCGATTGTTGTCGTGTCACTCACTTTGCTCTCCTGTTTTTCTGATTCATTGCCCAGCATGACACTTCCATTTGTTCATTTTGACACAAACATGGATTCTCCTTGGACCCCTATCAACGACGGGGTCATGGGTGGGTTGTCAGAGGGACAAATCACCTTGACCGACTCATCCATGCGGTGGATGGGTCAAACACGTCTGGAAAACAATGGTGGTTTTGCGTCGGTGCGATCTCCTTGGGGGCACACAAACCTTCAGGGCATGAGTGGCGTCGTGATACGCTGCAAAGGACAAGGGGGGGCATTCAAACTGACGTTGGAAACCAGCCAAAGATGGTGGATGCCTTATGCGTACGCCTCCTTCACCCCCTCTGGCGACTGGCAGGACATTGTGTTGACCACGGAGGATTTTTCATGGAGTCAAGCCCAAATGGGTGACTTGAAGAAGGTGTCTCCATCCCGGGAGCTGTCTGATGTGTTGCGCGTTGGATTGATGAAATACGACGGAACTGCGCAGCCATTTGACCTCGAAATTGCGAGCATTGAGTTCCGAGAAGAGGGGTGAGTCAAGGAACGTCCAAGCACAAAAAATCCCCCAACCGGTCGCGGTTGGGGGATTGAATGAGCCAAGGTCAGTCTTTACTTCGCGCGCTTGAAATAGAAGCGGGTGATGTAGATGCCTTCCGTGTCAGTTTTGTCTCCCACAGACTCAACACCCGCATTGGTGCTGACCAGCTCCCATCCTTCGTTGAGCATGGCGCTCACTTTGCTGTTCACCACAGCGTCGTTGGCTGCGATGTTTTGGAAACGAATCCCCACCGCATTGAAGAAGTTCAAGATTTTGGTCTCTTCGAAATTTTTCACGCGAATCTCGCCGCGATCAGACTTGTTGCGCTTTTGGTTTTCGTCAGTGCGGACCGTGGTGAATTCGCGGTAGTCGCGTTCTTCGGTTGCGTGGATGATGCGCGAACGTCCCAAACCGTTGGGAATGATGGATTCAACCACTGTGAACGAGGTGAATTCATATTGCACGTCCGCAGGTGAGTTGTCAAACGAAGTCAAGAACAAGGCAAACGCAAATGCCACAAGGGCAACAGAAATGGTGTTGATGGATTTCATCGTGGTTGGATTTTGGTTTGAGGGCAAGTTAGAGTGTCCAGAAAGGTTCACCAACCTGTTTCTTGCTGATGACCTGCTGTGTCAACAAACGTCTCCAAAATGGGCCAGGACTTGAAGGATGTCTGACACCCCCACTTGGCCATCGTCGTCCAGGTCCACATTGCAACTGAAGGAACAGCCGAATTCCGCCAACACGCCCAACACGTCTGCCACGCCTACTGCATTGTCACCATCGATGTCACCAGGACATACACAAGGCTCACATGACCCGTCGTCAAACAACGCTGCGGCATCGAAGTTGCAGGCCGTCTCATCCGTGCATCCTGCGATGCACGTCCCTTCAATGTTGGCATCCAACCACGCCAATCTGGCCATGACCCAATTCCGCAAGAATTCGACTTCCTCATCGTAGGTGTCGCCGATGAAGACATTGGGCCAAACGTACTGCCCCAACCGAGGCCACCTGGCATGGTCTCGAATGCTCGGCCCCGCCAATACAGCAGCCAGGGAATCGATGATTCCATGAATGCTCTCGTCACTCCACACGTCAGATCGATGGTCGTCCCACATGCAGCGGGTCAGACCTGTGTAGTTCGGGTCCTCTCTCAAACGTTCGAACCAAAAAGGATGCAGCACAAAGCACCCTGTATTCGATTCAAAACCTGAGGTTAGATAGCTGTCGCACCCATCGGAATTGCCAAATCCCAAATTGTAATCCCACCACGGCCCCATGACAATCTTGCCCCCATCTGAATCCTTTTCCTTGTAGAAGTAAGTGCTGAGGCGATACGCGTCGACATTCTTGGTCACTTCATTGGCGAAGTACATGTCAATGAATGAACCAACGTCGATGAATGACCGATAGCCATCTTGCGGGTCGGCAAAATTGGGTCCAGCCAAGGCATGCTCGAACGCAGTGAAATGATCTTCGATGTAGGTCCGCTGCAATGGGTGCAAATCATCGGCTTCTGGCTTGTGCAGTTGAATGAATTGCTCGTCATTGCCCAACGTGGGATAAGGCGAGGCCCAACCTCCATCGAAATCCCCTTGGATTCGATCCACCTTCATGATGTATCCGCCCGTCAATTCGTTGCCAGCCGTGTCGGTCGGCAGAAGTTTGGCAATGTCCACCCGATTGTCGTCCCGCTTGATGTTCTCCATGAACATGTACACCCCTCGATAATCGCCGTTGATGTAGAGCTCACAGTAACGGCGGCGTGTGGTGTAGCGGTTGATTTTGTCCCCCATTTCATAGATCAGGGCATTGCGCATCAAGGTCTTGTCAGAGTAAGGACCGTGGAGAATCCAGTCGTTTTCTTCCGGCATGCCCAAAAGGGAGACGTTGTTGTTGGCACCCGTCGAATACTGGGTTTCCAATGCGTACGATTGGTTGGGCAAGAACTGGGATGACGAACCACGGATTTCAATGGTGATTTGGCCGTCGTATTCATTGGGCACATCATCCAGGGTGTTGATGCCTCCCATCAAATTCGTCACCTTCATGTTCGCCTCGATGCGCGGATCGTCCAAAATCGGCGTCGCCGTGGTGATTTGAACCAAAGGCAATGTCGACTCGTTCAAGAACACACACGAGCCATCATTTTCAGCAGCGGACGGATTGAAATTGACAGCAGCAGCATCGGTGCACCCTTGGATGGCCGCACAGGTGCCATCGGTTGTGCATTGACCGAAGCAGGTGTTCACGACTGTCGAGGTCGTCACATTGAACAACAACCGGTCGTTCCAATTGTCCGGATCTGCACAAGGTTGGCCCACGAGGTTCTCTTTGCAACTCCAGTCCTGACAAGCGCCGTTGGTGAAGGTGTAATGACTTGTGAAACCGGAGGGAACTTGAACCGTGATGGACCAAATCCCATCTCCATCGTCGTCGTTCATGGGGAAGTCACCTGGAAAACCAAAATTGCCGCCGCCGGCCAAAAACACACCCTCGGGCGACACGGCCTCATTGGCCATGTTCACATTGAATGTCACATCGTGAGAGTTGGAAGCCGGCTCCTGAAACCATGTTGGTGGCGTGCCAAAGGTGAGGGTGGGTGTCGCCGCGCCGAGGAACAAAAACGGGCGCGCTGTAAAGTCTGAGGAGGAAATGCTGTTGTTGTGCACTTCCACAGCCAACACGTTCTCACCCTGAACGAGCAACGACGCATCCACACCAACGAGGTCCGGCGTCCCTCCCGAATACAGCACGGCCTCATGCCACCCATCCAAAATGGCATTCCACGCAAGAACCTCTCCTGGCTCTCCGGCGTTTCCTCGCCCAATTTCTGTGCCATTCAAATACGCCACATACCCATCGTCATAATCGACGGCAAACATGACGGAATTGAAGTCGGCAAGGTTTTCGACCTGAAAGGTGTGACGGAGATAGATGCTGTGTGCTGGGGCGATTTCAGTTGCGTCGTCCCCATCCCCGTATCCAAATCCAGCGGGTCCCTCTGACCAACCTGCCTCTCCGTAGTTGCCCAACGTCCAAAACGACACTGGTTGCGATTGAGGAACCACATATTTCCAGAGAGTGCCGTCTTGCGCAACGGCTTCCCAGTGGTCCACGGGCTGCGCACACAACTCCAAGGCGAATGCTCCCACCAAGAAACATCCCAAAGCAAAACCGTGCTGCATGACTTAAAAGTACGACATTCGCTGACGTGACCCCAATGCAGAGAGCCAAACGTCGAAGTTGGGTCATCCTTTCTGAACCGTTGACAAGGTCCAATCCCTGCCCAACGTCAACCGGCGCTTATCTTTCCCAAAATCAATCGAGAATCAATCGAGCGTGGATGTTTTCGAACTGTTGAACTCAAAATTGAGAGAGCTCCTGGACGTCTTCAACCCGGAGGTTCTGTCCTATTACCTCGCGGTAGCTGGGGGGATGTTGGTGTTTGAATGCCTCATTGTTGGCTGGTCTGCATCTTCGCTTCGTCGCATTTTGAAGTTCAACGGAAGCGTCAAAACGGACGTTGCGTTTTTCGCGCTTGATGTCTTCAACCTGTACAATCTCATCACAGTGTTGTTGACGTTTGGTGCATTTCATGTCCTGGCCAGGCTCGTCTATGAGGTGACTCACCTTGATTTGATTTTCACAATCCCAGGACTTCCACTCCAATTTTTGGTGCTCTTTTTGGCCAGCGACTTGAAGAATTACGCAAGCCATTGGGTTTTTCATCGAGTTGACGCGCTTTGGAAACTGCATGAATTCCATCATTCGGCGACGGAGTTTTGCATGCTGACGCGGTATCGAGGCCACTTTATCGAAACCGCCATCAAGCGAATTTTTGACGTCATTCCATTCGCCATTTTTGGCTCAATTGAATCCTATTTCACCGTGAAGGTGCTGATGGAAATGCACCAATTGGCACTTCACTCTGCCTTCAAGTCCAACTGGGGTTGGATCGGCCGGTACATCCTTGTTTCACCAGCAGCACATCGGATTCACCACTCTGCGGCAACCAAACATTTCAACCGGAACATGGGAGGTACCTTCATTTTTTGGGACCGTCTGTTTGGGACGTACCACAATCCTGAACTTGTGATGACGTTGGGCGTGGAAGAAAACCCTTACAACCATCATGGCGTTGTCAGCGACGTCCTTTCCAGTTGCAAGAGATTTTTCAAAGCAATCCGGACGAACGCCTCCTGACACAATTTGGGGAACTCCCTCGCACGGAACGTGAAGTCATGTTGCTCCCGCAACGTGGTCTGACTTCACAAACAACAAGTCAAAATACTGAGGCAATTCAGCGTCAGGGTTGAATGGGCTCAGCTGGGGCTTGTGCGATGAATTGAAGATCAACGCATTGAAACCAAAATCGGCGAGAAACCGACTCACAGTGAGCGCACTGTTGGGGTTTCGGTCAGATTCTGGACCTCTGACCTCGCACCAAATCGCCTGAATTTTCCCAGAAGAAAGACCCTTCTTCATGCCTCGGACCACCGATTCCTCCGCCCCTTCCACATCGATTTTGACCAAATCAACGACGTCCCAATCGGGCAATTTTGAATGAAGCAACTCATCCAAGGTGGTCACTTTGACGCTCACCGTTCGGTTGTAACCTGAAGACTTCCAACCTTTGTTGCTCTCCACCAACGAGGACCCCCCCGGGTTGTTGGCTGAGATGTGGACTGGCTGCACACCCTCTTCATCCCCCAGTGCCACAGAACACACTTCTCCGAAAACTTCGCGATTCTGGGCAAGCACTGGGCCCAACTCCGGATTGGCTTCAACCCCCAACGTTGTCATGCCTCGCTCATTGGCCAACTTGAGATATCCGCCGATGTTCGAGCCAATGTCGATGAAGCGGGCATCCGAAGCCAAATGAGCAAGAATATACTGCCACAATTCACTGGATTTGTATGTCCGATTGATGTTGATTGGCGCGTACTTCCAAATGCGCAACAAATGCTTAGGAGGCAGCGACAAGGAATGTTGAGACAACTTGAAATGCCTCTGATTCTTGGCCGCAGTGAAAGCGTCACCGATGCGGAGTACCCACTTGGTCTTGCGCCCTCCCACGTCTAAGGAAAACGGCATGATTCCGAACAAGTGGCCAAGCATGCTCATGGTTGACTGACGCGCAAGCGTTTTCCCACGAACATCGCCACGGGCAAGTACCCCACAGCATCCAACACCGTCAACCACGTAGGCGTGCCCAATTGAATGGCATTGGCGATGCCGCCTAAAAAGAACCAGCCACCCATCAGATATGCAGGCCACATGGGGCGCTTGCCGTTGGCTTTCCGGGTCGCCACCAACATGCCTACGGCCACTCCTGCCATGGTGCCGATCCAATGCACAAGCGTTGCGGCAAGCATGGTTGGCAAGCTGAGTGTCGCCATCCAGGCCTGAAACTCTTCTTTGGACGCGGTGGCCGGCGGCATGGTTTCTTCAGGCCAAATCGTCATGTGCAGTTCATGCAGGGCGAACATGGTGATGCTGCCCACCACGAAGGCTGCAAAAAAAGAAGCCACATTGCGAGCGGCGATGATGAAGGTGTTCATGAGCCAAACTTAACGCAGATGAACTGGCGCCACGGACCCGCATCGAACAGTTTTGTTCCCCAGCGCGTTAGGATGATGAAGCACCTCCCACAACTTCCTCCCTTGACGAACAAGCTCATTTCCAAGAAGAAAGTCGCATTCCCCGTGACGGCATCGCTGCAAGCGTACCTCGACCAACACGGACGTGCCTTGAACATCCCAGTCACGTACGAGGATTTGCTTCGCTTCGAGGGCAGGATGGCCATTTTGGACAAGGAGGAACGCGCACTTTTGGCCCACCGCGCGGCAAGCGAGCACTTGCGGTTGAAACAACTGTTGACGTGCATGCGCGAGGACGACCTCTCGGCCTCCGAGAAGGTGGACGAACTCAAGGGCGCCTTGCTCGCCCTAACCGGCGATGTCAATTTCAAACGACCCAGCAACATGGGAGGCAGCCTCGAGGCCGCCCTCGCCTTCATTCAGCGAAACTTCAAAACAGACAGCCCCTTCGCTTCCTGAACATTTGGACAAACCCCACCCGCCTAACTTGCGCCCATGAACAAGAAAGTGATGCTCCTCGGTTCGGGAGAATTGGGAAAAGAGGTGGTCATCGCGCTTCAACGGTTGGGACAGCGCGTGGTTGCGGTCGACGCTTACCCCGGAGCTCCTGCCATGCAAGTCGCTGACGAGTGTGAAGTCATTTCCATGCTCGACGGCGATGCGCTCGACGCCATCGTCGCAAAGCATCAACCCGACATTGTGGTTCCAGAAGTGGAATCCATCCGAACGGAGCGTTTCTACGACTACGAGAAGCAAGGCATCAAGGTGGTGCCCTCCGCCAAGGCAGCGCACTTCACCATGAACCGACGGGCGATCCGCGACTTGGCCGCGCAAGAGCTTGGACTCAAGACCGCTCCCTACCGTTACGCGACCTCACTCCAAGAGCTCCATGCGGGTGTGGACGCCGTGGGGATGCCGTGTGTGGTGAAGCCCTTGATGTCCAGTTCAGGCAAGGGCCAAAGCGTCATTCGGAAGAACGAGGACGTTGCGAAAGCTTGGGCTTACGCCCTGGAGGGTTCACGCGGCGATTTGGCCGAAATCATCGTCGAAGCCTTCATCGATTTTGACTACGAAATCACCCTGCTCACGTTGACACAGGACCAAGGCGAAACGTTGTTTTGTGCGCCCATTGGACACCGTCAAGAACGAGGCGATTACCAAGAGAGTTGGCAGCCTGCGGTGATGGAGCCTGAGCTCTTGAAGGAGGCCGAGGGCATGGCGGATGCGGTGACCAAATCGTTGGGAGGCAGTGGCATTTGGGGGGTGGAGTTTTTCATCCAAAATCCACGCGACGGCAAGCCCGGAACGGTTTATTTCTCAGAATTGTCACCGCGCCCACACGACACTGGAATGGTCACCTTGGCGGGAACCCAAAACTTCTCTGAGTTCGAGCTTCACGCCCGTGCTGTGTTGGGGCTGCCCGTGAGGTCCATCGACTTCTTGCGTCCCGGGGCAAGCGCGGTCGTGTTGGCCCCTCCTTCTTTGGCCGGCCAGGCGGGATCCAAGCCCGCGATTCGAGGGTTGGCAGAAGCTTGTGACGCACCGCGCAGCGACGTGCGCGTGTTTGGCAAGCCGTCGGTTCGGCCCTACCGACGCATGGCCGTCGCCGTGACGCACGGAGACCCTGGCGACAACGTGGCCGAGCTCGTGGCGAAGGCCAAGTCCATCGCCGCCAACATCCATGTGGGCGTTCAAACGTAAGGTCCTGCAGCAGCATTAACTTCGGCGCCTTCACCAGGCAGATGACTCCACGCTCGTTCAAATTTCCTCCTGCATCCTCCCTGTTTTGGGTTGGCATGGTGGTGTTTGGCCTTGCTTTTGCCCTCATTTCCCTTGTCAATCACCACCTCTTTCGCACCCATGCCCTCGACCTGGGCATGATGAATCACGCGCTGCACTCCTTTTCAGAGTTCAATGCAAACACGTTCACCCTCGGTCTGACGGAGGCGGACGAAAAACCGTTTTTGGGCACCCACTTCTCCCCGGTGATGTTCCTCTATGTGCCGGTGTATTGGCTGCTCGGAAACTCAAGTCTCTTGTTCATCCAGATTGCCGCGATGTTGCTGGGTGGAATTGGGGTGTTCAGGGCAGCTCAAGGCGCAGGACTCGGCGACAGATTGTCCATGTGGGCCGGCTTCCATTTTTACACCATTTGGGGCATCTATTCCGCGTTGGAATTTGACTTTCACAACAATGTCATGGGTGCGATGCTCGTGCCTTGGCTTTGGCACTTCCTCGCTCAACGTCGCAAGGTTTCCGCCGCCCTTGTCTTGACGATCATCCTGGCTTGTCAAGAAAACATGGGCTTGTGGATGGTGTTTTTCTTGCTTGGTTTTCTCCTGCATGAGCGAAGTCTGTTCAAGCGAGAGTCCCTCCAGTTCGAATGGCCACTCATCGTCTTCAGTGCGCTCTATTTTGGATTGGCCCTGGGATGGATCATGCCCACCATTGCAGGGGAGACTCACAGTTCGCAGCTGTCTCGGTACAGCGAATGGGGCGTGGGGGGTTGGGACATTGCGCGCAACATGCTCTCCCACCCCTTGCAGGTTGTGCAGCACCTGTTCACCTGCGACCACCCCGACGCCCCTGCCAAAGTTGAATTTCATTGGATGATGATGATTGCAGGGGGTTGGGCGTGCTTGCGGCACCCTCAATTTCTTTGCATGCTCATCCCCATCTATGCTCAGAAGATGCTCTCCAACGCGCCTTCGTTTTGGGGGGTGGGCAGACAATACTCCATTGAGTTTGTCCCTGTCATTTCATTGGCCGTGGTGTTTTTGGCCTCCAAGTACCGTCAACTCTTTCAAGCCATCTACCCACTTCTGTTTGTTGTGACGCTCGGCTCCACGATCGTCAAATTCAAGGAGCGAAAAGACTTTTTCAAAAGGGAATGCATCGACTTGTTTTATGCGCCACACTACGAGACTCACTTGGATTTGGCCGTTGTTCGAGACGTCCTGTCCAACATTCCAGACGACATCTCACTCTCCGTAAGCAGCTCCCTGGCCCCACATCTGGCCAACCGACCCATCCTCCGTCTCTTCCCGCAGGAACAGGATGCTGACATGATTGTCTTGGTCAATGACCCAGGGAATGAATGGCCACTGACGGAGACGCAATTCCAAGACCACATTGCCCGATTGAAAGCATCCGATCGGCACATACTCGTTGAAGAAACCGCCGACCTCTGGGTGTTTCAAGTCCTCCCTTGAGTGTTGACACCATCAAGTCATGCCAAATCGCCCAAATCACAAGGTCATTGGAGTGGGTTTCCAAAAAACGGGAACTTCCTCGCTGCGCGACGCGCTCCAAGCGCTCGGCTACCGCGTCGGAGACAACAACCATCAATTGCTGTGGCCCATCCTCCATGGCCATTGGGACCGTGTCTTCCGAAAGCTTGAATGTTTTGACGCCGTGGAGGACAACCCATGGCCACTCATCTACAAGCAAATCGACAACCGCGTTCCGGGCTGCAAGTTCATCTTGACCCTTCGCGAACCAGAGAGCTGGTACCGCAGCGTTTCCAGGCACATTGGTGATTTGAGAGACCCCATGCACGAGTGGATTTACGGCTTGGGCAAGGGGCTCCCAAAGGACGACAAAGCAAACACCATCAGGGTGTTCAACGCCCACAACGCAGCCGTGATGGAACACTTCAAAGAGAGGCCCGACGACTTGTTAGTGGTCGACTTGACGGCAGGCGCGGGATGGACGCAATTGTGCACCTTTCTGGGTTGCGACGTGCCGGATCATTCCTTTCCCCACGCCAACGACAAACAACAAGAGAAGGTCAACCGCCCCTCCTTGCGAAGACGACTGAAAGTCCTCAAAAAACGAATCAAATACGCCATTCAACTCGCGTACCTAAGACATCGAGGGCTTTTGGACCGCGCATAAGCATCCCTCACGCTGTACCCGGAACAAGGGTGAAAATCGGGGTCATGTGTGGACAAGCTGCGCTCGGGGAAGTCCTCAAAAAACGAATCAAATACGCCATTCAACTCGCGTACCTAAAACATCGAGGGCTTTTGGACCGCGCATAAGCATCCCTCACGCTGTACCCGGTACAAGGGTAGAAATCGGGGGCATGTTTGGATAAGCTGCGCTCGGAGAAGTCCTCGAAATTCAGATTCCATCTCTATTTTCGGGCGGCCGTTAATGCACGGCGAGGGAACCCCATGATTTGACACTTTGAAAGGAAGTGCGTTTGCTGTCCCCCTGACACAAAACGAAAGCGAGGTTCACCGTCAACCACGACCCCCCTGAAATGAGCGCCACAGACCACGCCAAACCCATTCATTTAGGACACCAGCCTTTCCATGCTTCACAGCATTCTGTCTCAGGAAAGGAAGTCACGCTTGACGGAGAGACGTACTACAAAATCAGCGCGGTCGACCGGATGCGTCCGTTTTTCATGAGCATCGTGAGCCATTCCGACCACTGGATGTTTTTGTCCAGCAACGGGGGACTCAGCGCTGGAAGAAAGAACAGCGACTTCGCCTTGTTCCCGTATTACACAGACGACAAAATCACGGAGGCCGCTGAAACCACGGGGAGCAAAACTGTGGTGCTGGTGGAGGGCGAAGACCGGCGCACCCTATGGCTGCCTTTCTCTGAGCAGTATCGCGGCAGCTACAACCTGGAGCGGAATCTGTACAAGAATGCGTTTGGGAACAAGGTCATCTTCGAGGAAATCAACCACGATTTGGGCCTGTCGTTCCAATACAAGTGGGCGGCGAGTGAACGTTTTGGTTTTGCGCGCCATGCCAAACTGACGTCCACGAAAGCCGTCAAAGTGAGCCTTCTCGACGGCATCCAAAACGTGTTGCCCTACGGCGTGCCGGAAGGTCTCCAGCGGGGCTGCAGCAACCTGGTGGACGCCTACAAGAAATGCGAACTTGAGGGAGATGGCCTTGGCATCTACGCCCTGAGTGCCATCATTTCCGACAAAGCGGAGCCAAGCGAGGCGCTGAAGGCCAACGTCGTTTGGTCCATTGGATTGAACAACCCCAAATTGCTTTTGTCTTCGCAGCAAGTCCACCACTTCCAAACTGGAGGTGCGGTG
>JAYZBB010000058.1:0-5158 GCA_036339415.1 Bacteroidota bacterium | reverse complement strand
TGCAAGACAACATCACACTTCCCAACGGGGAGGTGCGCGAAATCACGCAGAGCCTTCAAACGGCCAACCACGCGGTGGCTGGACTCGAGTTTGATTTGACAGAGCGCATGAACGTGAACATTGAGGGGTACGTCAAGCACTTCACAAGACTGACCAACATCAACCGCAACAAGCTTTTTCCTGACAACCTCACTTATGCTTCGGAAGAGGATGCGTTCAAAAAAGACTTCATCGTGGAAACGGGGCGTGCGGTCGGGGCCGACGTTGTGTTGAAGTACGAAGAGCGTGAAACCTACCTGTGGTTCGTGTATGGGCTTGGCAATGTCGACCGATGGGACGGATTCCGTTGGTACGACCCCTTGTTCGACCGTCGTCACAACGTCAACCTCGTGGCGAGCCAGGGATTCGGCAAGCAATGGTTGGTGTCGGCCAGATGGAACCTGGGTTCCGGATTGCCATTCACCCAAAGCCAAGGGTATTACCAAGCTCCTGGTACGGGCGGCGGAATCGACGGGGACTATGTGGCGTCCAACCCGAGCAACATCAGCATCTTTCTCTCTGGGTTGAACGAGGGACGTTTGCCGGCGTACCACCGTTTGGACGTGAACATGAAGCGGACATGGGGCAATGCCGATGGCAGTCAGTTGGAATTGTCGGTGGGCATCACGAATGTGTACAGCCGTCAAAACGTGTTCTACATCAACCGCATCACGGGCCAGAGAAAGGACCAGTTGCCGTTTTTGCCCTCAGTGGGCCTTGATTGGACCTTCTGATCAGGACGACATCAAGAGCTTTGAGGCTTGTCCCAAAGCCTCTTCAGTCACGATGGAACCACTGAGCATGGTGGCCAAGGCCAATTGCCTTCCAGTGTCGTCCAAGCGGTTTACCGCCACATGTGTGGATGCACCGTCTGTGGACTTGGACACTTCCCAATGGTGTTGGGCGCAGGCTGCCACCTGGGGCAAGTGGGTGATGGCCAGCACCTGTTGGGTCTGTGGGGCAGACGAGATGTCTTTCATGGCACGCCCCATGTGGGCCGCCACCTCTCCGCTGACCCCTGTGTCGATTTCGTCCAAGACGACCACAGGGGTGGATTGCAATTTGGCCAAAACGCTCTTCAAAGAGAGCATGAACCTCGACCGCTCGCCACCGCTTGCCACCTTTGTCAGGGGCAGCAAGCTTGATCCGGGGTTGCTTGAAAACCAAATGCCCGGTTCAGATGTGCCCCAACGTTGTGGCTCACAGTTTTCGAAGTGCCATTCCATTCTGGCGTGAGGCATCTTCAATGCATGCAGCAAGGGGAGGACGCGGGAGGTCATGTCCTGCGCAGACTGCATCCGTTGTTTTGTCAGCACTTGGCCAGCGGCATGCAGGGCCTCGAGGGCCTCTGAAGCCTGTTTTCTCGCGGCTTGCAACTGCCCTTCCAAGCCTTGCAAGGCATCCACCTTGCCGCTCAGCGTGTCGAGCAAAGTCAAGAGGGCCTCAGGTTCATCCACGTTGTGTTTGCGCAGGGCGCGCATCACCGCATCGTGTCTGGCCTCCATGTGTTGCAGGCGCGCGGGGTCGGGTTGTTTTTCTTCCACCAAATCGTGAAGCGTTCCCGCAAGGTCTTGAAGTTCAATGCGCAGACTCTGCAAACGCCGCAAGGCGTCGTCCACGTCGGCATCGACACCCTCCACGGGCAAGAGCGACCGCCTTGCCGTTTCCACCGAATCAAGGGCGCCAGCCTCGTCTGAGTCGCACTGCATTGCAGCGTGCTGGAGGGCCCCGTGCAATTCAGAGGCATGTTGCAGCGAATTCAACTCCGCCTCCAGTTCCTTCCAATGCAGGCCGCCGAGGTTGAGCCGTTCGAGCTCGGCGATTTGGTGTTTCAGGTAGTCCACATCTCCGGAAGGGTTGCGCGAGAGCGCTTCAAGCTCGCCCAAGGTGTGCTTCGCTTGGCTCCAATGGGCAAATGCCTCTTCGTATTTGGCTCTGGCCTCGTGGTCTGAAGTTGACAAGTCGAGGACGTCGGCGAGTTGATGTGGTTCAAGGGCGTCGCCCAAATCGTCCTGGTGGTGGATGCTCACGAGATGTGCGCCGAGGTCCCGAAGTTGGCCCACCGTGCCTTGCGCATCGTTGATGAACACCCGGGACCGTCCGTTGCGCAAGACTTCCCGTCGAACGCCAACAACCATGGCCTCTGGAAAATCGTGCTCCGCCAGCCACTCCTTCAGTTGCGGGGCCCAAAACTCGCCCTCCACAACGGCACGGTCGCCCTGCAGTCCCACACTGCTCGTGTCCGCACGATTTCCGAGCAGCAGGCCGATGGCACCCAGCAAAATGCTCTTTCCTGACCCGGTCTCACCGGTGAACACGTGGAAGCCTTCCCCAAGGTGAAGCTCGACCTCGTGAATGAGGGCGTGGTTTTGGATTCTGATGCGCCGCAGCATCACCCCAGCCGTTGGTCGTAGGATTGGATGTTTCCAGGATCCAATTGCTTCAAGATGGGCAGCAAGCGGGTGCGTTCCGCATCGGGTGCAGGTTCGAAGACATTCAAGATCTCATCGCTCTTGGCGGAAAAGAAAATTTGAATGTTGTAGGAACCGGGGCGAATGCGGTTGGTGGAACGCATGTCAATGAGTGCTTCGGCCATGGTCAAGCGCGCCCCTTCGACATCGCTGAACAGAACGTCGAGCCCTTTTCTGTGGTAGTTGTACAGGCAGTTGCGCACGGGGCGAAACGTTTGACTGAGGTGATTCTCAACCAGCCAGTACCGGTTCTGTTTGCCTTGGGAGGAGCGCCAGCCTCGCTCGCTCGCATTTTGGGCGTTGGCCACGATGGATTGCGCTTGCAAGAAATGCGGTGTGCCGCCTTCCGGACTGAACGTGTCGTAGTCCATGCCCAAAATCATGTACGCGTAGTAGGCGAGCAACGAGGAGAGGTTGTCGCGATGTTGGCCTGGGCTGAAGAGGATGTTGCTGTTGTCCAACCATTCGAATTGGATGTCTCCGTCGTTCACCAGAAGCACGGCCGTGTTGTAGTCGGAGTTGTACACGGGCCTCGAACTCTGCACCTGCATGCTTCCTTTGAACACCGAAGTGCCAATGGCTTCGTTGATGGTGATTTGAATGGCGCATTCGATGCGCTCCTCAAAGTCAAAATTGTCGTTGGTCCAACGTCGTCCGTTGATGAACTCCCGGATGCCATCTTCCAACGCTTCAAACCGAGAGGCGTCGACGTTCCCAATTTGCGGGGCGATGACCGTGACTGTGCAGTTCAGTTCTTGTGCGTGGCTGAAAGAAGCCAAGCCCCAAAGCATCACGACAAACACGCCGAGCCGCTTGAGGTTGGGTCTGAAGTCTTGAAACGTCGAGTGGGCGAGAGAAGAGGTCATCATGGGTTCAGAGTGGTCATCCAAAGGTCAACGAGATCGCACGCGACTTCGTATTTGGATTTCAACTCAAAACTAACGCTTTTCCCATCTCGTGAGTGAACGCTGACTTTGTTTGTGTCATGGCCAAAACCGGCCCCTTTGTCCTTCAGGGTGTTGAGGACGATGGCGTCGAGGTTTTTGCGCTCCAATTTGCCAGTGGCGCTTTTCAAACCGTCGTCGCTTTCAAGGGCAAAGCCGATGAGCCGCTGATGGGCTTGTTTCGTTTGGCCCATTCCTGCCAGGATGTCCGGGTTTTCGATGAGGTCGACAGAGGGAGGGACATCGCCGCGATGCCATTTTTCATTGGACGTTTGGGACGGCCTGAAGTCTGAGACCGCTGCGCAGCCAATGCCCCAATCCATGCTCGACCAAAGATTCTGAACAACGTCGTTCATCTCCACCGCCGTTTGGACGTCGATGCGTTGTTCGACGCGCGGGGGAGTGTCCAAGTCAACAGGCCCTGCCACCAACGTCACAGACGCCCCCTTGTTGGACAGCACTTCGGCCAAGGCGAACCCCATTTTGCCCGTGCTGCGGTTCCCAAGGAACCGGACCGCATCCAGCGGCTCGTGGGTGGGTCCCGCGGTGATGAGAATGCGTTTGCCCACCAGCGGCATTTGCCCTTCGAACCACGTGGCGACATGGTCGGCAATGGCATTGGGTTCAGCCATGCGTCCCTTGCCCACCAGGCCGCTTGCCAATGGGCCCGAGTCGGGTTCGATGACGTCGATGCCCCGCTCCGCCAAGGTTGTCAGATTGGCTTGGGTGGCTTCATGGGTGAACATGTCCAAATCCATGGCCGGTGCCACGGCCACTGGGCAGCGGGCACTCAACAGAACCGCCAACAACAGATTGTCGCATTGACCGTGCACCATGGCGGCGAGGGTGTTCGCCGTGGCCGGCGCAACGAGGATCAAGTCTCCCCAAATGCCCAAGTCGACGTGGTTGGTCCAAACCCCGGCATGCTTGTCTTCAGTGAAATTTGAATGGACCGGGTGGTCGACCAGCGTGGCGAGCGTGAGGGGGGTGATGAATTCGGTGGCTCCAGGAGTCATGACCACGCGCACCTCGGCTCCGCGTCTTCGAAGTTCACGGGCGAGCAGGGCCGATTTGTAGGCCGCGATGCTTCCAGTGATGCCCAGAACGATGCGTCGTCCGAGCAGGGTCATGTCAGAAAGGTCAGCATTGGCCAAGGGCATGGCCAAGGAGATTAGGCTTCGTCGTCGCCGTCGGCACCGGCAATGTGCAGAGACTCGTCTTGAAGCTCTTTGATGGCAATGCTGTGCGGCTTGGGGAGACGCTCGTAAAACTTGGAGATCTCGATCTGTTCTCGGTTTTCAAACACCTCTTCAAGCGAGTCTGTGGGAATGACAAACTCCTCCAACTTCTCGCTGAGCTCTTTTTTCAAGCTCAAAGCCACTTGGTTGCTGCGCTTGGACAACGCCACGATGGTTT
This sequence comes from Bacteroidota bacterium, assembly GCA_036339415.1. GTDB lineage: Bacteria > Bacteroidota > Bacteroidia > Flavobacteriales_D > Sanyastnellaceae > UBA11663. The sequence continues at coordinate 288 of JAYZBB010000058.1, read as the reverse complement.
CGAAAATGTTACCCGTGCCGGACGTTTCCAAATCGTGGATGTTGCGTGTTTCCGTCGTGCGCTCCGCTTTGATGCTCTTAAAGTTGGTGCTCATGCCTCAACGATTTGTGGGGTTGGTTTGTGTTTCCGAATCCAGTTGGGCAATCGCTTGGACTGAATTGTCGTAAAGCCTTCTGGCTTTGTCCATTCGATCGCTTTCCGGGAAACGGGACGCAAAGGTATGAAAAGCTTGAATAGCATCGTTGTAGCGTTCCAATTTTCGCCGCGGCGTGCTTTTTTCCGCGTATT
>JAYZBB010000057.1:0-8201 GCA_036339415.1 Bacteroidota bacterium | reverse complement strand
GTCCAAAAGCATTTTGAATCGTTCCAATTCCATCACCTGCGAACGTGGCATCGATGGTGAACCATGAGTCGTAAGCCAAATCAGGGAATGAGAGTAAGAAAAGTTCACTGATAGATGAGCCATAGTTGGTGCCCGCAGTGGATTGGAAAATGTCCCCTGTGGTTTGAAGAGCCATCGGTCTTGCAGCATCGCCAAACACGGATGAAACAAAATCCAATTCGTTCGTCAAAAGCGCGTAAATGTGGTATGTCGTGTATCCATCGAGCGCTTCTAGGCCTTCCGTTTGGCCATCATGAACCAGTACTGGTTCGATGCTGATGCTTGTCAATTGTGCAGACGCCACGAGTACAGTGCCCAGAGCGGCTACGAAGGAGAAAAGTCTCTTCATAGAGGAGGTTTTAATTGTGAATCGATTTTCGACAAATATACATGGGCACCCTGTTCGGGCGCCTTATCAAAACATGAATTTGAGTGGGCGTGCGAGGACGCTCCGTCCAAACTTTCGGTGTATGGAACAGAAAGACAGAAAAAGCCCGAACAGGTTGTTCGGGCTTTCAACTAGGCCCCTCGGGGCCCGCGAAATTTCAACTTATTTCTCGATGACGAGACGCTGAACGCCGAGTCCGCGCTCATCGCTAAGCATCACGTTGTAAGAGCCGGCGCTGAGATGGGACAGGTCGAACACTGTGTTTCCTTGGAGCATTTGGCTTGATTCAGACCAAACCACACGACCAGCGCCGTCCAAGACTTCCACCTTCACCCCTGAGTGTTGGCCCCCAACGCGCAGGGTGAGCTCACCCGTGGTTGGGTTGGGGAACATTCCAAACTCGAATTCTTCGCGATCAAATACGGAGGTTATACCCACGCAAACACACGAATCGTTCAGCACATCATTCACCGTCAAATCATCCATGTCATTGCACGGATCTCCTGGGTAAGCGCAAGAGCCGTTGTCTGTTGTTGCAGCTTCATCAAAATTGCAGGCCAACATGTCAGTGCAGCCTGCCCCAGGGTTGCAACTCGAACAAGAGTTGTAACAATGGATTGGAATCACTTCGTCCATGCCCGAGCGAACAAATCGACGGTTGAAACCACCAAATCCGTTGCCAACTCCGCATCCTTCCATTTCAAACGTCGTTGTGTCACCTGCCAGCACATACGTGCCGCTTTCGTCGTTGCCCTCATCGGATGGCACACCGATGCTGTACTTGTAATCGACATTGGCACTGCCTGAGACCAATTGGGTTGTCTGCCATGTTCCATCTCCGTTGTCTGTCATTTCGATTGCTCCTCCTTGCCATCCCGTGAAGGCACCAAAAATGTACATCGCCTCCTCACCCAAATCCACTTCGCTTGCATCCACTTGAAAGGTCAGATTTGCTGGGTCTGGATCTGGGAGACAGGACTCCCCAGGACAAACATTGAAACACGCCTCGTATGTGTTGTTCTCGGCGTCAAATTCGGCTCCTCTGTTGCCTTCTGCGTTGCATGAGGTTCCATTCATGTTTTCTTCACCACCATTCCACCCCGCCCCGTTGATGAACTTGAACTGATGTGAACCCGGTGAAACCTCAATGGTTGTGCTCCATGTACCGTCTCCATTGTCTGAGAGCATCGTGCTCTCTGGATCCCAACCTTGAAAGGTTCCCGCCAAATGCACTCCTTGTTCAGATACCGATGAGACCACGCTCATGTCCACAGTGAACGTCACCTGCAAAGGCGCCACGCAAGACGTACATTCGCCGAAACAGAACGCATCGCCAGCGGCATTGGCAGACAGCATCATGTTCTCTTCTTCAATCGTCAAAAGGCGATTCCCGGTGCCGTCACCACAAGAGTCCGGAATAAGCTCCGTAACGTCTGTCCATGCATTGCCATTGATGAATTTAAATGCGATGGAGGTGCCGGAATCCGCTTCGAAAGATTGGATGGCCTCATAAACCATGTCTCCATCTGGGTCTGTCAATTCGGTGGCATCAGGGGTCCAATTTTGAAAATCTCCAGCTACGTGCACTCCAAACGGAGAGACAGCCTCATTGCTCATGTCGACACGAAACCGCACTGTTTTCAGGCCACAGGCAGCACAGCTGTTGTAGCAAACCTCCGAAGAAATCGCACCCAACGTGCCATCGATGGTTAACCCCCGATTTCCGTCAAACGCGCAGGCGCCTGGAATGCCTTCGTCGGAGCCCCAGGCGTTGCCATTGACAAATTTGTATTGGTAGGCGGCAGCAGTGTCCGACGTGAATGTGTACGACCAGGTACCGTCGCCGTTGTCTGTCAACGGGGTCGCGCCGGGGTCCCAGCCTTGGAAGTTTCCAGCAACGTGAACGCCGTCCGTGCTGACCTCTTCGTTGGACATGTCCACCGTGAGGGTCACAGTGGTTTGGGCCCAAGCTGCGGAAGCCAACATGACCGCAGCAACAAAAGAAAAAGCATGTTTCATCGAGAATCGTTTGTATTGATGTGGTGTAAAAATGACACTTTCTACAAACTTAGGGGCAATCGGGGCGAACTTGAACGCGATTTGATCCCGTAAAAACAGCATTTCATGCACATCAATTCGCCATCAGTGTTGGTTACTTGGATTTGGGCATTGGCCAAAACCATCGCATGCACCGTTTTGACGTTCAATGCATTCGTGCATTGGGGACAGCTATCTGTGGACCCACCCAATTGGTGGGGGGACCTTGAGCAGGGCCGTGTCGAGGTGTTGGTTTCAGGGGACGAATTGGGGGTGGTGACTGAGGTGACCTGCGGACACGAACAGGTGGTGGTCGAAGATTGGCGAACTGCCCGTTTGCCAGGTCATGCATGGATTGAGTTGGATGTAAGTGCCATTGAAACATCTGACGATGTTGTGTTGACATTGACAACACATCACGGCTCCAAACAGGACGTCTCCATCCATGTCGAACCAACGTTGGATCGAGGCAACCGATTGGACCACTGGGAAACCGTTCCAGCAATGTACCTGATCATGCCCGACCGGTTTTCAAACGGCAATGCAGCCAACGACGACGTGAAAGAAACCAAAGAACGGGGGGTGAATCGAGGTGAGATGTACGCCCGGCACGGCGGAGACCTTCAAGGGATCTCGGATCGGTTGGGGTATTTGGAAGATTTGGGCATTGGAGCCATTTGGATGACGCCGGTTGTGGAAAACGACCTTCCCAAGACCTCCTACCACGGCTACGCGTGCACGGACAGCTACAAAGTTGATCCTCGGTTGGGCACTGTGGACGACTACAAGGCGCTCGTTCGAGAAGCCCACCGAAGAGGCATTCGCGTGGTCCATGACTGGGTGCCCAACCACTGGGGCAGCGAACACCGGCTTCTCACCCACCCTGTGGACAGCGCATGGGTGCACCAGTGGTCAGGCGGATTTGACGAAACGAAACGCACCAACTACCGCAGCGGCGTGGTGGTCGACCCACACAGGCAGCTGGCCGATGAAAGGGCATTCAACAACGGCTGGTTTGATCGGATGATGCCCGACATGGATCAGCGCAACCCGGACTTGCAGCGCTACATGGGCACCAACATCCTGTGGTGGATGGCTGAGGTCGGCATCGATGGACTCCGGATTGACACGTACACGTACGGCGCGCAAGATGCCATGGCGGCCATGACCAAGCGCATCGCCGAGGCGTTCCCGGAGTCGTTCATGTTTGCCGAGGCATGGGTCAATGGCTCGGCGAAGCAAGCGGCCCTCGTCGAAGGCACAGGATTTGGATGGGGACCAATGACGGGCCTGGACGGGACCGTGGACTTTGCGTGGCACTTTGCCATGCAAGAGGCCGTTCATCAGGGCGAAGGTTGGGAGCACGGCATCGGCGCGGTGTACGAAGTTCTCGCCGAGGATTTTTTGTATCCCAATCCCAACAGATTGGTGACGTTTCTGGACAACCACGACACCCATCGCTGGATTGCGGAAGCTGGAGACGTCGACAAGGCACGCGCAGGCATCGCCATGCTGTTGATGGGACGAGGCATGCCCTGCCTCTATTACGGGACCGAACTGGGGTTCGACACACGATGTGAACCCGACGGCAAAGTCCGACAGGACATGCCTGGTGGCTGGGTAGAGGATGACAGAAGTGGGTTTGAGGCCAGTGAACGCAACAAAAATCAACAGGCCTGGTTTGACCATGTCCATGGCCTGCTGAACCTGCGTCGACAGCATCCACAGGCATTTCAGGGAGGCATGGAACACTTCTTCCCCAAGCGCGGTGTCTATGGCTTTGCCAGAACCGACGAACACGTGTGCATCGTCACCCTGATCAATGCCGCGGCGGAAAATCGCCCCATACCCTGGGCCAACCTAGAAACCTGGCTTGAAGGAGCGTCCGGCGTTGAAGAACTTCAGACAAACGGCTCCCTCAAAGACATCGACGTGCGGTCTATCGAACAGCTGAAATCGTGGGAACACAAAGTTTGGGTTGTCACGCGATGAACGTTTCGAGCGCTTGACGCCAGGGTTCTGGGATGGAGATTGTCGCTTGCGACTTGTGGTCAAAACACACGAGCACCGTCTTGGCCCGAGCCACTGGCTTCCCATCGCAGGTCATTTCGTAGTGGACATCCATGCTCTTGTTGCCCAGAGCTGCGATGTGACTTGAAACCTCCAACATGTCGCCCAAACGCACTGGATGAAGATAATCAATGGTGTGATGGGCCACGAGCACGCCCACCTTGGACCAATCCCATGTGCCTTTTCCCATGGCTTGCCTCCACCAATGGATGCGCGCCTGCTCCATGTAGACGACGTATTTCGCGTTGTGAACGACACCGTACGCATCCACATCACTGAAGCGGATTTCAGGTCTGTAAGGGGCAATCTCTTTCATGACGCGAAGGTATTGTCAAGGCTCCCCTCCTACCTTTGCCTCATGCGTCAATTGCCTCGCAACGTCCACCTTTCCTTGCACCTGTTGGGAGTGGCCCTGGCCTTGGCGGGCATTGTCGGGTTGCCCAGTGCTGTGGCACCATGGGTTTGCATGGCATCGCATGGTGCCGGCGCTTGGACGCATCGTCCTGAGTCGAATCCCAAAGGAGACACCGAGTTTTTGAGCATATTCCGAACAAGCTTGGCCGTGGTGGCTTGCCTGATCTCTGCGGGGCAACATTGGGTGGTGGGTGCAACTGGGCCCGAATATTTGGCCTTGGCGGCCAGTTCCATCGTCCTTGAATGGATGCGGCCTTCACCTGACAAATCGGCCTGAACCCTCGCCGCGGCAGGGAAAACGCACGAAAAAGCCCCAAAAAGGCCACCCTTATCAACAACGAAGGGTCGTTTGTCCACAAAATGCACCAAGATGGCCGCAATCCCTTGTCAGCGCTGGGATTGCACATATACATTTGGCCAGGACATTTTTGTTTAACCTCAACTCATACTCTATGAACAAGTCTGAATTGGTCGATGCAATCGCATCTGGTGCAGGTCTCTCAAAAGCTGACGCTGCACGCGCTCTCGACGCCACCACTGGCGCAATCCACGGTGCCCTCAAGGGCGGTGACCGTGTGTCACTCGTTGGTTTCGGTTCTTTCTCTGTCAGCCACCGCGCTGCACGTACTGGCCGCAACCCACAGACCGGTGCTGAAATCCAAATCGCTGCCAAGAACGTCGTGAAGTTCAAGGCTGGCGCTGGCTTGAAGGTCTGATCCTTCTGCCGCACGATTGTGGAATCCCCTCGCTTCGGTGAGGGGATTTTTTTGTCCCGAACTTTGTGACGTGCCTTTCGCATTTCCATCCAAAGCCGATGTCAGCCACGCAGAAGCATGCATGGACGTGCTCCGACCGTTGTTGACCGAGGCTCGTTTGGCCAAACTGCAAAAGGTCGTCGCGCAACGCACCCGCCACATCTCTGTGGTGCTTGAAAACGTATACCAAAGTCGCAACGCCAGCGCAGTGATGAGAAGTGCGGACGGTCTAGGACTGCTCGACGTTCATCTCATCGAAAATGAGAACGCGTGGTCGCGCAACAAGGGCGTTGCCAAAGGTGCCTCTCAATGGCTCAACCTCCATCGCTACAACAATGCAGCAAATCCCCGGTTGGCATGTGTCCAAGCCGTCAAATCCCGTGGTATTCAATTGGTGGTGACTTCGCCCCACGTGGAAGGGTTCACGCCAGAGACCCTTCCCCTCGATCGTCCCGTGGCCTTGGTCATGGGCACCGAATTTTCTGGCGCGTCAGACTTCATGATGGACCACGCTGACGCCTTTGTGGAAATCCCCATGCATGGCTTTGCCGAAAGTTTCAACATCAGTGTGGCCGCGGCGATTTTGATGCAACGCCTGCGACATCGACTTGAAAACTCAGGTCAAACTTGGACCCTGCACCCAAGCGAACAAACTGTCCTCGAGGCGGAGTGGATGCACAAATCCGTCCGCAACGCACAAGGCATTTTGGCCCGTCATGGGCTGACGGCCCCTCCCAACCCTCTGCCGTGAGCGCGCCTTCTGACCTTGCTCCATCCGTGACATTCAAAACGGACGTTTGGAGCCTCCTCCGTGTGGCTGTCCCCATTTCACTTGGCAGCCTTGTGCAATTTCTCGTGGTCCTCACAGACAACTTCTTCCTCAGCCACGCGGGTGAATTGGAAATCAACGGCGCAGGTAATGCGGCACTTGTGTATTTGACCTTCACCATGGTGATCATGGGCGGCAGCGTAGGCATCCAGATTTTGGTTGCACGTTTCAAAGGGCAAGGAAAGCCCTATCAAATGGCGCAGGCCTTCCGAACTGGGCGTCTCTCCCTCGGCGCCCTTGGCATCGTACTTGCCTCAATTCTGCTCAGCATCAACGCCTTCGGCGGGTGGAAATTGCTGCTTTCAAATCCTGAGGTGCAAGCCGTTTTTGAACCATTTCTCGGCATTCGCGCTTGGGGCCTTCTGCCCTTTGCGGTGCTGATGGCGGTGGAAGCCGATTGGATTGGTCAGGCCAAAACCCGCCCCGTTCTTGTCCTTGCACTGTTGATGGCAAGCACGAATGTGGTGCTTGACGCATTGTGGGTGGAAGGATGGTGGGGCGGCAAAGCCATGGGTGCGCGTGGCGCGGCCTATGCCTCCTTGGTGGCTGAAACCGCAGGAGCCGTCGTTGCTTGGTTTTGGGCAAGCCGACGAACCCATCCAGAGGCCTTCATGGGGTGGGCTCCACGCAATCAAGTTATGGAGCGGCAGTGGTGGCGCCTGTCCGCACCCGTCATGGGACAATTTGGATTGACCATCGCCACGTGGGCGTCCTTCTTCTTTTTTGTGGAGCGCTTGGGCATGATGGAGCTCAAAGTCAGTCACCTGACCAGAAACGCGTTCATGCTCGCATTCGTAATCTGCACTGGACTGGGCCAAACGACGCGAACTGCGGTCAGCACCCTTTTGGGCGAAGGCCGCTCGAAATTGTTGCAACCCGTTGTGCTCAAGCTGCTCGGATTGAGCTATGCTGGCGTTTGGCTCCTCACCCACGGCTACCTGCTCTACCCTGAGCGCATTGCCTCTTTCTTTTTCGAGGATTCACAAGGGATGGAAGCCATGTCTGCCACGTTGAAAACGGCATTTGTTGCCTTGCAATTCTACGCCATGTCTTCCATCCTGATTTCCGTGCTTCAAGGAGCTGGGTTCACCAAGCATGTGTTTGCCATTGAATTCATTTCTGTGGGCATCTATGTTGTGTTTGCCTATGCCATGACCTTGATTTGGCCCCAGTCGATTGATGTGATTTGGAGGGCCGACTGGGTCTATTTCTTGGGCATGATCGGCGGGGCCGCGATCGCTCTGTGGAGGCTTCCCTGGCAAGATGGCCACCCCTCTTTGAAGGAGGGAGCATGAGCCTGACCTTTGCCAAATGAATTCTACTTCTGACGCCATGTCAAGAAACTTGCGCATTGTGTTCATGGGAACACCACTGTTTGCCGCCACCTGCCTAGAGCAACTGCTCGAGAGCCGGCACGAAATCGTCGGGGTGGTGACGGCTCCTGATCGGCCTGCTGGACGCGGACGGTCCCTGCGCGCCAGTGAAGTCAAGCAGGTTGCCGAAAAATACGGCCTGCCCTTGGCGCAGCCGGCGTCGCTGAAGTCGCCGGACTTCCATGCCGTGCTTGATGCATGGAATGCAGACTTGGGCGTGGTAGTGGCGTTCAGGATGCTTCCAGAAGCCGTTTGGAACCGGCCTCCCTTGGGCACTATCAACCTGCATGGATCCC
>JAYZBB010000056.1:0-13224 GCA_036339415.1 Bacteroidota bacterium | reverse complement strand
AAGCGACAATCAGTGGTGGGCTGAGATTGGATTCGATTCAGAAGACGGCGTGGAGTACTTCTTGCGGTTTGACGGATTCCTTTGGGAAAACAACGGCATTACTTGGACTGCAAACGGTGCGTTTTGTTTGCAGGCCTTCCCGGGCAATGTCAATGGCATTGACGAGTTGGAGCCCGTTTCATTGACCGCGTTTCCAAATCCATCCGTTGGTGGAAGCGTGTCGCTTTCTTGGCCAGGGATGGAGTCTATTGCCGATGTGGCGGTGTTTGACCTGACTGGCCGGCAAGTGGCAGGGTTGACCCAAGTTGTCCGCAACGAAATGGTAAACCTCAACTTGCCCCAAGGAACGTACGTTGTCAAGATGCGAACAGAAACTTCTTCTGCAACTACACAGCTTCAGGTGGTTCGCTAAGTTGGCAGCACGAAGTATTGGATCTCAGATTCGCTGGAGGGTGGTTCTCCGATGGGGAGAATCCACCCCTCCAGTGTGGTCGATGGCCTGAGGCTCGAACAACACGATCCACGTCTCTTCCTGGGCAAAAGGCTTGTGTTCCACACCGCGTGGCACCACAATCATGTCTCCTTGCCGGACGCGCTCCGTTCGGTCGCGGAAGTGCATGGTCAATTCCCCCTTGAACACAAAGAAGAGCTCGTCTTCGTCGTCGTGGGCGTGCCACACAAAATCCCCTTGGACCTTCGCAATTTTGACGTCCTGACCGTTCAAAGAGGCCACGACCCTGGGGTGCCAGTGGTCGTCAATCAGGTCAAATTTGGAGGCGAGGTCGATCGGGAGCATGTCGAGAAGCTTTTGTGGCTGGCCTGAAGGTACTTCGTCAACCGCGACGAAGGCGCTCTTCAATCAGCGCGGAGGCTGAAGTCGACAGGTAGGGGCGGAGCACCGTGAAAATGTGGCTGAGCCCCTTGTGACGAAGTGCGACGCCCTCGACCGTGGGGTATTTCTTGTGGGAGAAATCCATCCAATATCGGCCCAGCACGAGAATGATCTCAGCGACGGCACCTGAATCGTCCTTGTCAAAGGCGAGAAGGCCATGGTCGGCCGCGTGAAGCATGCGGCCTTCCGTCCACTGGTCGAGAACGTCGTTGACGCCTTCGACGGTGACGAGCACGTCGTCTTCCGGGTTCAGGAGCGCGTTGAAGTCGTCCCGCAGCAAGTACCGGAAGTCCCAAATCACATCGTACGACCGGAAGATGCCGTCAATGATGGTTTCAGGATCGCCTGAATCGGCCTTGGTGTTTTCCTGCGCGAACACTGTCTGCAACAAGGCGATGTGGGCCGACAGGATGTCTTTTTTGGCCCGGAAGTGGTACCACAGGGTGCCTTCCAAAATGCCCGCTTGTTCCGCGATGGATGCGGTGGTGACAGCGCCAAATCCCCGCTGGTTGAACAACACGAGGCTCGCAGCCAGAATCTTGTCCCGCGTTTTGTGCGAAAACAAATCCAGCGTTCCTGGGGTCAAGAGCCCACTGGTGGCGTCAGTCATGAGCCAGTTGGGGTTTCATTTGGGCAGGCACGCGTGGGTTCATCACGACAAACCAAAGCGGCGGGACCAAGCTCAACAAAATGGACGCCGGATACCCCAACGGCAACGTGGGGCTTTCTTCGTGGCTGTTCAAAACCTGGTACTTCTTCGCCGACTTGTAGTGGTGATCGCTGTGGCGGGTCAGTTCGTACAACACGATTCGGCCAATGTGGGAGTTGGAATTCCACGAGTGGTGGGGTTGCACGCGCTCGTAGCGGCCGGAGTCGAGTTTTTGGCGCAACAAACCGTAGTGCTCGATGTAGTTGATGCTCTCGAGAAACAGGAAGGAGATGACCCCTGCGCCAAGGGCACAGAGCATGATGTCCCAGGAGAACAGGAACCACACCGCGCCCAAGTAAGCAGGCTGAATGAGGTGGTACCAGAGCATGTCGTTCTTGGAGGAGAGGAACGACAACTGCTGACGCTGGAGCAGTTGGGCTTGCAGGCGCCACGCATTCACGTATTGCTTTGTCACCGACGTCCACCAAAAGCCATACACCGTCTGGTTGTAGCGGGCCGTGGCACCATCTTCCGGCGTGGCCACGTTCATGTGGTGGCCAAAGTTGTGCTCGATGAAGAAGTGCATGTATAGGCATGGCATGTACAGCAGTTTGCTCATCAGACGCTCCGGCAAAGAGGCGCGGTGTCCCAATTCATGGGCGACATTGATCGCGTTGGTCGCAAGCAAAATGCCGGCCGACAAGAGCAAACCCACCAATTCAAACGTGGCGTAGGTGTGGCTTTGCAGTTGGACAAAGAAGAAGGCCATCAGCCCAAACACCAAGGGCACGTTGGCGTACAGCATCCAATCAAACATCCACATGCGGTTCTTTTCCTCCGCCGCGTCGCGGTCGAGGTTCGTCGCGCTTTCGCCGGCGAGAACGTCGAGAATGGGAAGGACGATGAACGCATAAAAGACGGCGGAATAGGTCCAAATCCCGGTCGATTCAAAGGACACATACGCCGACAAAGGCACGGTGTACGCGAGGAGGTATTTGAGGTCTTTCATGGTCTGCGGGCTTGAATTTGGGTGAGCACCCAAATCGCAAACTACAGCCATTTGGGTGAATACCCAAAAATCACCCAACTGTCACTTGCTCAATTCCGCGCGCGGTTACCTTTTCCACGTCCCGCCGTAGCGGTAGAGGGGGTTGTCCACTTTCACGGCTTCCACACACGGCTTGCACAGAAAGACCCACGTCTTGCCGGGCTGATGTTGGACACGGAATATCACGGATTTCTCCCCGTCGCAGCGCGCACACACTTTGGTTCTGCTCATGATTGATGTGTTTGGCCGGTCAGGAATTCGAATCGAGATAGGCTCGAAGTTCAGGGTCGTTTTCGGCGGTCGATGGACCACCTTTTAATCCGTGGCGTGACTTTCAAACCCTCGCGCAGGAGGTCTTGTTCAGGTCGCCACGTGAACCAATGCGGTGTTGGACAAATCTCTATCTTTGCGGAAATTCCAAACCATGACCCGTTTCGCCTTTGGCCTTGCCCTTTTGATGATTGTCTTCACAAGCTGCAACAACGCTCCAGAGTCTTCCACCCAAACTGCCCCTTCACTGACCGCGGAAGAGCAGCTTGAACGCGACTTGGAGATGTATGAGAACGTCTGGTTTGAATTCTTGAACAACGGCGACACGTTGGCGGTGAGTGCAGAACACTTCACAGAGGATGTGACCATCATCACCGATCAGGGAAACATCGTGGGCATCGAGGGTGTGCGCCAATTTTACATGAATTACCTCAACGGATTCTCAGACATCGAGTTCACCATTGTGGATGCCTTCGGACAGGGCGACAAAATCGTCAAGCACTGGAATTTCAAAGGGACGCACACTGGCGCGTTTTTTGGCATTCCAGCCACGGGCAACAAGCTTGACTTGTCAGGAACCACCCTTGTCACCATGCGGGATGGCCGAGTGGCAAGCGAACAGGACTTCTTCGACATGAAGTCCATGCTCGATCAATTGCAAGAGGCCAAAGGCGAAGTCAACGTAGACGACTACGCTCCTGGGACGTTGTGACGTTCAAGTCGTCGCCAAGTTCCTCCACGAGAACCCCGTCGAGCTCCAGCAAGATGGCCTCGTACAGCTTGAGGAAATACATCTTGTTCTCGAGGTAGCCAGACAACAAGAGCACATTGGCTTCGAAGCGTTTGTCGTTGGAGATTGCGGTGTGCAACATGCCCACGTAGGCTTCGAATCCGATGGCATTTTGACTTTTTGCCAGCACAATCTCTGGATGCTCAGAGGTTAGAAATGGCATGAATGCCTGTTTGAGTTCGCGCTCGTAATTCACCGACGTCTGCATGTATCGCAAGAAGGTGTTGTGCAACTGCCCCAGTTTGTCATTCACTTTGTCAGATTTGAGATACTTCAAGGCTCCTGCGTGAATGATGCTTTGGTATTGGTTCATGGGAGGCTCAAACACCCTGTACCGCGTCAAGATGAACTCGATTCTGGCCTTGCTCGTGGTCAAACCCTCAAAGCGATCTGGATTAAAGCCTTCTTCAAGCAGGGCATCCAGAATGTCGATGTCGTCTCGGTAATTGTCTTTGCGCTCTCGGCAGTATTTGTCAATCTCTTCCAATTCGGCATGCAGGCTCTGGAGCACCTTGATTCGTTCCTGCTCCTCCACGCGTTCTACGGCGATTTGGTTCAACCAAAAGGACACGGAAATGCCCAAGACAATCACAAGGAATTCGAGAGAGTACTTGACAGCCAGGTCTTTCAACTTCATGTCCACCAATATCGAACAAAACGCGATGTTGGAATGGCAAGTCCACGTTGGATGTGGACCCAGTGGGACAGAAACCGAACACCCTCGAATCAAACTTCATCTGGCAAACTCGCGCGTGGAGTGGTTCGAACGTCTTTGCCCATCTCTCGCATGCGCCTTCTCTTGTCGTCTGATAGTGTGGCGACGAGCACAGCAACGATTGACTTCCTGAAGTCGCTGAAACAGACAAGTTCCAAAACATAATCACCGAGACAGGCTGATTATCATATAAATAATTGGATTTCAGCGAAGTAATCTCAACCTTCAAGAAAATCCTTAGAGCACCATGATCAAATTTCACCTCCCTCAAGTGACTGCATTGAGCATATTTTTTGCCCTGTTTCACGTTCAAATGACTTCACAGAACTATCAAACAAATCACTTTGACAACCAGTGGAGTTTCAACCGAGTCACGCAATCAGAATGTTTGAACAATCCATATCACACCATTGTGCTCGGTCGGGAAGAGCACGATGTGAACGATCCAAAGTGTGAGGCGTTTGAGTTAGACAACGCTGGCCAACTCGTCAATGCGCGTGAATACGTCTCGAGTTCTGGCTCGGTGGTCGAATTCTTGCACATTGAACCGGCGTTCAACGGGTACATCGCATGTGGATTCACAAACAACGGGGGCACCACAGTTCCAGTGGTGGCGGTGCTGAGTCCCTCCTTGGATGTCTTTGAATCTCGAGTGTACCCCGGTGTTTATTTCGACGGCCAAAACAACTCGTACACTGCTCATGGCGTTGCGATGCACATCACCACCGACGGCCAACAAGGGTTTGTCGTCAGCGGAATGGTGGGGGACGGAGATCTTCTCCAGACGGGTGCCACAGGGAAGAGACATGCTCTGGCGATGCGACTAAAACCTGATTTGTCAGTGGATTGGGTGAGGGCATTCAATGGCGGGATTCCGTGGGCTTCTGAAGACATGGATGCATTCAACCATGGCACTGAGATCCTCGATGGGACCAAATTCTTTTTCTCTGGCTCATTCAATGGTTCAGATTCTCCGCAGGAGGCGGCGGCTGTGATGTTGGATGGTGCAGGAAATCTCTCTTGGGGCTACAGGTATTCCAATCAAACTGGCGGCGCACATTCCTCCCTCTCAGGAGACGTCGTTTTGAATGCAAGCACAGGCCAAATTCACCAGTTGGTCAACAACAGCATCACACACACTTGGGGCGTTACGACATGGGACTTGCTCGGAAACATCGATCTCGCTCGAACCTGGAATGCCCAATATGCTGACCTGAATTGGCAAGGCTTGAGTTTGCTCAGAGACCCTGCCGATCCAAACATTCTCACCGTTGGAGGATTTCAGCGGAGTCACGGCTGGGACGGCACGTATGGTTCGGTCCCCTTCCTTACGGAATTCAAAATGAACTCCGGAACAGCCACTCGGAGCACAAGGTATCTGATTCCTCAAAACAATGGATTGATCAGTGCATCAGTGGATGCGCTCTCTTTGTTCAATGGGCAACAAGCGCAATTCAGGCAGCCTTCGATGGCGGTTCGTGCACCCGAAGGGATCTTCCTGCATGGTTATCGAGGAGTCGGCGCAACAGGGTTTTCGACAAATGGAGTTGAAACCGCTGTCGCTCGCGATCCTTTGGGCGAGTCATTGTGTGACTGGGAGGACATTCCAACCAACTTCTATGCGGGGGTTTGGGAGGTAGAAGATGGCATATCGACCATTGCAGTCACTTTGGACGATGGCAATTTTGGAATCACGTCCATTGCCTCTGACTTTGTCACCGAAGCCTGCGAGTCTGGGCCAATCGTTTGCGAGGAAGTGTTTTCTCCATCTTTCACTTGGAACTATGGTCCAGGAGTGACATGTCCGTCTGGTTGCGAAATCATCTTTGATGATTTCATTTCACCCCTTTACGATCCGAGCATTCACTGCTTGGAATGGGATTTTGGTGACGGAACAACGATGTCAATGAGTGGCCCCCTGTCGGAGCCATTTACGTATTGCTACACTTCGCTTGCCGGGACTCCTCCGGGCTTCCCCGCGGTTTGTCTCACTGTCAGTTGTTGCGACGATGCAACGATACAATCAACTTATTGTGATACCCTTCTGATCAATTGTGGGACACCTGAACCATGTCCGCCACTGGATGGAGACTATGCCATCGAGGCCATTGTGACTTCAGGCTCTGGCGACTGTTTGGAGGGGTGCGAAGTTGGTTTCAACTGCCCAGTACTTGACCCAGATGTGTACTGTTACTCATGGGACTTTGGCGATGGCACCACAATGTCTGGAACGTCGGGTACTTGTCCCATTCATTGTTATGAAGAAAGTGGGACGTATGTCGCGTGTCTCACAATCACATGCTGCGATGACGAGGATGAGACTCCTTTGCTTGTGTTGTGTACGGATGTTACCGTGGATTGCGGTTCGTGCAAATTGCCAGAATTGGCTTCCATATCCCTGGACCTCACCATTTTTGATGATGGCGTGTTTCCTTGCGAAGGATGTGCCATAGGAGTTTGTGGACTCTACGATGCCGATTTGAACGAGGGTCTTTTGGATCCGTTTGATTTGTGCGCAGACTTCCTCTTTTCGGATGGGACTTCCTTGTTGGGCGTGCCTTTTGCAGCATGCTATGACCACTGCTTCGAAACGGCCGGAGTTCATGAAGTGTGCATGGAAGTCTACTGTTGTGACAATCCCGACGAACGCATCGTCCTTTGTGAATCCTTGTCGTGTGGATGTCCCGTAGAGTGTTCAGTTGGGAATGCCTTCTGGGCGGTTGGTCAAACCGCAAACGACGGTGAGTGCCAAGTCGAGTTCGAAGGAATCGAGTTTTTGGGTCCGGGCATGGCCGGCCATCAAAACCCAACGTGGACTGTAGATGGCATTCTCTCAGCAACGAGCTACAATGCGACACTTGACCTTGAACCGGGCACTTACAACATTTGTCGGACCATCGAAGGAGTGACCCCTGATGGGACCACTTGTCTTTCTGAGCATTGTCACGAAGTGGTTGTGGATTGTTGCGAGGAAGCTTGTCCGGGAGACCTGGACGGCAATGGTGTGATCAACGTCGCTGATTTGCTTGGATTGCTTGCCATGTTCGGAACATCGTGCATGTAAAGGTTCGTCTTCGCTTCTTCGCGAAAGCATGAGGGAAGGAGCGTATGACACGTGGAGAAGAGGGGGGCAATGACCCATGGTCAGCCCCCCTTTTCACTCAGAAAGAACCAGGCTTGAGCGCTTGTTCCTAAGCGAGCTTGAAACCAGCGCTCGTCCGAGGTGCTGACCTGCTCCGCAGTTCTCGAGCCAACTATTCACTTCGTGGACCTCCCAGGACAGAAGCCGAACACCCTCAACCCCGATTTGGTCACTCCGTGAGTTGCACCACCTTCTGGACGTTGCCGTTTGAAAGACGTTGAATGAGGAGTTGCCCCGGCGCATTGGATGGACAAGGCCGTCCCAAAATGTCCCAAGTTCCCTGAATTGCCGCTTCCGATTGCGGAGCCATGGTCTGCACGCTCAATGGAAGCCCCGTGTTGCAGGTTCGGTCGAAGAAATCCCACGCCACCAAGCTGGCGCTGATGTCCATGTTGCCCCAAGCCCCTGGCCAGTCATGACCACCTCCGACCACTTTGAACAGCTCCACTCTAGGACATTGGGCTTCGTTCGACCAAGCTGACGCCTCCACTTGGCTGCCATCCGTGGAATCAAGGTTGGGCAACTCCACTGTTTCAACAAACATCAATTGGTACAAGTCCACAAAAAACGCCATGGTTTCAGGAATGCTCGGATAAGCTCCCCAACCGTCCTGGTTGGTGGGGTCGCCGTCGTAATAGGTTACGTCATCGTTGGTCCCATGAATTTCCAAAATGTTGGTCGTCGAGCTTGGATTGCATGCATCCATGATGTCCTGCATGATCATGCCTGAGACCGGTGCCACGGCTTGAAAAACGTCAGAGGCTTGGCACGCCAAGAGATAACAGAAATCCCCGCCGTTGGACATGCCTGTTGCATACACTGCACCCTCGTCGAGCGAATGATTGGCCTGGAGGTGGCCATTCAAGGCCAGGGTGAACGCCAAGTCGTCCACGTCTTCGTTCACCTGGAAATCGTAGCCCACGTTGAAAAACGTGTTGCCAAACGAATCCAAGCTTCCCTGTGGATAGCAAACAGCAAAACCAAAGTTGTCCGCAATGTCGTTGAATTCGGAGTACACCATGATGTCCACCGCACTGCCCGTGTACCCATGAAAGACAAACACCAGCGGGCAATTCGCGGGGGCTGATTCCGGATGATAATAGATGTATTCGCGCTCTACTGGCTCAGAGTTGTCCTCGTAAACGAAGGTCTCGAGGTACACGCAGCTTCCGTCATCGACGTTGGCCCCTTGAACGGGGTTCAAGGCATTGGGGTCCGTGCATCCCGGCAAACTTGTGTTGCACACGCCATCTCCAACTTGAAAGGCCAAATACCCCTCGTATCCATCCACCAAGGTGAATGGCTCCATGAACCCTTCAAGGGCTGGATTGCAAGAAATTTCTCCCCCGTTCCACCCATCGCCCCACGAGTCCGACACTGAGAAGAAGTAGCAGCCATCTTCCAAGCACAAGATTTGGCTTGTGGTCGTCCCATCCAACGGCCCTTGAAACGAGGCCACCGGAAACGACTCTCCGCCTTCCAAAGATTGGAACAGTGTCCAAGACATTTCATCGCCCCACTCGTCGGTGGAGGTTTCAATGTTCACCTCTGTGAACTCGCATTGGGCTTGTGCTTGAAGTGAGACACACAAAAGGAAGGTTGGAAACCATTTCATGGCAATTGATTTGACGAGTCCGAGACGATGGACCAAGCCGAAAGGTATGGATTGAATCGCTGCCACCTCTGTGCGGAAGCGCCCTCCTACTTGTCACCTAGACAGGTTTGCTTGTGGACCCAGCAGGACAGAAGCCGAACACCCTCAACCCGGATTTGGTCATGCACGTTTTACGCAAACATGGCAAGATTACGTGACAGTGATTGCCCTTTTCTCCGCGTTCAAAATTCTTCCTGAGTCATATGAAGGAACATCCTTTGGTCCTAAATTTCGTTTGAAGAAACAAACTAGCCATGAAGCATCGGAAAATTCTAATACTCGTCTGCCTCTTTTGTGCAAAGGCCTTGGCCTTTTCTCAAACTGAAGTTGTTCTGCAATTGAATCACAATGTGGATGGTCAGCCCTTCCTTTTGGGCCAAACGTATGAAGTCGACTCAACGCAAGTGAGCTTTGATCGATTGCAGTATTACATGTGTGATTTTGTTGTTACCCATGATGGTGGCCAAGAAACCGCGCTCACTGACAAATACGTTTTGGTCAATGCGGATGACAATGAAGTTCATTCCTTGGGGGAATGGGACATCCAATCGTTGGAATCAGTGTCTTTTGGGATTGGGGTAAATGCTGCGCACAATGTCGGCATTGATCCCACGACTTACCCCGATGGCCATCCGTTGGCTCCGCAACAACCCAGCATGCACTGGGGCTGGGCTTCAGGGTATCGATTCCTGGCGTTTGAGGGTTTCAGCGGAGATAATTTGTCTAATCAAAGCCAAGTTCATGCCTTGGGGGACGCAAACTTTTTCCACCAAAGCCATGCTGTCTCAGGTGAATCGACAGGTGACGGGTTGATCCTTTCTTTGGAAGCCAACTATGCACACCTGTTTGTCGCGCTTCCACTTGATGACGGTTTTTTCGAACACGGAACAACTGGGGCCGCAGCGAAAATGATGGTCAATATGCGGGATTTGGTTTTTGAGACCGGAACGGCTGCCGAGATTGAACACCCGGTTGCCAATGAAATTCGAATTTTTCCCAATCCAACAACAGAGTTTATTTACATCGACGGGGCTCAATTCTGCAGGGCTGCGCGGTGGGTGATTTACGATGTTGCCGGAAAATCTTTGGTCAAAGGCATGGTAAGTCCAAATGAGCCCATTTCAATTCAACATTTGCAACCAGGGGTATACCACATCTGCATCGATGACACCCGTGGAACATCCATTGCTGCCCATCGCTTTTTGAAGCTCTGAGAGATTTGGTAACATATTAGGCCATCTCAAGATGAGACGGATTGGATGCAATTTTTTCTTAGCGCTTGTACTTCTAGGCGGTGCCTGTTCCAAGGACAACGTCCTCACTGAGGTCACCTCGCCTTGGAGAGAGGCACCTGACCATTGGCCTGACATGTCTCATCCTGAAGGCAACGAGCTTGACATTGACCGATGGGAGCTAGGCAGAAGGATGTTTTTTGACCCCCAATTTTCAATTGATGGTTCTGTATCGTGTGCCAGCTGTCACATTCCTACACATGCATTTGGGTCTGTAACGCCTACATCCAGCGGTGCCCAAGGGGCTCCGGGCACCCGAAACGTCCCTGCACTTTCTAACGTTGGCTATCTGCCTTATTTCCTCAGGGAGGGTGGAGTTCCAACTCTTGAAATGCAGGCACTGGTTCCAATTCAAGAGGAAAATGAATTCCATCACAACATTGTTGCGATTTCTGACAGCCTGGCAAATGACGAATCCTACCGCCTTGCCTGTCTCGAAGCCTATGGGGAAACTCCATCACCCTATGTTGTGACCAGGGCACTCGCCGCATTCCAACGAAGCTTTGTGGATGGCAACAGTCGTTACGACCAATGGCTTCGAGGAGACAATAAGGCACTCAGTCCTGCTGAAATTGCTGGATTGGAGGTCTTTCATTCCGTGGGCTGCAGTCAATGTCACAACGGTTTTCTTTTCACCGATCATCGATTCGCAAACAATGGACTTTACGAAGTGTATCAAGATATTGGCTTGTCTCTGTTGACAGGACAATTGCAAGACGTGGGGAAATTCAAAGTGCCGAGTTTGCGAAATGTTGGAGTCACAGCTCCCTACATGTTTGACGGAAGTCTTGCAACCCTTGACGACGTCATAGATCATTACCAATCAGGAGGGTCCTCTCACCCAAACAAGGCTGCAGAAATTGGTCCTTTGTCACTCACCGAGACCCAAAAAGAAAATCTCAAGGACTTTCTGAATTCCTTGACCGACGATTCTTTCCTAAGTTGGGCGGAATCGATCGCCCTTGAATAATTAGAAATGAAGAATTTTCCTCTTTTGTTTTGGTGCCTGTTGTTCGCCATTCCAGCATTGGGTCAAACACACACGATCGACAATGACACATTGTACATCGTAGGGTATACGAGTGACAATGATGTTGCCATGAACACCTACTACAATGCCCTTACAGCAGTCGAAGTGGGTTGGAATGTCCTTGATGTCCAAATTCCTGACGGATGGGAGTATTCATTTTGCTTTCCAAATTGTTATCCCATCGGGGTAACTCAAGCGACAAGTGCATTTCCAGCAAACAGCCAGCAATACTTGAATTGCCACGTCTATCCGAATGGCATCCCGGGTTCAGGTACAATTCAGCTACTGATTGAAACGAACGAATTGCACCAAGATACCGTTACATGGTTGGCATCCTTCGAAGAGGACTCAAACACCGGCCTGGTTGATCACGCTTCTCATGGCATTGAAATTCAACAAACCACCAACAGCCTTTTAATGTGCGGTTTACCAATAGGAGCTGAAGCAAGGCTCTATGACTCGAAAGGGTCTCGATTGATGAGCTTTGTCGCAGACAACGATTGTGGAACCTTTTCAGTGGGACACAAGTCCGGTTTTCATATCGTAACCGTTGAGAGCGAAGGCAAGACCATTTTTAGGCAAAAGTTTGTTTTTCACTGATTGAAGCAGAGAGACGCCATGATTTTGTGGCGTTGACAAGCTTCATCATTGCCGAACCCTTGCGTCCGTTTTGATTGTTTGAACTCGCTTCAATCGTTTTTTCCCAAGCGAGCTTGAGACCAGCGCCCGTCCGAGGAGATGATCTGCTTCGCAGTCCTCGAGCCATATGGTCACTGGGTGGACCCAGCAGGACAGAAGCCGAACACCCTCAATCCTGATTTGGTCAAGTAGGCTTTACAAATCCGCCCTGGATGTCAGGCCCGCTTTCCAATGGGAGCATCTTCATTGCCTTTTTCAGTTGATTTAGATTAACGCAAAGCCTTCGATCGTTCCGAAAAAAAATCCCGACCTGTACGGCCGGGATTTTTTTCTACTCCCTCCCTCGAGCCTTGCTAAGCAAGGCCAAGAATTAAGAGTTCAACACTCGCTCGCTGCGCTCACTCGGCATCCCGGACGCAACGAACAGAAAAGCCGCTTTGAGGACTGAGGCTGTTGTTGCGGTAGACATTCTCGTAGTAGTAGTCCAGGTAGCGAACCCATGCGTTGGAGCCATTGGGCGAGGAACTCCACCAGTAACCATGTGTTCCCGCGTTGCTGTAGCCTCCAGTGATGCTGCGCAAACCGCCCGGCAAACCTGAAAAACCGCTTGAGTTGATCATTTGGCCTGCAGCCACGGACTCTCCCCCAAGATGGTCGGTCAAAATTGTCCACTCTGCATCGGAAGGGACATCCCAACCGCTTGGGCAGAGGCCACGGGCATCGTCCACCGCCAACCAGTTGTACAGGCGGCCGTAGGTTTCCAAATTGGAAGCACTCGCGTTGTACACCGCAACAGCACCTGACGACGGGTTTTGCCACTCGCTGTTTCCCAGCCCCGAAGGAATCGCATCACCGTTCTCGTAGTTCTCGCTGCGAAGGTTTTCCGCAAACCAGCACTGTTCGCCGATGAGCACCGTTGCGTAGTCGTAGCCTTGGTAGGTTAAATTATTGCCACAAATAAAGGTAAGACAGCTGCCATCATCCACGTTCGCCGAAGCGTCGTACTCCAAGTACGATGAATCCGTGCAGCCCAGAACTGCTAGCGTAGCGCAACTGCCATCATCCACGTTCGCCGAAGCGTCGTACTCCAAGTACGATGAATC
>JAYZBB010000055.1:0-17446 GCA_036339415.1 Bacteroidota bacterium | reverse complement strand
CCGCTCACTTACATCGACTGGGACCTCAAGAACGAAGCCAACGTGCCCATCGCAGGCGGCGTGTACATCATCCACATCGATGTGCCAGGCGTTGGACAAGCCGTCCGAAAATGGTTCGGCGTGATGAGGCCCATTGATCTGGACAATTTCTGAGGCAGCAAACGGCAGCACCTGGGGCACAGCTCCAAAAGGGACAGCGTTGTTGTCGGTTGCGATCATGCCAATGGACAATGTGTATCTTGTTCTCTCTCAGGGCTTGTTTGAGGCCGAAATCACCACACTCAGTCCCACGTCAAGAGAGCCCTTGGTGTTTGTAGCTCTTGGTGTTTGTTTTGGCGTCCGCAATGACACGATGACATGGAAATGAAAAAGAATGCCCTTAGGGCTGTCGCAGGTCTGGCCATTTTGGCCTTTGGCTTGATTGTAATGAACGCGTTGATTGGTCTCAAAGGAACCCCGCCGGTCAAGCCGAGAAGTGCCAGTGCAAGGCTTGTCAAAGTCAAGGAATCAGTAGCGTCAGAGTTGTCGCCACAAGTCTCCATCGAGGGGAGGGTTCAGGCATTGAATCGCATGACGGTGCTCAGTGAAGTCAACGGGGTGTTGCCTGTGGGAGGAAAGGAGTTCAGAGAGGGTGTGGCCTATGGCGAGGAGGAGCCCATGTTGCAGTTGGAAGATTCTGAATTGAGAGCGTCACTTGTGGCCCAGCGCAGCCAATGGCTTCAGCTCCTCGCAGGCGCGCTTGCAGACCTGGAGGTCGACTTTCCCGACCGTGCAGATGTTTGGTTCAACTTGGTCCAAACATTGGACGTCACGTCGTCGCTTCCCTCGCTTCCCGAGCCAGCGTCGGACCGAGAACGCTTGTATTTGACAAGCCGAGGAATCGTGTCAGGTTACCACAACATCAAGGCCAACGAGTCGAGGCTGGAAAAGTTCACTGTTCGCGCGCCGTTTGAGGGAGTGGTTGTCGGCGCCCAAGTGCAGCCTGGGTCCATGGTCCGTGCGGGCCAGCCAGTAGGTACCTTGGTTGGCACCGGTACATACGAAGTGAAATCTGCGGTGCATGCCCGTCACCTTCCGTTGTTGGCGCCGGGCAACGTTGTGGAATTGCGTGATGAGGTGGGTGCCTTGGTTGCGACTGGTGAGGTTTCTCGCATTTCTGGCAACGTGGACCCTGCCACCCAGAGTGCGAGTGTGTTTTGTAAAGTCACCTCCAACAAAGGTCAGGTCATGCACGATGGGCGTTTCTTGAGCGGTCATGTGGAAGGACGCTCATTGTCCAACGTCATGGCCCTGGATGAGGTCTTGCTCACCGGAGACAATGGCAGCGAAGTCTACGTCGTGACAGAGGGTCGTTTGGAGCTTCTGCCAGTCGAAGTGCTGCATCGGGATGCGGATGTCGTGCTTGTTCGAGGATTGGGCGAAGGGATGCAAGTCCTGGCGGAGCCCGTGTCAGGAGCCTACGAAGGGATGTTGGTGGAACTCGAGCAACGCTGAGCCATGGAGGGATTGATCCGGTATTTCGTCAAATACAACCTCGTCGGCGACCTGCTGATGATCGCATTGTTGGTGTCTGGATGGGTGGGTTTGGGCTCCATCAAGAGCAGCTTTTTTCCTGTCATTGAATCCAAGACGATTCAAATTCAGGTCATCTATCCGGGTGCATCTCCTGCGGAAATTGAAGAGGGCATTGTGGCCAAAATTGAGGAAAACCTCCAGGGAATTGCCGGACTTGATCAGGTCAGGTCGGTCTGCAGCGAAAATGCGGGCAATGTCACGGTGAGCGTGAAAAATGCCAACGAGACCGACGACATTTTGCAAGAGGTCAAAAACGCAGTGGATCGAATTGCATCGTTCCCAGCGGGCATGGAACCCCCCATTGTGTTCAAGGAAAGAATGGCGTCCACGGCCATCACCTTCGCGGTCACTGGGGTTGAGGATTTGAGGGCCCTCAAGCGAGAAGCCCGTCGCATTGAACAGGATTTGCGTGCGTTGGAGGGCATCAGTCAGGTGAGCCTCAGTGGATTCCCGAGAGAGGAGATAGAGGTTTCGATGCTGGCGGATCGGCTCACGGAATTGAATTTGACCATTGCGGAAGTAGGAGAGGCCATTCGCGCTGCCAACATTGAAACCACAGGAGGACGATTGAAGACAGATCGAGAGGAACTTATCGTCCGTGGTCGATTCCGTGGCTACCAGGCTGAAGCCTTGGAAGACATTGTTGTCAGGGCATTTCCGGATGGCCGAATTGTTCGTTTGTCCGATGTGGCCGTTGTTCGAGACTGTTGGGCAGAAAATGACCCTTCTCGCAATTGGTTCAACGGCAAGCCTTCTGTCGTGGTGACGGTCAACAACCTCAACACGGAGAGCATTCTCGACGTGACCGAGCTTGTCCGTAGCTACGTTGCGGGATACAATGTCCAAGCCGAAGAGGTGGGAACAGGTCTGCACCTTGACATCATTCGCGATCGATCGGTGGTGCTGAATCAGCGGATTGATTTGCTTGTGAACAACGGAGTGGTGGGGTTTTTGCTCGTCCTGATTTTGCTTGCCCTGTTCTTGAACATCCGACTCGCGTTTTGGGTGGCGCTGGCCATTCCCGTGTCGTTTGCCGGCATGTTCATTTTCGCAGGAATGATGGGCGTGACCATCAACGTCACCAGCTTGTTTGGGATGATCCTTGTGATTGGCATCCTTGTGGATGACGGCATTGTCATTGCCGAGAACATTTACAGGCATTACGAAATGGGGAAGGACAGGCACCGCGCCACAATCGATGGCACGATGGAGGTGTTGCCGGCTGTGTTCGCAGCCATTGTGACGACCATGGTGGCGTTCGCGTCCTTCTTTTTCATTGAAGGACAGCTTGGTGATTTTTTCCGGGACATGGCCAAAGTCATCATGTTGACACTTCTGTTCAGCTTGGTCGAAGGGGCATTCATCTTGCCTGCTCATGTTGGACACAGCAATGCCTTGCGACGGGATTTCAAGCCCAACGCGATGGAACGCGGCATGCGGCGCATGATGGAATTCTTGAAACATCGATTGTATGCCCCAGTGTTGCGTTTTGCCCTCGATCAACCGTGGATTTCATTTTCTACCATTGTTGCCATTTTCCTGATCACGGTGCCAGGTCTCATCGGCAGTGGTCTTGTGAAGACGACGTTCTTCCCGTTCATCGAAGGAGACAAATTGTTTGTGGATTTGTCCATGGTCAGTGGCACGCGTGATGACGTCACGATTTCGGCCTTGGACGCCATTGAAGCGCATGTTTGGGAGGTCAATGAAGAGTTGAAGGCCCAGCGAACGGACAGCGCGGACGTCATCCTTGCAGTGGACAAACGCATCGGGCCCTCTGCACACACGGGGATGGTCAATGTTCAATTGCTTGACGGTGAACGCCGAAATCTCCGCTCGACTGACATCAGTGCGATGATCCGCGAAAAGGTTGGCACGGTGTATGGCTGTGAGAATCTCAGTTTTGCGGCATTCTCTCCCTTCGGCCGTCCGGTGTCGGTGTCGCTTTTGGGCACGGATCTGGAGGCGTTGACGGCTGCGACGGACGAATTGAAAGAGGCCATGTTGCAGCGTGAAGACCTCAAGGATGTCACGGACAACAACCAACGCGGCCTCAGGGAGCTGGAGGTCATGCCCAAACCGCGTGCGTTTCAATTGGGACTCACTCAGTCATCTCTGATGTCTCAGGTGCGTCAAGGTTTCTTCGGCAGCGAGGTGCAGCGCTTGCAGCGTGGACGGGATGAGGTTCGGGTGTGGGTTCGGCTTGACGACTCCGACCGGAGCTCCATGAGTGACCTCAAGCGATACCGAATCAGAACGCCAGACGGCAGTCTCGTGCCATTGGAAGAACTGGCCGAAATCCGCCAAGACCGGGGCATCACTGCCATCAACCGTTTGTACGGAGAGAGGGAGGTGCAGGTGAGCGCGGACTTGGCCGGCCCTGATGTCAGCGCCACCGACGCGAATGCGGACATCCAGGCGAACGTGGTGCCGGGCATCTTGGCGAAGTACCCGTCGATTCGTGCGAGCTACGAAGGCCAAAACCGCGAGCAAGCCCAGTCTCAGCGAAGCATTTCCTCGGTGATGCCCTTGATTTTTGCATTGATGCTGTTCATCATCATCCTGACCTTCCGGTCACCGCTGCAGGGCATCGCGGTGTTTGGGTTGATTCCCTTCGGTGTGATTGGCATCAGCCTGGGTCATTGGTTCCTTGGAGCACAAATCAGCTTGTTCAGCATCCTCGGCTTGATTGCCTTGATTGGCATTTTGGTCAACGACGCCTTGGTCTTTGTGGCGGCGTACAACAGCAATCTGAAGGCGGGGCAGGATGTCCGTACGGCGATTTGGACGGCTGGGATGAGCCGATTCCGCCCCATCCTTCTCACGTCGATCACGACCGTGGCGGGCCTCGCACCTCTGATGCTCAACAAGAGTTTCCAAGCGCAATTCCTGATTCCGATGGCGATTTCAGTGGCCTTTGGGCTGTTGTTCGTCACGGTCATCATTTTGGTTCTTTTGCCCATTTACTTGCTGTGGATCAATCCAATGCACCGCTCGTGGGTGTGGGTCAAGCGTGGCGACTGGCTCTCACGCGAGCAGGCGGAACCTGCCGTTCGTGAGGAAGGGGGCATGCCTGAGTTGCAAGCCCAAACCAGCGGTCCCTCTCTGACTTCTCTCGTCCCGTGGCTTTTGATGGGCGGGATTGCAATGGGCGCCTCGTTGGTCCCTGGAGCGTCTCACGCGCAGGAATTGTCGCGTGAAGGGGCCGTGGCCATGGCGTTGGAACGGAACTATGGCATCCGTGTTGCACGCGTGAACGCGGACCTCGCGGCAAGCAACGACACCTGGGGCGCAGCGGGCGCGTTGCCCACCATCGGCGTGTCTGTCAATGCATCGAACAACGTCAACGACCAGACCCAGAACCCGTCGACGTTCTTGCCCATCGCCACGCAGTCGTTGTCAGTTGCGCCTGGAGCGCAGCTGGAATGGCGGCTGTTCGACGGTTTTGGCATGTTCGCTTCCAAGGATCGGCTCGAGCTTTTGTCTGCCCAAGCTGACGGCAATGCTGAATTGATGGTGGAGTCCACCGTGCAGGCCGTGCTCTCTGCTTACGACAACGTCTTGGTTCAGGAAGAAAGCGCCAATGTGTTGCGCGCTGCCTTGTCTTTGACGCGAGACCGCCTGGCCCGCATGGAAACCGCGGTTCGTCTCGGGTCCTCGGGAACATTCGACCGCCTGCAGTTTGACAACGCCCTGCTCAACGACAGCATCGCGTTGTTGCGGCAAGAATCGGCCGTCCGGGCCGCCCACCGGAACCTCAATTTGCTGTTGGTGCAAGACGAGAATGCGGGATTGTCGCTCACCTCACCTTTGCTCGAGCCAAGTGCCACGGGCGACCTTTCCACCCTGCAAGGCCAACTGACGACAACCAACCGATCGGTGCAGAATGCCGTGCTCTCACAACAACTCGCCGAGACAGGGGTGCGCCAGGCCCAAGCGCGTTTGTATCCTGTCCTGGGGCTGACCGCGAATTGGAACAACGTATTGGGCACCTCTGGCACGGATTCGGCGTTGCCGCCCGAGCTGCTCTTCAACCCTTATGAAGACGGAGACATTTCGAGCGACGTGACCAACTATGGCGCGGCATTGACCCTCAACTTCAACCTGTTCAACGGTGGTGCGACCAAGCGTGCCATTGAACAAGCCCAAATTCAGGTCGACCTCGCCCTGCTCGACCACGACCGTCTTCTGGCCGAGGCACGCGCGGCGCTGGACGCCGCTTGGGACCGTCGCACCGCGGCGGCGGCCATTCACGGGATGGCCGTTGAACGGGTCGCCAACGCCCGTCTCGCAGCTGACATCGGTGCAGACCGGTACCGCGACGGCATCCTGAACGCCATGGATTTCCGGGCCCTCGACGTCGCTTTGTTGCAAGCCGAGGCATCGGAGTTGGCGGCCCGTCAAGAATGGTCCACCGCCCATTGGGAGGTCCTGCGCCTTGTGGGCGGGTTGCGCGCCGGTTCGTTGTCAGGCCTTGAGTGACGGGATTTCACGACCTTCGGTCTCGTCATGACTTGGGATGGACTGTTGCATCGCCTGACGCGCCGCAATGCGGTGCTCGGCTTGTATGTCGCCTTGGCGCTCGCAGCGTCAGGGCAACAACTCTGGAGTGCCGCGACGTCAACCCGCACGGAACCACCCCTGCATCGGTACAACAACTACGTGATCTTTGAGCGGTCCTGGGACCACTTGGTGTCAGGTCAAGACCTTTACGCTTGGCACCCGGAAGAACACTGGGACCTGTTCAAATACACGCCGACGTTTGCTGTGTTGATGGCCCCGTTTTCAGCTTTGCCCGACGCCATCGGCCTGCCGTTGTGGAACCTCTTGAACGCGCTCGTCTTGGTGCTGGCGGTCTTTCGGCTTCCCATGCTGCGCGAACATCAACAGGGGCTTGCGCTGGTCATTTGTGCAGTGGAATGCATGACGTCCTTGCAAAACGCCCAATCCAATGGCCTCGTGGTGGGGTTGCTCGTCTTGGCGTTTGCCGAATTGGAGCGCGGCAAGGCATGGCTCCCGGCGCTTTGTGTCCTGCTCAGTGCATTCATCAAGTTGTTCGGCATCGTGGGGCTTGCCATGTTTGTGATGCATCCCCAGCGTTGGAAGCTTGCAGGATGGACGGCGGTGTTGGGGTTGACTTTGGTTGCGTTGCCTCTGATTGTGGTTTCTGCGGATCATTATGCTTGGCTCGTCGAGCGCTATGGCCAAATGTTGTCTCAAGACCACAGCGAATCCCTGGGTTACAGCCTTCACGGCATTCTGCACTCTTGGTTTGGCCTCGGTGTCTCAAAGGCACTCGTTTTGGCCTTTGGCAGCGGGCTGTTCATGCTGCCTGTGCTGCACTGGCGAAAGTGGACCGACCCCACGCACCGCCTGCGCGTTCTGTGCTTGATGTTGTGGTGGGTTTTGGTGTTCAACCACAAAAGCGAATCTCCCACCTTCATCATTGCCATGGCTGGGGTGGGGCTGTGGTTTGTGCAAGCACCTCGCACCCGTCTCAATCTCAGCTTGATGTGGTTTGCCCTGATCCTGACGTCGTTGGTCACGACAGACCTCTGCCCACGTTGGTTGCGCGAGCAATTCATCAATCCCTATGCCCTCAAGGCCCTGCCCATCGTCGCACTTTGGGTGGTGGTCATGTGGCGTTCCCTGAGGCCATCTCCTGCGTCGACCCTGCCCGCAGACTGATCCCACCAAGGGCACTCAATTGCAACCCATGCCAAACATGGTCAAATGCATCATGAAGTCTTGGACGCTGACACAGCCATCAAGGTTCACGTCCGACGGTATGCCATAAACACACCCATTGAATTCGGAATCCCACACAAAACCTTGACCACATTCAGTCGGAGGAGCAGACGGGAGTCGAATACCTCGACGTGGACCTGATTCAATGGTGACGGGGAGAAGTCAGTAGGTCAGCCGTCGGTGGAGGGGGTGACCTCGTGGCCGCCGGCTTGCAGGTAGGCGTCGCGTTCGAACAAGGCGAGGTCGGACTGGACCATTTCGCGACACATCTCGGACAAAGTGGTGGAGGCCTTCCAGCCAAGAACGTTTTGGGCCTTGGAGGGATCGCCGATGAGCAGGTCGACTTCAGCAGGACGGAAGTAGCGCGGGTCGATTTTGACAAGAACGTTCCCGGTCTCTGGGCAGTACCCCTCTTCGTTGGCACCTTCGCCACGCCACGCGACGGTGATGTCTGCCTCTCGGAAGGCCATGGTGGCGAAATCGCGGATGGTGGTGGTGACTCCTGTGGCGAGCACGTAGTCGTCCGGGGTGTCTTGTTGCAGCATGCGCCACATGCCCTCAACGTAGTCCTTCGCGTGGCCCCAGTCGCGCTGGGCGTCGAGGTTCCCGAGGTAAAGGCAATCTTGCATCCCGAGCTTGATGCGGGCGACGGCGCGGGTGATTTTCCGTGTCACAAAGGTCTCGCCACGTCGAGGGCTCTCATGGTTGAACAGGATGCCATTGCTGGCGTGCATGCCGTAGGACTCCCGGTAGTTTTTGACAATCCAAAACGCATAGAGCTTGGCCACGCCGTAAGGGCTGCGAGGGTAGAACGGCGTGGTCTCCGATTGAGGGACTTCTTGCACCATGCCATACAGTTCGGAGGTGCTGGCTTGGTAGAACCTCACCTTCTTCTCCATGCCCAAGATCCGGATGGCTTCAAGCAAACGAAGGGTGCCAAGGGCGTCGGCGTTGGCGGTGTATTCGGGCGTTTCGAAGCTGACCTGGACGTGGCTTTGGGCTGCCAAATTGTAAATCTCGTCGGGCTGCACTTCCTGGACAATGCGAATCAAATTGGTGCTGTCGACCAAATCCCCGTAATGCAGTTTCAACCGCACGTCTTTTTCGTGGGGATCTTGGTAAAGGTGGTCGATGCGATCCGTGTTCAGCTGAGAGGCCCGGCGCTTGATGCCGTGGACGTCATAGCCCTTTTCGAGCAAGAGCTCAGTGAGGTAGGCCCCGTCTTGGCCAGTGATGCCAGTGATGAGTGCTTTTTTGGTCGCCATGTTGGCGAAAATACGCCTCACGCCCGACCTCGCGTCCTCAGCCTGCGAGTTCTTGATTCTTGACCAGCTTGGCGTAGTGCCCGCCCATGCTCATGAGCTCGTCGTGTTTGCCCTCTTCGACAACCTGACCGTCTTCCATCACACAAATGCGGCTGGCGTTTTTGACGGTGCTCAAGCGGTGGGCGATGACCACAGAGCTGCGGCCGGCCATCAAGGCGTCAAGCGCAGCTTGAACCTCGCGTTCTGAGGTGCTGTCCAATGCGCTTGTGGCTTCGTCGAGGATGAGCAGGTCTGGGTCTTTCAAGATTGCCCTGGCAATGGCGATACGTTGCCGCTGACCGCCTGAAAGCTGCACGCCTCGCTCACCCACCAAGGTGTCGAGTCCTTCGGGGAATTCTTGGATGAAATTCCAAGCGTAGGCGCGCTTGGCCGCATCGATGACCTCCTCATCAGTGGCGTCGGGACGGCCGTAGCGAATGTTGCTTCGCAAGTCTCCTCCAAACAAAATCACTTCCTGCGGTACAAACGCGACGCGCTGTCGGTAGCCTCTTAAGTCGAGTTCCGAGGCGGGGGTGTTGCCGACGTGCAGCGCACCAGAGTCGGGCTCGTGAAAACGAAGCAGGAGAGAAGCCACCGTGCTTTTGCCCGCGCCGCTGGTGCCGACCAACGCCACTTGGTCCCCTGCATCGATGCGAAGATTGAGCCCCTTCAAAACGGGGACATCTGGACGCTGGGGGTAATTGAAATGCACGTCGTTGAGGGTCAGGGTCTGACGAAGTGACAGCGCAGGGGTTGGGGTGTCGAGGTTTTGGACTTCGCGCTCTTGGTCGACGATGTCCATGACCGATTCGATGGCGCCGAGACCCCGCTGGAGTGCACTGAATTGTGCGGCCATGCCACCAATGCTTCCGGCCACCAACCCTGTCATCAACAGGAACGTAAAGAAGTGTTCACTCGCCAACTCGCCCTGCTGCATGAGGTCAGCACCTTTGAAAATGACCAAGGTGATCGCCCCAAAAATGAACAGGATGATGAAGCTTGCGAAGGTGCCCCGCCACAACGCTCCACGCATGGCGAGCCGCTTAATCTCTGCGGCATGCTTTCCGTATTTGCGCCGCTCCAGCCATTCGTTGGCGTAACTCTTGACGCTGACGATGGCCGTCAGGACGTCTTGGACCACAACGTTTGACGCGGCGACTTCGTCTTGGGTTTGTTTGGACAGTTTGCGGATGAACCGCCCAAACACCACCGCCGCCACAATCATCACCGGAAGCGTGCCGAGCATCCAGAGCGTGAGTTCCACCGAGAAGTACGCCAACGCCACAATGCCGCCCACAATCAAGATGAGTCCTCGAAACAACTCGGCCAACGTCACCGTGAAAATGTCCTGGATGGTGGCAATGTCTGCGCTGATGCGGCTGTTCAGGTCACCCACGCGTCGTGCATCGTAAAAGGCCATGGGCATGCTCACAAGCGCATCGAAGGCATCTTGACGCATGGAAAGCATCATCTTCTCGGTCATGTCTGCGAAGAGGAGCACACGAACGAACGAAAAGAAGGATTGGATGGCCAATGCCCCAAGGAGGGTCCACCCAATCGAGGTCAAGTCGTCCAGTTCAATGCCCAGCCAAGGCATGCTCTGCGAGGTCCCCGAGGCCCCCACACCGCCCAATTGTCCCCAAAGTCGCGTGATGACAAGGGTCAAGAATCCAGAAATGCTCATGACCACCATCCCCACGGCGAAATGGCCTGTGAAGGGCTTCAAGTACTTCTGCATCCGGCCAAACCCCCGAAGGTCTTTGAACGAAAAGCGCTTCTTGGGTCCATCTTCGTAGGAAGCGAGGGGTGGATGAGGTCGGCCGTGCGCCATGAGAAGGGTTGAAGAGGGTCTTGAGGAGCTTGTTTTGCGAAATTAGGGCGCGTCCCTTCTGCGAATGTCACAACTTTGTCGAACGAATGTGGCCATCCTTGCTTGGAGGAACAAAAAGGGTGCACTATCTTTGCCCTCCCTTATCGGGAAAACAGACCATCATGAAAAGGACATTTCAACCCTCCGTTCGGAAGCGCCGCAACAAGCACGGCTTTCGCAAGCGCATGTCTACAGCCAACGGCCGCAACGTCTTGAGCTCGCGCCGTCGCAAGGGACGCAAGAAATTGTCTGTGAGCTCTGAGCGTCGCCACAAAGGCATCGAGCGCTAAGCAACGACTTCACCAGCCACTGTGCTGTCAAG
Organism: Bacteroidota bacterium; assembly: GCA_036339415.1. Taxonomy (GTDB): domain Bacteria; phylum Bacteroidota; class Bacteroidia; order Flavobacteriales_D; family Sanyastnellaceae; genus UBA11663. The sequence goes on along the minus strand of JAYZBB010000055.1, from coordinate 6,627 downwards.
GGGATTCCATCAGGAGTCCCCTTTTTTCATGCCGTCCAAACCATCAGGAGCTTGCCTTCCACCAAGGCCCAAGCGCCTCGCCAAGGCGTCCCGCGAACTTCACCGCGGAGCAGTCCGGGTTGGTCATCCAGAGCCTCAGTGATTTCGATAAGAATCGTCTCAGTTCGAAAATCGAGCGCTGGGCCATGGCCTTTGAACATGGCTTCTTTCGTCGCCCAAGCCCAAGCTTCGCGTCCTTGCCATTGGAATTGCTCTGATGTGGACATCACCCGTCCCGAAACCCTTTGAACCCGTGCGTCGTCGGTTTGGACGAGATCGATTCCCCCTGAACTGCGACCATCGGTCCATCGGGCTACAGCAGCCCAGACGGTGTCCTCCACATCGCAATGAGAAATGCTCAGGGCTTGTTGGCCGGTTGCACCCTCCACGTGCAGCCAGGGTTTGCCGTCCGCAGCGTGTTCCAGATGCCAATTGTCATGTCCGAGCATGGTGGTCAAGGCCAGGGTCACGGCTTGATGTTCGCTCACGCGAGGTTCCGGGAGCGCGACGGTGTCACGCCAAGGGAAGTGAAGTTGCAGTTCATGACCTTGAACGGGGATTTCAGTCAGTCGCCAAAGAACAATCTCGACACCTTGTGGTTGGAACGGCAGCACGTGCTGAGGCATGGAGGCAAAGGACGGGGGTTTGGCTCTCTCCTCCAAAGCCCCGGCATTTCGTACTTTTGCAACGCTAAACTTGAGAAAATCATGGGCAACACAACACCCACAATGACAGTCCCTTACAAGGTCAAGGACATGAGCCTGGCCGAATGGGGCAGAAAAGAAATCACCCTCGCTGAGGCTGAAATGCCAGGTTTGATGGCGCTGCGCGAAGAATATGGCGCGTCCAAGCCACTCGCTGGCGCTCGCGTTGCAGGTTGTCTGCACATGACCATCCAAACAGCCGTGCTCATCGAGACCCTCGTGGAACTCGGTGCCGATGTGACTTGGTCTTCTTGCAACATCTTTTCGACGCAGGATCACGCCGCCGCTGCCATTGCTGCCGCAGGAATCCCCGTCTACGCTTGGAAAGGCATGACCGAAGAGGAATACGAGTGGTGCATCGAGCAGACCCTCTTCTTTGGAGAGGACCGCAAGCCATTGAACATGATCCTCGACGACGGCGGTGACCTCACCAACGTGGTGCTAGACAAGTACCCAGAGCTCGCTGCGGGCATCAAAGGCATTTCAGAAGAGACCACCACGGGTGTGCTTCGCCTCTACGAGCGCGAAAAGAATGGCACGCTTCCCATGCCGGCCATCAACGTGAACGATTCGGTGACCAAGTCGAAGTTCGACAACAAGTACGGCTGCCGTGAATCTTGTGTGGATGCAATTCGTCGCGCCACCGACGTGATGATGGCAGGCAAAGTGGCCGTCGTTGCCGGGTTTGGCGACGTTGGAAAGGGTTCTGCGGAATCCCTGCGCAATGCGGGTTGCCGTGTGATTGTTGCCGAAATCGACCCCATCTGCGCGTTGCAGGCCGCCATGGAGGGCTTCGAGGTCAAGAAGATGCTGGATGCGGTTGCTGAAGCGGACATCGTTGTGACGGCAACCGGCAACAAGGACATTGTCACTGGTGCTCACTTCGAAGCCATGAAGGACAAGACCATCGTGTGCAACATCGGACACTTCGACAACGAAATCGACGTGGCTTGGCTCAACACCAACCACGGCAACACAAAGGACACCATCAAGCCTCAGGTGGACATGTACACCGTCAACGGCAAGGACATCATCCTGCTGGCGGAGGGACGTTTGGTCAACCTCGGTTGCGCCACAGGCCACCCAAGCTTTGTGATGTCAGCGTCGTTCACCAACCAGACCATTGCTCAAATTGAGCTTTGGAACAACCCCGACAAGTACGAGAACAGCGTGTACACGTTGCCCAAGCACTTGGACGAGAAGGTTGCCCGCTTGCACTTGGCCAAAATCGGCGTTGAAATCGACGAGCTCAGCAACGAGCAAGCCGATTACATCGGCGTTCCAGTTCAAGGGCCGTTCAAAGGTGAGGCTTACCGGTACTGATTTCTAAGTATGTCAGACAGACCTCTTGCAAGGGGTCGCCCAAAACACAACCCTGCCCACTCGGCGGGGTTGTTTTTTTTCAATTGTAGATCTGGAGGATCGGGTCGTTCCAAGTGGTGCGATACCGATGCAGCGGCACTTCGGCAGGCCCATTCAACACACTTCCGTCGATCATGATCCATTGGCTTTCGGAACAATCACTCTCGTCGCGCAACGTGACGTTGTCGTCATCGAGGGTCACCTGGCATCCCAAGGCCACGTCAAACGTCGAATGACGATCCAACACAATGAATTCGTCCAGGGTGTTGCGCCGGATGTACAGCCCTTTTGAGCCACCGGGAATGGCAATGGCTTGCGACACATGGCCCAAGTCGTTGTAGGCTGGCAAGTTCACATTGATGTCCATATTGACAGGCACGTAGGGGATGAACTGCTGCTGTTCACCACAAGAGCTGCACGACGTCGCCACCAACAACAAGGCCCCGATCCATGCGGAAGCTTTTGATCTCAACCCCAGGGGGTCCTTGGGCGCACCTGCTTTGAAGGCCTTTACGTAGTTGGGCTCATAGCTGCCCAGATCGGCATGCGCACCAGCGACAAAATGCGCTTCCGCCAACGCCGCTCCGTCTCTGGCGAGCGGCCAAGCTTCCACGAATGTGCGTCCCTCTCCTTTCAGAGATTCTTCGCATTTCAGAGCGCCGTCTCCAATGAACTGAGCGGGGCCATCAAAGGCGTCCGGCCGCTGATCCACTTCCACGGGTTCCACGGACCGAAGGCACGTGCCAGAGGCATCGAACGTCGCCGTGTACACCTCCATGCGTCGGGCGTCGACCATGGCGACGCGTTGCTGAGGGGTGGGGTCAAGACGTTCTCCTTGGACCGCGAGCAATTGCGTCGTGTCCAGGGCGATCAGAGGCACATTCAAGGCATGGCAGAGTCCCTTGGCCGTGGCCACGCCGATGCGCAGACCTGTGAAGGAGCCCGGTCCACCGGATACGGCAACGGCGTCCAACTGAGACGGTTTCCAGCCGTGATCGTTCATCAGCTCGTCCACCAAGGGCATCAGCCGCTCTGCATGGATGTAACCATCCTCGGCGCGTTCTTCTCTCCAAGCCATGGCCACCCCTTGATCCGCCAAGGCGACGGAACATTGGGTTGTGGACGTTTCAAGAATCAGGACCTTGGCCATCACTTCAATTCCACGGCATCCAAATGATTCAGAGTGCGGCTCACCACATCGTAGGGTCCTGTGACCAAGGTCGTGCCTTCTTCAAGTTGTCCCAAAAGCACGACATGACGTGCGTCTTGGATGCCTGTTTCAACCGGCGTCCATCGAACTTCTCCGTCTTCAAGCACAAACACCCCAAGTTCCATTTCGGCATCTGCGGCCCCGGCGTTGCCTTCTTCACCATCCTCCGCACCAAACCCTCCATTCCTGCTCGTGACCGCTTGAATGGGTGCAGAAAGCGCACCTTCAACACGTGCAGTCAAGATGTCCACGGTGGCGCTCATCCCAGGTCGGAATGGTGTGTCGTTTGCACCTTCGGTCAGGTGGGCGTAGCTCTCTTGCGCGATGCGCACCTTCACAGAAAAGTTGGTGACTTGGTCCATGCTGAATCCATTCATGCCCGCGTTCAAGGCGGTGTTTCCGATTTCGGTCACTTCGCCTTTGAACGTTTCACCGAGGTAAGCGTCGACTTCAATCTCCGCCTCGTCTCCCAAATGAATGCGGACGATGTCGCTTTCGTTCACTTCAACGTTGACCTCCATCACACTCAGGTCACTGACATTCAAAATGACCTCCCCCGCCGTGAAGCCGTTGCCCTGTACACTTTCGCCGATCTCCTTGGAGAGGGCAGTGACCACACCAGCTTGGGGTGCGAGCAAGGTGGTGCGGCTGAGGTTGTCTTTGGCTTCTTGAAGCGAAGCCTCGCCACTCCGAATGGCGTATTCCGCACTTCGCACGCTTTCAGAAGCGCTGGTGAGGTTGGCATTGGCCGTGAGGTAGGACGCTTCGGTTTGGTCGTACTCCGCCTGGGAGATGACTTTTTGTTCGAAAAGGGCCTCAGCGCGCTCGAAAGCTTTTTTGGCAGCCAACTGGTTGGCTTCGCCTTGGGCCACTTGGGCCCGAGCCGAGGCGAGGTTGGACTTGGCTGAGTTCAACGAAGCTTCTGCGCGGAGCAGGGCAGCTTCATAGATGTCGGGATTGAGCTGGACCAACAAATCGTCTTTTTGAACGACGTCACCTTCTTTGACGGGAAGTTCAATGATTTGGCCGTTGACCTCGGCCGTGATTTTGACCTCGACTTCCGGTTGGATTTTGCCGCTGGCGCTGACGCGTTCGACGATGTCGCGCAGCGCGATGTCGTCGGAGGTCACCACGGGGAGCTCTCTGCTGCCTCCACGAACCACCGCCACCACAATCAAAAGGAGGACAAACGCACCCAGGCCGAGAAGAAGTTTCTTGTTCATGGATCAAAGGCTGAGGGGGCGTCCGAGGTAAAAGTCCAAAATCCGCGTTTTGAAGACGAAATCGTATTGTGTCCGGAGGGCGTTGATGCGGGCGTTGTCCAGACGCGTTCGGGCGTCCGCGTATTCCAGGGCTGAGATTGCGCCGGCCTCGAACCGTGCCTCTGCATTGGTCATGGCGAGCGAGGCTGCCTCCAAGGCTCGGTCGTTGGCTTCAAAGGTCCGCTGTGCGGCAAGCGCATCGGCCCAAGCTTGCTCCACGGTTTGGGTGAGGCGTTGGGACGTTTGTTCTTTCGCAAGTTGTGCAGATCGAACTTCGACTTCAGCCCGGTCGATGTTGGTTTGGATGCCAAAGTTGTTGAAGATGGGCACGCTCAAGGAAAAGAACACACTTTGGTTGAGGTTGCTTGTCAGCTGGTCTTGAAAAGACATCGTTGCGAATTCCCCGTCCTGAATGACAATGGGGGTGGGAATCAGAAGCCCCTCGAGCGTTTCAATGTTCACATCTTCCGTGACGGGTTCTTTGACCAGAGTTTGCCGGTTTTCCGAGTATCCGGATCCGACACTGTAAGAACCAGTGACCCGTGGCATGCGCGCTGCCTTTGCCAAATCCAAACCCAAGGATGCATCGGCAACTTGCAATTCAGCAGCTTTCATGTCGGGGAAGGCACTCAGTGCAAATGCCACGGCTGCGTCTGCGGACAAAGGAAGCATGGTCGTTTCAATCAAATCGTCCGCCGGCGGGGCAACATCAATCTGATCTGCTTCTTCGGCAGTGAGTTGGAGCAACTGCGCCAAGGCCAGTTTGGCGAGAGTAACCCCGTTCTGGGCACCAACAACCGAGCTTTCGTCGGCCGCTTGCTGCGCCAGCACGTCGAAGAGATCGCTCTCGGCTGCTGCGCCCGCATTCACGAGCTTTTCGATTCGATCGACTTGACGGTTTGTCGCTTCCACATTCAACTCCGCAATGGTCAGAAACTCCTTTTGGAACAACACGTTGAGATAGCCAGATGCCAAATTCAATGCCAGGGTGTTCTGGGCAATGTCCACATTGGCTTGGGCCAATTCAAGTCCAACCCTTGCGCGTTGAAGGTTGAGGTGGTTCTGGAATCCGTTGAACAACGTCAACCCTGAACTCATGCCGTAGTTGCTCGAAGCCACGGCGTCTGAAGCGAATTGGTTTGTGAACGGATCAATCCGTTGACCGATGTTCACCCCATAGCTTGAGGAGGCATTGAGACTGGGCAAGAAGGCCCCTTTGGCGGAGGTTTCAGCCAGCGCACCCCGCACAAGACCGAGTTGGGCTTGTTGGAGTTGAAGGTTGTGCTCGAGGGCATGTTCGAGGCAGCGTTGAAGAGTCCAAACTTGGGAAGATTCAACCTGACCAGAAACATTCTGACTTGCGGTCAGGATCAACAATGTGCTCAACCCGGCGGAGCAAATGAAAGATGCGCGCATGCTCAAAATTAAGCTTGTCATGCCCCTCCACGGGCGGTTTCTCCAGCTTCCTTGCGCTTGCGAAAGACAAACCATGCAAAAAAAGCCATGATGGCATACGGAATGGCCATCAAATACAGAATGCCCGAATTGAGCCCTCGTCCCAAGCTGCCGTCTTCCGCACTGTCTTCGGCCACTGCCTTGCACATGACGCATTGTGCCTCAGCATCCGATGTTGCGAGGACCATCAATCCTACGGCAAGCCATGCGAGGGTACGTTTCATCGTCACCAGGGATAACATGGCGAAATCATGAAGTACACAACCACACCTGTGAACGTCACGTAAACCCAGATGGGGTAAGTGATGCGGGCCCATTTGCGGTGTTTTTGGATTTGGTTGCCCAATCCCAGCAGGTACGTGGTCAGCACCATCGGCACGATGGCGATGGACATCAAGATGTGGGTGACCAGCACAAAGAAGTACACGGCGCGGATCCAGCCCTCCTTGCAGAACGGTGTGCTTTCAGTGGTCATGTGGTAGCTCACGTAGCTCACCAAAAACAGGGCTGAAAGTGCAAGAGCTGTGGTGTTCAGTCTTTGATGAAGCAAGATGTTCTTGTTGCGGATGGCTCGGTACGATGCCAGCAAACACAA
>JAYZBB010000054.1:0-39178 GCA_036339415.1 Bacteroidota bacterium | reverse complement strand
AGTGATGGATATCATCGCCAACAGTCCCGACCACACGGCGGCTGAGTCTGCCATAGTAGCAGCAGACCTCGTAGGCACCTTGAGTGGCGATGGACCGTTCACCGTATTTGCACCCACCGACGCCGCCTTCGCGGCCATTGATTCAGCGACTCTTGCAGGTGTTTTGGCGGACATTCCAACGTTGACCGCCATTCTGACCTACCACGTCCACAGCGGAAACGTCCCATACTCAGATTTGACAGACCAAATGATGTTGCCTACCCTGAACGGACAGGAAGTAATTATTTCGTTGACCGACTCCGGAGCAAATGTGAACAACGCACACATCACTGTGGCCGACCTCGTGGCCGACAATGGTGTGGTACACGTGATTGATGCCGTTCTGTTGCCTCCGACGCCAGACAGCATCGACGAAGTGGTCTCCAATTGGAGCGTGATGCCTAACCCTGCAAATGAGGTCATTGTTTTGAATGGAGTGGCACCCGAAGCGCACATCGCGATGATCGACCTCACGGGGCGGACTGTACGCGAGTTTGCCCAAGGCACGACCATGTTGTCTGTGGGTGACATGCCGCGAGGAACGTACTTGTTGACCGTCACCGAGGGACGAAACATCCAAACGAAGAAAGTGATGGTGCAATGAGCATTTGATTGAAACCAATGAAAAGGCCCCTCGTGAGAGGGGCCTATTTTTTGTTTCCAATGTTGTTGGTGAATCCCAAAGGAAGACCCGAGGTGCAGTCAAACATGGACGCAATTCGCCAATGCATCGGCGAGCTCCGGATGCTTCCAAACAAAGCCAGCTTGTTGCAGTTTGGATGGGACTGCACGTTGACCTTCGAGCAGGAGGGAGGACATGCTTCCCATGGCCAAGTGCAATGCAAAACGAGGCACTGCCGGGGCCCAATGGGGGCGGTTCAAAACACCGGCCAAACACGTCGAGAACAGCACGTTAGAGGCATGTTCAGGCGCGACGACATTGAAAGGTCCTCGCGCGCTGTCGTTGGCAGCCGCCCAAACAATGAATCGAACCACATCGTCGATGTGAATCCAACCCATGGGTTGTTTCCCGACCCCAAGGGGAGCACCAAGGCCGAGTTTGTAGATGGGGAGAAGTTTCTTGAGCGTTCCGCCGTTGGGAGCCAGCACCAACCCAAGGCGCATCTGCACCAATCGACATCCCAACGTTTCACCATGGATTGCTGCGCGTTCCCAAGCGTGGGCGACTTCTGCCAAAAATCCAGAGCCCGATTCCGTTTGCTCATCGCATGGTGCAGGGTGATGCCCATAGATGCCAATGGCCGACGCTTGGATCCAAGGGCCGCAGAAATTGGCTTTGAGTAGCTCTGACCTCAAAAGCGAAGTGGAAGACACTCGGCTGTTGAAGATGGCCTTTTTGTGGTTGGTCGTCCATCGCTTTCCCACAGAAGCGGCGGCCAAATGCACCACCACATCAACCCCTTGAAGCGCTTCGGAGGGGAACATGCCTGTTTCTGGATTCCAAACAAATGGTTGTGTTCCTTTGGGACACTTGTTGGTGCGGCCCAAGGCCCTGACTTTGTGACCCTCGGCAATCAATGCAGATGAGAGGGCACTGCCAATCAATCCAGTGGCACCTGTGACGAGCCAAGTTTGTCGTTTCATGCGTAACTGATAGATGCGTCCTCCGCGCAGGGAAAGAACCATTTCACAGGCATCATGTTCGTTGCGCAAGCAAGTCCCCTTCGCCAGGTGTGTCCTGTTATGACCGGACTTCCCCTTGCTGTTGATCGTGCATGGTGGCGTACAAGCCTCCTGCTTCCAACAGTGCCTCCGGGGTGCCTTGCTCGACCAATGTGCCTTCGTCCAACACCAAAATTCGGTCTGCACCGCGGAGCGAGGCGAGGCGATGACTGACCATCAAGGTGCATGTGGTCTTTTGGCGATGAATTGCTGCCAAAATGCGTTCTTCCGTCTCAGTGTCCACCGCGGACAAACAATCGTCCAACAGAAGAATGTCAGGTTGTTTGATCAATGCCCTGGCAATGCTCACACGTTGTTTTTGGCCTCCACTCAAATTGACACCGCGTTCGCCGAGGAGGGTGTCAAACCCATGCTCAAAGGCCATGACATCCTCGGCCACTCCGGCGTCCGAGGCCGCCTGACGCACGCGGCCTTCCAAGGGTTCGTTGTCTGTTGCACCGAAGGCAATGTTGTTCCCAATTGTGTCGCTGAACAAAAACACATCTTGCGGCACATATCCGACATGGTTTCGCATGACTTGAAGTTCCCATTCAGGCAGAGACGTGCCGTCGATGGAAATGCATCCACGGGTTGGGTCCATCATGCGCATGGCCAATTGCAGCACGGTGGACTTTCCACTTCCTGTGCGCCCTGTGATGCCCACAGTTTCTCCTGGATGGATTTCGAAGCTGATGCCTTTGAGTGCTTCGATGCCCGTTTCAGGATAGGTCCACGACACATTGTCAAACGTCAGGGAGGCTGAATCTGACATGGGAGTGGAACGCGCACCTTCAACCGGTGAGTGAACAGCAGGCTGTGCGTTGAGAAAATCAAGGATGCGTGCCATGGATGCCTCTGCCTTTTGGACCAGCGACGTGACCCATCCAACGGAGGCAAATGGCCATGTGAGCAAATTCACATAGAACACGAATTGAAAAATGTGTCCGAGTTCCAGGTCGCCATTGGCCACACGATGCCCGCCGACGTACACCGTGAGGATGGTGCTCAATCCAACAAGCAGTACGATGAGCGGCATGAACATCGCTTCGACCTTGACCAAGTTGAGCACGCGGAGTTTGTAGAGGTCCGTCTCGCGATCAAAGCGCGCCGCCGAAGCTTGTTCACGGTGGAAGCTTTTCAGCACACGCATCCCCGCAATGTGTTGTTGGACGAACGTCGAAACGGCGCTTTGGGCTTGTTGCTTGGCGTCGCTTTTTCTGTGGATGTTGGCAGAGATGAAGTAAATGCCAGCTGACATCAAAGGCAGTGGCATCAGTGCGTACAGTGTGAGCACGGGGTCGATGTAGATCATGACGCCGACGACCATGCTCACCAGCACAGTCAAATTGAGAGAGTACATGATGGCTGGTCCCAAATACATGCGAACATTGCTGACATCTTCACTGATGCGATTCATCAAATCACCCGTGTCATGTTCCTTGTAGAACGTGGCGTCCAGACGCTGGTAATGCTCATAAACGTTGCCTTTGAGGTCGAACTCGACAAGTCGACTCATGACAATGATGGTCTGTCGTGTCAAGAAGGAAAACACCCCCTTGATGAGATAGGCCAAAAGGAACAATGCTGCCTGCATCAACCCAACCCAAACAACAATGTCCAGGACGTCCTGCCGGGTTTGCGGTTTCGTTGACGTGAGCTCGTCGGCACCGCACCAAGAAGCAAGCCTCTTCAAGTTCTCTGGCACCGCCATTTCTCGACTGGACAAGGCGTCCATCGGGATTCCTTCCGACAGCGGCTCCAAGAAGTTGCGGTTTGCATCGCTCAAAGCGTTCACGCCTTCGCCAATCATGGAGGGTGCCCAAACGGCAAACACATTGGTCAGCACAATGAACGCAACTCCCAGCAGCAGACGCCAGCGGTAGCGCCAAATCATGGGGTTGAGTGAAAACAGAGACTTCATCGTGTTCGTGACGTTGCGTCAGAACGCAAAGTTCCACGAAATCGATGGCAAAACGGGGAAAAGGCTCACTTGTTTGGCCTGGATGTCCAAGGATCCCTCAAGAAGATCTCCCTCGTTGTCGAAAAAGAGGAAATATGGGTTGGCCCGGTTGTAGACATTGTAGACGCTGAAGACCCATCGCCGCTCCACCTTGCGACCTGGGTCGTCATTCTTCTTGGGAAAGAAGGTCGCACTCAAATCGGCTCTGTGATAGGGGATGAGGCGGTGGCCGTTTCTCGGTCCATACACGTCGGTCACCAGACCTTCAAGGAAGTATCGTTGAACTGGCAATGTCAATGCGTTGCCGGTGGCGTACACGAAGATTGCCCCAAAATTCCATCGGTCATTGGGTGTCCAATCCACCACGACACTCAGGTCGTGACGACGGTCAAATTTGGCAGGGAAGGGGTCGCCATTGTTGAGGTCTGCGAACACTCGGTCCGTTTTGCTCCACGTGTAACCGACCCATCCATTGAGCGTTCCAAACTTGCGCTTGACAAACAACTCGGCTCCGTACGAGCTCCCTTGGCCAAAGACCAAGTTGTTGTCGGGGTTTGTGCCGATGTTTTGGTCAGGCCTCGTGTTCTCCGCGTATTCGACGAGGTTGTCCAAATCTTTGTGGTACAATTCCACAGAGCATTCCCATTCCCTGTTGGGCCCGAGGTCCGCGAAGAAGCCTGCATTGATTTGCCTGCCCCTTTGAGGAGGCACCAAATCGGAACTGGGCACCCACACATCGGTTGGGGTGGTCGTGGCAGACAACGAGGCCAAATGCACGTACTGATAATTGATGGACCAACCTGCTTTGACACTTGTTCTGGGTCCTGTCTTCAAGCGGGCGCTGAGACGTGGTTCCCATCCGCCGTAGCGCTCCACAAGCTCTCCCTTCCCGTAGCGCATGGTGTCGGCGGGTTCAAGGAGGCTTGTTCCCGGGACGATGCGCGTGAAGGTTCCGACATGACGGAAATCGCTGTACCGGACGCCTGCATTGACCCGAAACGCATCGGACACATCAACAATGTCCTCGACATACGCCCCACTTTCTTGGCTGTAGGCCACTGTCGCCTCCCCAAAATCGAACGACTCGTCCCCTTGGTTGAAGAAGAAGGAAGTCGGCACAAATTCGTGGAACACATGGTCGAGTCCACCGCGCACTTCGTGTCGCAGGTTGGGGTACCAGCTGAGCTGGGCTTTCTGCGACCAATCCACCACCCCGGATTCAAAGCCAAACTGAAAGTCATCCTGACCCGATTCGAATGAGAATTCGTAGTTGCTGTAAGCGGCATTCACATTGAGAAAGAGCTTGTCGTTGATCACGCGATTCCAGCGTGAGGAGACCATGGCGTTGCCCCATGGAATGGATGCGCCAAAGCCCGCATCAGCACTGTTGAAGCTGAACACGTCACGCCCAAAATACCCGGACAAAAACACCTCGTCTTTGTCCGAAAAGCGATGGTTGTACTTGGCATTGAGGTCGTAGAAGTAGTATCCGGACCCTGCCGCTTCTGTGTTTTCAACGAATGGCCTTGTCAGCACGTCGATGTAGGTGCGTCGTCCAGAAACAATGAAGCTCGAAACGCCCTTTTTCACTGGACCTTCAAGGGTCAGGCGACTGCTGATGAGCCCGATGCCACCACTGCTTTTGAACTCCTTGCGATTGCCCTCCTTCAGGCCGAGGTCGAGGACACTCGAGACCCTGCCACCAAAGCGCGCGGGCATGCTGCCTTTGTATACCTCGACGGTCGAAATGGCGTCCGCATTGAACACGCTGAAAAAGCCAAAAAGATGGCTCGCGTTGTAAATCGCCGCGTTGTCCAGGAGAAGGAGGTTTTGGTCTGGTCCTCCGCCACGCACGTAAAAACCGCTGTTGCCTTCTCCAGCGGATTGAATGCCTGGCAGCATTTGAATCGCCTTGAGCACATCAACTTCACCCATCAATGCGGGCAGCCGTTGGATTGTGGCCATGGACACTTCTGCCTTTCCCAAATCGGTGCTCTGTGTGTTGTCGCCAGCCGTTCCAATGACCTCCACAGCATCCACTTCCACCGCCTCGATGTCGAGTTCAACGTTCCATTGCACATCGCTTGTCCCGTCGAACTTTTGGGACGACGGTGCATAGCCGATGAACGTGCAATTGAGGGTGGTGGGGCGCTGGGGCAGGGTGATGCTGTAAAAGCCATAGATGTTGGTGGACACCCCTTTGCCTTCTGCCACATCAAACACATTGGCCCCCAACACATATTCACCAGTGGCTGCGTCAGTCACCCGTCCGCTGACGGTGAACGATTGTCCCCAAGAAACGAGCCCGACGCAGGCGAGGCACAATGCACTTAGCCATTGCGGAAAACTGACGTGAAAATGTGAACGCACGGGCATTGGTTGTTGCTGGTGACAAAGGTACCGCCGCGTACCTTGGCTTTGTGACAAACAATCCCAAAACTGGTCGCATTGTTCTCGGTGCCTGGGCTGTCTCGTTGGGTTTCATCCTGGGTGGATGCCATGAGGCAACGTCTGTGGATGACCCAAGGGTGTTTCGGTACAACGAAAGCGCGGCCATCACGAGCTTGGATCCTGCTGCTGCGCGCAGTTTGGAACACATGTGGGTTGTGGACCAACTGTACGACGGTCTTGTCGAGTTGACGCCTGAATTGGAAGTGGCTCCTTGTTTGGCCCACTCCTGGACGTTCAACGATTCCAGTTTGACGTATCGATTCAAACTGAGGGACGACGTCACGTTCACCACAGGCAAACCCATGACCGCCATGGATGTTGTGGCCTCCTTGGAGCGATTGAGAGACCCAAGCGTCATTTCTTCTGGTGGCTGGATTTTGGATGCGGTCGAGCCTGGAGGCATTGTCGCTGTCAGCGAAAGGGTGGTGGACATTCGCTTGACCAAACCATATCCACCTTTTCTTGGATTGCTGACCACGGCTTACGGGAGCATCATGGACGGAGAGGCCCTTGCCCAAAATGGCGCATCGTTGAGAAATCAGCCGGTGGGATCGGGACCCTTTCGTTTGGCGTGGTGGCTTCCAGACGCTGGACTGGTCATGCACCGAAACGACAGTTACTGGGAACGTGACGAAGACGGTAACCCATTGCCGTACCTCGAAGCCATTCATGTGGACGTGGTGCAAGACATGGGTGCAGAGTTTCTAGGACTGACTCAAGGCCGTTACGACTTCATCAGCGGTCTTCACCCTGCCTACATGGAGACACTTCTGGACGAGGAGGGAAAGTTGCGAACGCGCTTCGAAGGCCAACTTCGACATGAGCACAGACCGTTCTTGAAGACGGACTACGTGGGCATCCGATTGGACGGTCCAAACACACCCGCGGCGCTTCGCGATGTTCGGGTCAGGAAGGCCATGAGCATGGCCCTCGATCGCCACGGATTGGCCCAACATCTGCGCCGCAATGCCGTGACTCCCACAGATCACTTTGTGCCACCCACCATGCTTGGTTTCCGTCAGCCCCATGTTGTCGAGCTAGATTTGGAACAAGCAAGAATTTTGTTGCAAGAGGCGGGCCATCCCAATGGCCAGGGCGTGGGAGAAATTGTGTTGAGCACCACCTCAGACTACGTCGACATGTGCGCAGCCTTCCAACACGATTGGGCTCTTTTGGGATTGGACGTCAAGGTGGATGTGGTCCCCGCATCGGTGCATCGGGAACGGGTTGCACAAGGTGGGGCCCCAATGTTTTACAAGTCGTGGTTGGCAGACCACGCGGATGCAGAGAACTTTTTGGGGTTGTTCATCGAATCCAACTTTGCTCCTGGTGGACCCAATTACACCCATCACTCAGATGACACATTTGAGGCCTTGTTTGCACAGGCTTTGAACGAAACGGACAACGTGGAAGCCAGGCTGAAGACCTATGCCCAGATGGACAGCATTGTGCATTCTAGCATGCCTGTGATCCCCCTGTTTCATGATGAAGTCACCCACATCCTCTCAAACGATGTGAAGGGGTGGCGCATCCATCCAGTGACTCGACTCGATTTGCGACGGGTTTCCAAGGAGTGACTTGGCAGGGTGTGGACCGGACGGACTTCCTGTAACTTGTGGCGCCGCGCGCAACGATCTCGCCATGCTGAAAATTGACAGTCACACCCACATTCTTCCTCGTGTCATGCCCAAATGGTCCGAGCGTTTCGGATATGGAGGGTTCATCCACCTGGAAGTCAGTCGACCTGGGTACGCAAACATGATGCGCGACGATCAATTCTTCCGAGAAATCGCCTCGAACTGTTGGGATGCAGAGGAGCGCATTGAAGAATATGGGAAGGCAGGCGTGCAGGTGCAAGTCGTTTCCACCATTCCCGTGATGTTTTCCTATTGGGCCAAATCAGCGCACGCTGCGGACCTGTCCCGGTTTTTGAACGACCACATTGCGGAATTGGTCCAAGCTCATCCCCGGCATTACGTCGGGTTGGCCACAGTGCCAATGCAAGACACGGATGTTGCCATCGAAGTCTTAGAAGAGGCTGCCAAGCAAGGCCATCGAGGCGTTCAAATCGGCTCCAACATCAACGGGCTCAATCTCGGGGACCAGAGGTTTCTTCCAGTCTATGAAGCTTGCGAGCGGTTGAACATGGCGTTGTTCATCCACCCTTGGGACATGATGGGCAAGTCCGACATGGAACGCTACTGGCTTCCGTGGTTGGTGGGCATGCCTGCGGAGACGAGCAGGGCGGCATGTTCCATGATTTTCGCAGGAGTGTTGGACAAATGTCCTGACCTGCGAGTGATGTTTTCCCATGCGGGCGGTTCTTTTTTGCCCACGCTCGGTCGAATCAAACACGGCCATGCGTGCCGCCCAGATCTTGTGGCGCTCGACAATCCCACCCCGCCCGATGCGTATTTGGGCAAATTTTGGGTGGACAGCATCACCCACGACGAAGCTTTGCTTCGATTCATTCTTGACTTGCAGGGGGTGAATCGAATTTGCATGGGCACAGATTATCCGTTCCCGTTGGGCGATTTGGAATTTGGTGCTTTCATGGAGTCGATGAACTTGAACGAACAAGACCAAATGCAACTTTTTGGGGGGGCGGCGTTGTCTTGGTTAGGCATGGAGGCGTCAGATTTTGATTGACCGACTTCGAGAGGAGAGCGATGGACCAAGACTTGAAAAATCTGTTGGAACGGTGCAAAGCCGGGGAGCGGAGTGCACAAACGGCGCTCTATCGCCGCTTCGCGTCCAAGGTTTTTGCCACAGCACTCAGGTACACTGACAGCCGGGATGAAGCAGCGGACATCGCCCAGGAGAGCTGGGTGAAGGTGTTCAGGCATTTGGCCAAATTCAAGGAGTTCAACAGCTTCGAAGGCTGGGTGAGGAGGATCACGGTCAACACCGCGATCACCCACTACCGCAGGAACCTGAAGCACCGCTATCACGACGATGTGACTGAGACGTTGGCCACGCCTTTGGACTTGGCAGCTTCCAAGAAGGCAGACTTCACCATGTCCGAAATCCAAACGGCCATGTCTGCCCTGCCCAAGGGGTATAGAACGGTCGTTCAGTTGTATCTCGTCGATGGCTATTCCCACAAAGAGATTGCAGAGATGTTGGGTGTGGATGTCAACACGTCGAAGAGTCAATTGTCCCGTGGACGGAAACAGCTTCAATCCTTTTTGGCTGCGATGTCTCAGCGTGCCATTCCGGTCAAAGATTTGCCTGACGATGAAAAAAAATGATGCGCCAAGCAACCATCTTCCATTCCCGACGTTCTTCCATCGATTGCAAACTTGAACCACGTCATTCGCGGACTCACCGACCATGAAAGCTACGTTTGAAGACATGCCGCCTCTCGGCCCAGGAGAAATGCCATGGTCTGACCATGAGGTGCAATTGCGTGCTGCGTTGAATGCGGCAGAAGAAACTCCGCCTGCTGGGTTGGAGCAGCGCATTTGGAATGCGTTGGACACAAAAACGACGCAGCCCTCCGGCCCCAACCGCGCCCCCTGGATTGCAGCGGCTGTTGCAGGAGTTGCTCTCCTTGGTGCATCTTGGATGGCTTGGGAAGACGCTCGCTCGCACGTGCCTGAGCTTCCCCAGTTGCAGGAACTCAACGTTGTTGAAGACGATGCGCCGCAATCTCCTTTGGGGCATGAACTGGCTGGGAAACATGCCATGGACATCGTGAAGCAAGAAGGGAATGAGTCTATGCCTGAGTGGATGCCTCCATCGTCACAATCAGACGAGTTGGGCAATGCGACGACCATGCGTACTGTTTCCGAGGGGTTGGAGGTCATGAAAGAACTTGAATCCTCGCCGATTCCTTCACAAAATCACCTCAATCGCACCCCCATGCAACCGGCCCAGGTCGCAGGCGACACGGTGCGCATGCAGGGGTCCTTAAAGTTGAAGCAGTAACTTTCTTCCTCCAAAATGGAGTGGAGGAACGTTGATACAAGCATCCTTTGTTTGCGCGAATTGTTGTGCTTCATGGGATTTCTGTTTGCCTCTGCTGGCGTGTCAGCGATTGATCACTGGGATTGCGTTTCTCCAAGAGATACGTTGGAGGTGGATGGCGCAAGGGTGGCTTACGCGGCGTTTGTTGAGGTGGACACCATGACAGTTGTTTCTTTGGACCCCCATGTAGATTGGTGGTTTGGGGTTGGCCTGGACCTGTCTTGGCCCAGCACATTTGGTGAAGGGGAACTCTCCTTGATCTCGATGGGCACAACGCGACCCGCCTTTCGAGTGGAGCGCAGACACGCAGGCAAACAGGGTCGATGGGGCATCCACTGCACATACCATCAGCCATGGATGCTCTCGGAAGAGGGCATCTCTAGAGACATCAAAGGCTGGATTTTGGATAACCAGGGTGGTCTTTCTGCCCCGTCTGACTTGCGTCAAGTGGTGCTCACTCCTGACAGCTTGGCCTTTGAACGAGACACCTTGATGGCGCCCATTTCTGCTGGACATGCCTTGAGGGTGGGGGGGAGTTGGGAGCGTGTGTCGGCCACCAAATGGCATCTCTGGTTGGCAGCGTCCATAAGCGTCATTCGTCCCACGGCATGGCTGCTTTCGTCGCCATCGGACCCAACAAGTTGGAGAGGTGTTGTTGCCGAGGATACGTACGCCAAGGCGAGTTGGTTGGGTGGCCGTTGTCGGTTGGAGTTGGGTGGCATCTCCGACATTGGAAAGAGTCACCCGGGGCGGCGCTCCGCGAGTCAGTTGCGTGTTTCAATGTTTGTTGAATCGCTTCAGTCTTGGGGTGGTCGGGTGATCCTCATGGTGTCACCAACCCGAAGGTGAGTCGTTTCTTGTGTACCTTTGAGAGGCATGAACCTCTCATTCACCCATCCTTTATCGTGGAATCCAAGGGCTTTCACGTTCGCTGCCATCGCGGCTTGTTTCTGGACGGTGGGATTTGGCCAGGTCAAGGTGAACAACCCCAGTTTTGAGGAGTTCGAACGTTTGCCAACGGCCACAGGACAATTTGATTTGGTCGAATCATGGGGCAATGCAGGGAGTCAATTGGCTTCCCCAGATTTCTATCACACTTCTGGTTCGGGTGCAGGTGACCTGCCCCAGACCCCGTTGGCGAAGGTGAATCCATTTGAAGGTGAGGCTGTGGCAGGTTTCATTGCCTACACCGAGGAAGCCACACCGCGTCATGAATACCTGTTGGGCTCGTTTTCGGCCCCATTGGAAGTGGGCAAACAATATCGCATGTCCTTCATGCTGACTTCCGGAAGGGTTCATGATTGGGTGAATGCAGGTCTCGGCGTCAGTGGGTTGGGCATCCATTGCTCTGTGAGTCCTCCTCGCCAAGATGGATACGAGCGTATGTCGTTGCCAGCTCAATTCATCCTTGAAGAGGTGTTTTACGAGAAGCAATGGAGAGAGGTCTCTTTCGTATTTCGTGCAGAAGAACCGTATCGCCACTTCACGTTGGGATTGTTTGAAGGTGCTCCTTCCATCCGCAGAGAAGAAATGGGAGAAAGAGACATGGCCTACTATTTCGTTGATCGATTCATTGTCGCACCGTACACGCCTGAATCTGCATTGGAAGGGCTGCAGGGTGTGCAACCCATTCCCAAAGAAGTCGACCAAGCGGGGATTTTCATCCCCAACGCCTTCACCCCAGATGGTGACGACCTGAACGACACTTGGCAGTGGTCGATGCCCGAAGGTGTCACTGCGGAGCTCACAATTTTCAATCGCACTGGACATCTCATTTGGTCAGGACAGATGGCCTCTTCAGGATTTTCGGGATGGGAAGGGTTGCTTCCAAGTGGCACGAAGTGTGAGGCCGGTGTGTACCCTTGGAAGGCTGTTGTCATGGTTGCCAATGGGGAGCGCCTGGAAAAGCGACGTGGGTTTGTAGCTGTGGTTCTCTGACGTTGGGTCCATGTGGACATCACATCCGTTGTCGGCATGGCCTGGTTCGCTGTCCTCAGGATTGGGTGGCGAATGGGCTGGCTGGACCAAGAAGCCTGACAATTCATCATTTTGGCCCTCGGATGCAAGAGAAAGGGTCTTTGCGTCGCTCTCACAACAGTATGTGAATGCCGGCATCACTCCGCCATCTTCGCTGGCAAAACTGCAGGTGCATTCCACAAGAGTGGTCACTGTTGGACATCAATTGGTGATTGCCGGTGGACCGTCGTTTTTCCATCACAAAATCTTGTCTGCCATCAGGGTGGCCCGCAGACTTTCCAAGGGTGAGGAGGGCACAGTTGTGCCCCTTTTTTGGATGGCGTCGGAAGATCATGATTGGCAAGAGGTGTCAACGTTGGCAGGTGAGACGGACATGCACCGTTGGCAACCTCCTGAGGCCGTCACCCCGCACCCCGTGGGTCGTAGGTCGCTTGAAGGGATTGAAGAGATGTTGGCCGCTTGGGTTGAAGATTTGCCAGACAAGGTCATGGCCAAGGATGTGGTTGAGGAGTTTCAGAAGTCCCTTGTCAATGGGGAACCGTTGTCTGGGCTGATGCGGCGTTGGTTGCACCGATGGTATGGTGAGGAGGGGTTGCTCGTTTTGGATGCCGACGATCCTGCATTGAAAACATCTGCTTCACACCTGTGGGCGGCAGAATTTGATGGCAGTGGCATTCACAGTGTCCTTCGCGGGAGTGAAGAAATGGAGGGGCCGGCTCATGTTCGACTCAACAATGTGTTTTGGATGGATGAAGACGCGGGGCGCCATGGCGTGGTGAAGGCGGTCGATTCAAATCTGTGGGAAGCTGGTGGCGTCGAGGTGGCAAAGACCCACGAAGATTGGTCAGTGTGGTCGAAAGCCAATGCGGCTCAATGCAGCCCTGGGGTGTTGTTGAGGCCTTTGTACCAAGAGCATTTGCTTCACAGTTTGGCCGTGATTGTCGGCCCAGGTGAATGGGGATATTGGCATCAGTTGCCTCGTGTGTTCGAGAAATTCAACATGTCCTTTCCGTCATTGAGAATGCGAGATCACGGCGTGGTGTTGACATTGTCTGTGCTTCAAACCGGTTGGAGTCTCGCCGACGGTTGGATGCATTCACAGGAATGGGATCGATGGGTCTTGGACAGATGGTTGGACGAATTGGGTCCTGCATTGGAAAAGCAACAAGCTGAACTCTTGAACTGGCAACAGCAACAACGAGAATGGATAGCTCATGAGGCTCCCATGTTGGAAGGGCCCGCAGCCTCCTTTCGTGCTGCGGTCAGCAAAGCGTGGGATCAGTGGTTGGTGAAGGTGCGTCGTTCGTTGAAGGGCAGCAGAGCCAAGGAATGGGCGCAAGCACAACTGGCGCATTCGAGCTTGGTTCGCGACGGAAAACCTCAGGACCGATGGGCCAATTGGCATGTGTTGTCCCAAGGCAACTGGCGCAGTTGGACTCAAGCGTGGCTTTCTGACGAAGTGGGTGCGGAAGCAGTGGTTTGGACATTTGTTCCAACGGAGGTGCACATCGAACGCACTGAGCAAAACTCCGCGAAGAGAAATTAGGATGGCATTGAGGCGAAGAATAGTTTTGCCGCCTTCATGACAAAGTCCGCTCACGACCTCCAACCTGCGCACGACGAGCAAGGGTTGAATGCATCCCCCCAGCTTCCGGAGGGGGTCAAGAATTATTTGATAGACATCGATGGCACCATCACTGAAGATGTGCCCAATGAAGAGCCCGAGAGGATGGCCACATGTGCACCGTTTGCAGATGCGCTTGAGACGCTCAACAAGTGGCATGCCGAGGGACACATCATCACCTTTTTCACGTCGAGAACGGAGGAGCATCGCGTGGTGACGGAAGCCTGGTTGAATGAACACGGCTTCAAGTATCACGGGTTGTTGATGGGCAAGCCCCGCGGAGGCAATTACCACTGGGTGGACAACCACATTGTCCGAGCCACGCGTTACGAAGGAAGGTTCACTGACTTGGTGCGAGAGCAGAAGACTGTGGAGGTCTTCAAGGGAGAGGACTAAGCTTGTCCTCAACGGTAGGTTTGGGCATCCAAATGCCTTTGAAGGATAAGGCTTGCCGCGATGGCATCCAGGCTTCCCTTCTCCCTGCGTTTTGATCGTTTCATCCCGCCCAACTTTTGAATGACGGAGGCTTCGGCGCTGGTGTGACTTTCGTCCACGAAATGAATGGGCAAGGATGGAAATTGCTTCGAGAGTTTCGTGACGACTTTGGAGATGACGGCCGTGGCATCTGTGTCTGCGGAAACGATGAGGTTTGGCTTTCCTACCACGATGCCCTCGAATGGCGATGACGCATGCATCTGTTCAATCTCTTGGGTCAGTGCTGACGTGTCGACCGTTTTGAGAGGGGAACTGACGATTTGAAGCTCATCGGTCGCCGCCATCCCAGTGCGTCGCGCGCCCACATCGAGTCCGAGAAGTCTGCCCATGAAGGCAAGTTAGTGCAGCTGCTCGCGCTAACTTCGCACCATGAACGAAAAGAACCTGCGCAA
The DNA here is from genome assembly GCA_036339415.1 of Bacteroidota bacterium. Classification (GTDB taxonomy): domain Bacteria; phylum Bacteroidota; class Bacteroidia; order Flavobacteriales_D; family Sanyastnellaceae; genus UBA11663. The sequence goes on along the minus strand of JAYZBB010000054.1, from coordinate 24,588 downwards.
TCTGATTGAATCTGCTTGGAATGACCGAGGATTGCTCAAGCGAACTGAGGTGAAAAATGCCGTTGCGGAGGTGATGCAAGGACTCGATGAAGGCAAATTGAGGGTCGCAGAACCCAAAGGCGAGGGCGTGTGGATTGTCAATGAATGGGTCAAGCAGGCTGTCTTGCTGAATTTCCCCATTCAAACCATGAAAACGATGGAGGTGGGACCGTTCGAATTTCACGACAAGATGCCGCTCAAAAAAGGATATGCTGAGGCGGGTGTGCGCGTCGTGCCTCATGCGGTTGTGAGATATGGAGCTCACGTGGCATCAGACTGCATCTTGATGCCATCCTACGTGAACTTGGGAGCGTATGTGGGTGAACGTACGATGGTTGACACTTGGGCGACGGTTGGTTCATGTGCCCAAATTGGTGCCGATGTGCACCTCAGTGGAGGTGTTGGCATTGGTGGCGTTTTGGAGCCATTGCAAGCCTCTCCGGTGATTGTCGAAGACGGGGCGTTCATAGGGTCGAGGTGCATCGTGGTGGAGGGGGTGCATGTGGGCAAGGAAGCCGTGCTTGGCGCCAATGTGGTGCTGACTGCAAGCACGCCCATCTTGGATGTTCGTGGGGCCACGGCAGTGGAGACCCGCGGTGCAATTCCTCCCAGGGCTGTCGTGATTCCTGGGACCCGGCCCAAAACGTTTCCAGCCGGGACATACCAAGTGCCATGCGCGTTGATCATCGGGGAGCGCAAGGCGAGCACCGATCGCAAAACTTCATTGACTGAGGCGTTGCGCCAACACGACGTGGCCGTGTAAATTTCGTCGCATGAGCCGAAAAGTCCTGTTTATCCAAACGGCCTTCCTGGGCGATGTCATCCTTGCAACTTCGGCATTGGAAGCGTGGCACGCATCTCATCCCCAAGACTGCCTTCACGTGTTGGTGCGAAAGCCCATGGATTCCTTGTTTGAGGGGCACCCTTGGCTGGGCAAAGTGTTGGCCTGGGACAAACGTCCAAGGGTCAAGGGAAAGGACTGGCGTCGTTTGATGCGCGGGGTCCGCAAAGAGCGCTACGACGTGGTGGTCAACCTCCATCGTCACGCATCTTCTGGCGTTCTCACAGCATTGAGCATGGCAAACATCAGAGTGGGCTACGCCAACAATCCACTTGCGTGGCGTTTCACACATCGCATGCAACACCGTTGGGGCGATGGGACACATGAGGTGGAGCGACACATGGCGTTGCTGAGCCCCTTTGTGGCCAAGGTCAAGAAGGCCTTCGAGCCTCGGCTTTATCCGGGAGAAGCACATGTTCAAGAGGCAGAGGAAGTTGGTGCGCGGGGAGCGGTGTTGGTCATGCCCGGTTCACAATGGGCAACGAAGGCATGGCCGGAAGGGCAATTCGGGAAATTGTTGGACGAGGTCACCGATCAAGTGATCTTGATGGGAGCCCCGAGGGAACGACCCCTTTGCGATCGGCTGGCCCAGGGGCGGCCAAATGTGTCCAATGCCGCTGGCGAACTGTCGTTGTTGGGTTTGGTTGCTGCCGTGCAGATGGCCAAAGTGGTCGTGGCCAATGACAGTGCTCCTTTGCACGTGGCGTCAGCCACAGACACACCTACGGTGGCGTTGTTCACGAGCACAGTGCCAAGGTTTGGATTTGGTCCTAGAGCGTCGAAGCATGTGGTGGTTGAGGCCGCGACTGAATTGCACTGCCGGCCGTGTGGCAGGCATGGTCGGAAACGCTGTCCCGAGGGTCACTTCAAGTGCGGTTGGGAACTCTCCGTTCAATCGGCGCTGGAAGCGCTGTTTGCCGTCCAGCGATTGGGGTGACAAACCCACGTCAGGGTTGGGGATGAAGTGTGAATAAAACGAGGGTTTCACAGGCGTCTCGGAGCACGCTTCGTTGGCATCTTCGTAGTCCTAAACTCCAAGTCATGCAGTTCATCGTCTCGAGCAACCAGCTTCTTCGTCAACTTCAAACCTTGAGCGGTGTGTTGAGCAACAGCAACACCTTGCCCATTTTGGACCACTTTTTGTTTGAGTTGGCGCCTGGTGAGTTGGTGATGACGGCGTCGGACCTGGAAACCACGATGTCTTCCAAGATGGAGGTTCGAACAGACGACACCGGTGCGATTGCCGTGCCTGCGCGCATGTTGCTAGACATCCTGAAGGCGTTCCCAGACATCCCATTGACATTGAAAGTGGATGCATCCACGCATGCGGTCGAACTCACAAGCGACGCGGGGAAGTACAAATTGACAGGAGCCAATGCGGACGAGTTCCCACAAGCCCCAGCACTCGAAGGAGCGTCGGGGGTGGACATGGGCGCAAGCACCTTGGTGTCTGCGATCAACCGCACGCTGTTTGCTGCGGGAAGTGACGACTTGCGCCCGGTGATGAGTGGCATCTTTTTTGAATTGTATGCCGACAACGTGCGGTTTGTTGCCACCGACGCACATCGGTTGGTACGCTATGCGAGAACAGATGCATCGGCACCGGAGACCTCATCCTTCATTGTGCCAAAGAAGCCATTGAACCTGCTCAAAAACGCGGCGAGTGCTGCGGAGTCAGTCAACATTTCTTACACGGAATCCAATGCGTGTTTCACCTTCGATGACGTCACCATCATGTGTCGTCTCATTGAAGGAAAGTACCCCAATTACGAAGCCGTCATCCCCAAGGACAACCCCAACAGGATGACCATCAACCGCAGCTTGTTCCTGCAAGCCATTCGCCGGGCTGCCATCTTCGCGAACAAAACCACTCACCAGGTGCGCCTGCGCATTGCCGGAAGTGAGCTGACGGTGAGTGCAGAAGATTTGGACTTTGCCAATGAAGCCACAGAGCACTTGGCCTGCAGTTACCACGGAGAGGACATCGAAATTGGCTTCAACAGCAAGTTCTTGGTGGACATGCTCAACAACCTTTCGGCGGAAGAGGTGAACCTCGAGTTGAGTGCGCCCAATCGGGCTGGCATCATTCGTCCAAGTGAGCCAGAAGAGCCTGGGGAGGATGTGCTGATGCTTGTGATGCCTGTCATGCTCAACAACTGAGTTCAGCCGTCCGTCGAGGTCGGCGACGTGAACACCGGGGGTGGTGTGCCAGTGGAACGTTTGCCACCATCAGCTTCTGATGCCCGCTGGGCTTTGGTGTCTGGATGATTGGGGTGTGCCGCCATCCACCACTCGGGCAAGGGCGCGTTGGGGTCTTCACGTTCAAAATTGTAAACAGGATCTTGCGGTCCCTGTCTTCGGAAAGCCACTGCGAGCAATGTGCCCACCACGGCGCCACTGAGATGACCTTCCCACGAGACGTGGTCGTCAATGGGCAGCATCCACCAGACGATGCCCCCGTAGAGGAAGGCCACAGCCAAACTCACACGCAACAACAATCTGTTGTTGCGGATCACACCACTGGTGAAAAGAAATGCGGCCAACCCATAGATGAGACCGCTGGCCCCAATGTGGTTGCCATCCACGGCCAAGCACCACAGCATGGAACCACTGAGGAGAAAAAGCCAGACCCAAACGCGCAGGGCTATGGAACGGTAGAAATAGAACAAGAATCCATTGAGGGTGAAAAAGCTCATGGTGTTGTTCCACAGATGCCCCCAGTCTCCATGCAAAAATGGATAGGTGAAAATCCCACGCAGCCCATGCGTGGATCTGGGATGCACGCCGTGTTTCCTCCAACCCAAATCGAGGGTTTCATTCAACACAAACACGCTCCAAATGACCAAGAGAAATGCCATTGTGAACCATAGGGCATAGCCCAAACGCATGCGGTCGGTCACCACAACTGGGTCGTTCATTTGGGAGGGGCGCATCAAACGAAGATAACCTTCGTCAGCCCAAGCCTTTGCGAGGCGATTAACACAACGGATGTGAAAACTGCGCGAGATGCACTCAGGAAGGCATGAATGTCACGGGTAGTTTTGGAGACGTCTGCACCCTCACAATCTGCAAGAAGCCATGCAACCCAACGAAATCCACGCCCTCATCCAATTGTTGGACGACCCCGACGAAGGAGTGTACCTCCATGTCAGGGAACAACTCCTCGCCAAAGGCACTGCAGTTCTCCCTGCATTGCTCGAGTCCCGCGAGGCGCACGCACGTTGCGAGGAGCATGAACGCCGCATGGATGAGTTGGTCGACGGCTTGCACGGTGCGTACGTCCACAATGGATTGAGAGACTGGTTTGATTCAGGTGCAGAGAGTGCCCTCGAAGGAGCCATGTGGGTTCACAAGGCCGCGGATCCTTTGCTGGACATGGAGGCTCTTCGCACAGACTATGAAAAGTTGAAGCGCAACGTTTGGCTGGAATTGAATGAGGAGTTGACAGCCTTGGAGCAAGTGCGAATCTTGAATCACATCTTGTACGACGTCGAGAATTTCATCAATGCCAAGAGTGGTCAACCGGACCCCAACCACGCGCTGTTGGGCGAAGTGATGTCAGAGCGTAAGGGCAATCCCCTTGGTTTGGGCATTTTGTATTTGAGCCTTGCGCAAGACTTGAATCTCCCCATACATGGGGTGAATTTGCCCAACCATTTCATTCTATGCTATTGTGACGAGCATCACGTGCATCATGAGTTCAATTCTCCTGATGACCAAACACCAGGTGGGGTGCTTTTTTACATCAACCCTTTCAGCCAGGGAACAGTGATCAACAAAGCCGAGGTCAGTGAATTTCTGAGCCACTTGGAATTGCCAGTGGATGAAAAGAACTGTGGCCCATGCGGCAGCGTTGACATCGTGAGAAGGCTCATTGGAAATGTGGCTTATGGGTTCGAACGAAATGGCCACATCAGACAAGCTGAGAAAATGAGGGAGTTGCTCATGTTCGTTGAGACGGGAGCCACAGAAGTGCCATCGCAGGATGCGTCCCCTGAAGCGGGAGACACCGATGGGGGGCTGGTTTAACCTAGATTGACTCTTATGACCATTGAAAAGGCGCGGGCTTCCGTGCCTTTTCGTGTACATTGGCCTTAAATCTGACGTTTCATGTGGACAGAACGAGACAATCGATTGGTCCGAGAATTTCGGTTCAAGGACTTCCAGGAAGCGTTCACTTTCATGACGAGAGTGGCGTTTTTGGCCGAATCACACGCCCATCACCCCACGATGGTGAACACTTTCAGTTACGTGCGCATTGAATTGCACACGCACGACGCTGGAGGGGTGGTGACGAGAAAGGACCACGAACTGGCACAAGACATCGACGCATTGTTGCAGTAGATGGCGAGTGGCAGGTTGCTTTGATCGCTGGATGTTGTCAATGAAAAAAGGCACCCTGTTGGGTGCCTTTTTTGCATGTTGGCAGGCTGAACGTCGCCTTACTTCGTTTCAGCGGGGTTCACAAACGCCTTGATCTTGAGGATGGTTTGTCCTGGGTCGGTGTTGGCGTTGATGGTGACTGTTTTGGTCTGGTTGTTCTTCTTTCCTTTCGAGTTGAATTTGACTTCAATCTCTCCACTGGCGCCGGGTGCGATTGGCTGCTTGGGACATTGAGGCACCGTACATCCGCAAGAACCTTTGCACTTGTCCAAGACGAGGGGCTCGCTTCCAGTGTTGGTGAACGTGAAAATGTGTGTCACGGCATCTCCCTCGTCCAAGGTGCCGAAGTCGTGCTCATACGTGTCGAAGACCATGGATGTTGTAGGGCCAGCGGGCTCTTTAGCCTGGCTTTTGGCAGGGTCAAACTTTTCTGCTTTGGCGTTGACAGGTGTGGTGGGGGCCTCTTCTTTTGCTGTCGCTGCTGGGGCTGCTTCAGAGCCTCCTTGGTTGCAAGCTGTGAAGCCGAACAGCAGTGCAGCCAGAGACAATGTGGTGATGGAAAAACGCATGATTGTATGTTGTTGTTTTGGCAAAAATAAGAATCAGGTCAAAAGGTCCTGTGTGCAAGATTCGCTGCATTGAACGTGCCATCGTTCAAAACGCGTTTGGCTTCTTGCAGCGCTTCATTCAGTCCGCCGATGACGCGATAGAATGTACGGTTTTCATAGATGTTTCTTCCGAAGAAGGCTTTCAGACGCCATTCAATGGCGGGCAGAGACCTCGCCCATTCAGTGTCATCGATTTCTACGCCTTCGGAGATCACAAAGGCTTTGAAGGCAGCCATCTCAGCTTGTGAGAACCTCATGTGGGCCACGAAGTCGTCTTCGTCTTGATGACGTTCATCCCATTCTTTCCGATGGGCATCGACTTGTTCTAGGGCGTAGCGGCTGCACAATCCTTTGCGCAGGATTCTTGAAAACGTTTCAGAGTTGAAGGTTGTATCCAAAGGGACAAACAGGTCGGGAAGAATGCCTCCTCCTCCGTAGACCTCTCTGCTCAGCAGCCTGGTATTGAACATCAAGCTGTCTGGCAAATCAAGACTGTCAAGGGTCATGAATTCGCCGCGCTCGTAGCGTTCGAACTTCTCCTTGCGGTAGGCTTCCACGCCATCGTCGTAGGGTTTTTGAATGCAGCGACCGGAAGGGGTGTAATATTTCTGAACGGTCAAACGGACAGCACTTCCATCCGGCAGGCGAAGTGGACGCTGAACGAGCCCTTTCCCAAAGCTTCGACGTCCCAAAATCAAACCTCGGTCCCAATCTTGAACCGCGCCAGACACGATTTCACTTGCGCTTGCCGAGGCTTCGTCAATGAGGACAACAAGCCGTCCTTTTTCGAAGAGTCCTGTGGTCTGGGCGTAGGTGTCTTCGCGCTCGAAAGCTCGCCCCTCCGTATACACAATGAGCTTGTCGCCGCTGAGGAACTCGTCTGACATGGCGATGGCAGTTCGCAACATTCCGCCGCCATTGCCTTGCAAATCGAGAATCAAATCCTGCATTCCTTCGCGTTGCAGCTCCAAAATCGCCTGACGGAATTCGTCCATGGTTGTCTTGGCGAAACGGCTCACTTTGATGTAGCCAATGTGGTCGTCAACCATGTGGGCGGCATCAAGGCTATAAATGGGGATTTTGTCCCTGACGATGTCGAACAGCAGCAAGTCTTTCACACCCTCCCGGCGAATGCCTACTTGAACAATGGTGCCTTTGGGCCCCTTGAGCATCTTCATCACATCTCGGTTGGTGATGCCAATGCCGGCCGCATTTTTGCCATCAACCTCCACAATCCTGTCTCCGGATCGGATGCCGAGTTTTTCAGAAGGACCCCCGCTGATCGGGGACACAACCATGATGGTGTCTTTGAAAATGTTGAATTGGACACCAATCCCTTCAAAGTTGCCGTTCAGAGGCTCATCTGCTTCTTTCAATTCGTCTGCTGAGAAATAGACCGAATGCGGATCAAGATCTTCGAGCATGTTGACAATGGCTTGCTCAGTCAGCGTCTCAATGTCGACACTGTCGACGTACACCTGACTGACATACCTCATCAACGTCCCAAATTTTTGCGCGGACTCTTGGGGTGTCAAATCACCTTGCGCCAGGAGGTTGAAGCATGGTTGAATGAGGGCCAATGCGGCCAGAAGTGTATGAAAAGGCAGCGTTCGTGTCATTGATGGTGAAATTAAGGGACCGGGGGGAGGTTCGAAGTAACTTTATGGCATGATTGAAACCACGATTGCAGGATTTTGGCATTCTCATGCCAAATCACTGCTCACCGTCATCTTGCTCGGAGGGTGCCTGCCCCAGTTCAATGCCCAGATTGCTGTCGAAACTCCTGACTTGAAAGAAACCCAGGATCGCCTTGAGGCGCGTTCAAACGAAACGGGCCGAGAGCTGATTGCTGTGGTGTTGCCATTGGAAGTTGACTTTTTTGACGCTGCGTCATTCGTTGAAACCAACGGACGGCGCGTGTGGTCTTTGAACGTAGATGCGCCGGGAGCTTTGGCAACGTGCCTTTACTTCGACGACTTCCATCTGCCGTTGGGGAGTGAGTTGTTCTTCGAAACGCCAGAAGGGGTGTATGAGAAGACTTGGGTCGAAGGACCTGTGACGGCCATTGAAAACAACCAACACAGACGCTGGAGTAACAACGAGGTTCCGGGAGAGTCCTTGACCATGATCTATTCTTGTCCAATTGGCGTCACGGAGGAGGCTGCGTTGGGCATCGATGGACTCGGTTTTTTTGTGCGTCATCAGAACTTCCCATCACCTTGGAGCCAAGCGGATGCGCGCGTCGGTTCAGGAGATTGCCATGTGGATGTGAATTGCCCGGAAGGAGACAGCTGGGAATGCGAGAAAGATGCCGTGGTCAGGTTGCGCACCACGTTCTTTGATGAATCCTTGAATCAGACGGTTGGAGGTTTGTGTTCCGGAAGCATGGTCAACAACACGGCCAGGGATTGTCGCCAACTCATGCTCAGCGCATTTCACTGCGTCAATGACTTGGAAGAGGACGATTGGGCTGTGTTCAAAGTTCAATTCAACTACGAATACTATGAGTGCGGCGGGACTTCGTCCATCAATTCACGCACGAGAACTGGGGCAATTCCATTGACCAACAGCAATGACATCGGTGGCTGGCTGAATGCCATTTCAGGAAGTGATTTTGTGCTTGCAGAAGTGGAAGATCCAATCCCCGCGAACTGGAACCCATTTTATGCCGGTTGGGACGCCACAGAGACCGATCCCGACGGTGCGGTGGGCATCCACCACCCAAACGGGGATCGGAAGAAGATTTCCACCATCGACCGCATGTCCACAGCAGTTCCAGCTCCCCATGCAACGGGTGCACATTGGGATGTTGAATGGACATCCACAGAATCGGGGTTTGGGGTGACCGAAGGGGGGTCGTCAGGCTCTGCCATTTTCGACTATCGTCACCGAATTCTCGGCACGTTGAGCAGTGGCGCTTCGGCATGCACCTACGGCGTGCAGCCCACACCGTGGTTTGGGCCGCAGGAATCCGATTACTACGGGAAGATGAGTTACCACTGGGATGGCCCAAATCCGATTCCAACCTCTTCCAAACTCAAGGCGTTCCTGGACCCAATTGGAACGGGAGAGGAGTTCATGGATGGGAGCTACGTGCAGATGGATGCGGAAGGGAATGTGTCTTGTGATGTCTACACTTCATGTGCAGCGACGCAGGTTGAAGAACGCTTCATCGCTGGACTGACGGTGTCTCCCAACCCCACAGCTGGCACAATACGCGTGACGTTGCCATCCGGATTTGAGCTTGCAGAATTGCGGTGGTTTGACAGCATGGGGCGCAGCTTGGGCGCATCGGATGGGGGGCAATTCAACGGGGAGTTGGACCTTTCGGCATGGGGTCGAGGCGTTCGATACGTCACGGTGACAACCCAAGACGGTTGGAGCACCACACGGCGCGTCATCGTTCAGTGACGACCGTCTCTGTCGGCTTTGGTCCGCTCAACGCAACCATGTAAGTTGGTTGCGCTTGACTTTGGTTTTGAATGCGCCAAACATGACGGTGATTTGGTCTCCCTTCACTTCCAAAACGTCCCCTCGTTCTTGACCGGATCGCAGGCGAACAAGTGAACCCACGATGATTTTTTCCGATTGGTGGTTGGGTCGTCGCTTGGTGTTGGCCTTCTTGTTTCTTTGAGCTGAGCGCGCAGCGTGTTCCTCTTGCCGTGCGTTTTCTTTCGCCAGATAGGTTTTGATTTCCTCGAGCAATGCCTTGTTGGATTTGCCTGATTGGAATCGATCGATGAATTGACTCAATTTGGTGGACCTGACCCTGGCTGTGTTCAGTGCATCGAATTGGGCATTGAGATTGCGCTCTTTTTCTTCCAATGCTTCTTTGAGCCTCTCTGCTTCGGCAGTGGCCTTTTCGGCCTCGAGTTCTGCCCGAAGTTGTTTGTTGGTCAACTTGGCCAATTTGGATTTTTCCTTGTGCAAGTCGCCCAAAAGGCCATCCAATTCCACCCGCCGGGTGTCCAATTTGCTTTTGGCGCGGCCGATGAGGTTGTTTCCAATGCCGTTGATTTCAGCCACCTCAAAGGTGAAAGAAGATCCGGGTTGGCCCACCTCGAGTTGATACTTGGGCGCGAGGGATTCACGGTCGAAGAGCATGCTCCCGTTGAAGGCTTCTGGCAACTTCGCAGCTCGGGTTTTGATGTTGGCGTAGTGGGTTGTGATGACCCCAAAGCATCCCTTGTCGTAGAGCTCCTCGAAAAACACTTCCGCCAAGGCACCTCCCAATTCGGGGTCCGAACCTGTGCCAAACTCATCGAGCAAAAGCAGACTGCGCTCGTCCGCAATGTTCAAGAAGTGCCGCATCCTTCCCAGACGATAGCTGTAGGTGGAAAGTTGGTTCTCGATGCTTTGGTGGTCGCCGATGTCTGGAAGAATGGAGTGGAACACCCCCACCTCGGAAGTGTTGTGGCAAGGCACGAGCAGGCCACTTTGAATCATCATTTGAAGCAATCCCACCGTTTTCATCGTGATGCTCTTTCCACCAGCATTGGGCCCACTGATCACCAGCATGCGTTGCTTGCTGTGCAACTCGACGTGTTGTGGCAAGGTTTCTTTCCCTGCAAGGTTGTTCGTTTGGTGCAGGAGGGGGTGGAAGGCTGAAAGCAGATGAAGCCCTGGCTTTTTGCGGATTTGAGGCAAGCTTCCCTCAAGTTTGACGGCGAGTCGAGCCCGCGTGGCAATCCAATCGAGTTCAGTCAGGCCTCGTTGGTAACCCTTGATGCCAGGCAAATGCCTTCTGATGTTGCGCGTCAACTCACGCAAAATGTTGCGAATTTCTTTGCGTTCGTCGTCGCGCAACATTTCCAACTCGTGATTCAGCGGAATGCACGCGCCAGGCTCGATGAATGTGACTGAGCCTGTGTTGGAAGAGCCAAGGACTGCACCGCTGATTTGACGTTTGTAGCTGCTGATGACTGCAAGCGCCCTGCGTTCTTGAACAAAGCCCTCTCGGATGTCCGCGAGGTATCCTCTTTCCTGGGTGGACTTCATGGCGCGCAAAAAGGCCCTGTTGATTTTGCGTCGAACCACCGTCATGTCCCCCCTGACTTGAGCCAATTCGGGTGAAGCATCGTCTTTGATGTGTCCCTTGGCGTCAAACACGGCGTCAATCGACTCAATCAGCTCGGTGTTGGGCTCTTGACCTTCAAGCACTGATTCCAGCCGAGGCCATGGATGGTCACTTTGTGCGAGGACATCCAGCACCGCATTCATGATCCTAGATGCCGTTGAAATGCGGCGGAACCCAGTTTCGTCGAGGACACTGTCACGCACGCTGAGCAGTTTGATTTCTCGCGTGAGTTCTTCAAACTCGAGCAACGGAAACCCATTTCCTTCCGAACGAATGCGCCGCATTTCGTCGGTTTCCTGAAGCCGCTTGACGACCCAAACACGGTCTTTGCTCGGCACGAGTTGTTCCGCCCGTTTTTCGCTCGAGGGGCAACCCGCCAACTCGACGAGCATCGCTTGCACAATGTCAAATTCGAGATCTTCAGCAACGCGTGCGTCGAAGTGATCGATGGGGGATCCCGGCTTCATCAATGCAGCGGCGTTCCTTGCAGTCGTTCAACCTCTTTGAGCGCATGGTCGAGCGCTTGCCGCATGGCCACGTCACGATTTGATGCGTCGTATTGAAACCACGTGGTGGTTGTGTCTTTCTTGAACCAAGTCATTTGCCGTTTGGCAAATTGTCGGGTGCGGGTGACCAAACGTTCCAAAGCTTCATTCATCGTCAGATTGCCGTCGAGATGTTCAAACAACTCTTTGTACCCCAAAGTGTTCAATGCATTCTCCAATCGATGGGGCAGGAGTGCACGTGTTTCCTCGAGCCATCCGGCGGCGATCATTGCGTGTGCTCTGACGGCAATCCGCTTTCTGAGTTCATTTCTGTCTGGATCGAGCCCGATCGAGACCACGTGCCAAGGCCGTTGCTTCACAGCTCCAGTGTGGAAACTTGAAAAAGGCATTCCCGAGACCAAACACACTTCCAAGGCCCGAATGACCCGCTGTGGGTTGGAGGTGTCCATGACACTGACGTGCGCCGGATCAAGTTGTGCGAGACGGTCGACCAGGGGTTGGAGTCCGTCCGTGTTGAATTGCGTGTTCAATTGTTTCCGCAGGGTCAAATCGGCGGGCAATGCATCCAGTCCTGTCAGCGCAGCTTTGACGTACATCCCAGACCCTCCGGCCAAAATGGCAGCACCTCTTGTGGTGGCGAGTTCGGAAAGCAAGGGGACCGCATCTTCTTCAAAGCTGCCGGCACTGTAGAGGTCACACGGATCAAGGAAGTCCACCAGGTGGTGGTTGGCTGCCATGCGCTCTGCGTCGGTCGGTTGGGCTGTGCCAATGGCCATGCCTCGGTACACCTGTCGGGCGTCTGCACTGACAATCTCGGTGCCCAAATGTTGCGCCAAAGCAATGGCCAGCTCGGTTTTGCCCGAGGCAGTAGGGCCCACCAAAGAAACGACCACTCCTGGTTGCACGGCTTTGTGCGTCGCCATGGCTCAGATCAAATCGTCCAGGTCATCGATGGAGAGGTGCTCACCACCACCAAGATGATCATCGTCCTCGTCTCCGTCCAAATAGGCATCCAACTCTGGGTCTCCGGTTCGATAGGGCTGGTCGTCCTCAGGGGCACTGGGGAGGTCCATGCCATCGAGCAAATCGGCATCTTTGCTGTCAAACGCAGGAGGGGTCCCAAATTCGTGGCACAATGCAGGATATGCGCCGTCTGGTTGGGCTTCTTCGAGCGCAAGCGGCTCGACGTAAAAGCACCACATGCGTAGAAAGTCGTACACATAAATGGCGCGTTGGCCTAGGCCAGGAATGAGGTGGCCAACGGTGTTTTTGTTCATGGCGTCTTCAGGCTTGGCTCCGTCGTCGGCCATGGGGTCGCTCATGTCCAGCAAGGAGAACTCCTTGCCGCGACCCCAGGATTCGTCGCTTTGAAAAAACGAAGCCAGTTCCCCAGATTCCCATCCGAAGGCGTCGAGCACTGCGAAATGCAAGTGCATCAGTGGTGCTGTGGTTTCGATTTCGATGTCGCGAAACACATCGTCTTCGGTGTCGAGGATGACACGCAAACGCATGATTTGACTCATGAAACGAAGGTACACCGCCTGTGGAGTAGTTTTGCGCACGACACAGCTCAAAAATCCAGCCATGCTCATCCGCATCTTCAAACTCCTCGTCGCTGCCGCCTCAGTTGCCTACACCGTGTTGTTGTACACGCAGGGAATTTGGGGAGCAGCGGTGGGCATGACCCTGCTTTCAGTGGTCGTTGTGCTTGCCAATTTGAGAAGTGTGCGTTTGGTGTTTGCCTTCGCCAATCTGCGCCTGCAAAGGATGGACGACGCTGTGAAATGGCTGAACCGCATCAAGCCATCTCAGTTGTGGCCGGGCCAGCGTGGGTACTACCACTTCCTGCTAGGTAGTGTGACCATGCAAAACAATTTGAATGAAGCCGAGTCTCATCTCAGGAAGTCTCTTTCTCTTGGGTTGAAGCAAGATCACGACAAAGCGGCTGTGAAGTTGAATTTGGCCGTGTGTATGAGTGCAAAGCAAGACCGAAAAAAAGCCATGGTCATGATTCAAGAAGCCAAGCGTCTTGACACCAAGGGGATGTTGAAAAACGACATCAAACAGGTGGAAGCCATGATCAAAAACCCTCGCGTGGTCCAACGCGCTCGGCGCTGACATTTCATCAATGGCCTCAGCGAGCGAGCAACGCTTGAAGGTCGCCTTCCAGCCGGTCGTTGGCCATGAAGTTGCGCTCGAGGTCTTCCGCAAAAGGGAAGGCCGTGTCCAAGCTTGCCGTTCTGGCCACTGGTGCATCCAAATGCTCAAAGCACGTCTCATGGATGCGTGAACTGATTTCCGCTCCAATGCCACCTGTCAGCGTGTCTTCATGCAGTACCAAGGCCTTGCCTGTTTTTTGCACGCTCTTCATCACCAACGCTTCATCCCAAGGCAGGAGGGTGCGCAAATCAATGAGCTCCACGTCCCAGTCGGGATGAAGGTCAAGCACCTGCTCGGCCCATTGTACGCCCAGGCCGTAGGTGATGATGGTCGCGTCCTCTCCATGCCGAACCGTTCGTCCCACTCCAAATTCCAGGAGGTAATCCTCCTCAGCCACAGGGCCTGAAAGGGTCCGATAAAGCAGCTTGTGCTCAAAAAACAGCACAGGATTGGGGTCGTCGATGGCCATGCGGAGCAGGCCCTTCGCGTCAGCAGGAGTGGAGGGATAGGCGATTTTCAATCCAGGGACGTGGAAGAACCATGCTTCCGTGCTTTGGCTGTGGTAAGGGCCTGCTCCCACACCGCCACCTGTGGGCATGCGTATGACAACATCCGCCTTTTGACCCCAACGCCAATGGATCTTGGCGAGGTTGTTGACGATTTGATTGAATCCGCAGGTGACAAAATCGCTGAATTGCATTTCCACCATGGCTTTTTTGCCTGCGATGGACAAGCCCAAACCTGCGCCAACGATGGCCGACTCGCACAACGGTGTGTTTCGGACGCGCTCCTCCCCAAAAGCATCGACAAATCCATCGGTCACTTTGAACACCCCTCCATCTGGCCCAATGTCTTGACCCATCAGGACCAGTTGGGGATGTTTTTCCATGCTGGTCTTCAAGCCTTCTGTGATGGCGTCAATGAAGCGAAGTTCCCGTCCGTTGCCATCCGGTGCATGGCGCATGCCTTGGGGGGTGCCTGGTGCAAATCGGTCGTCCAATTCTTCACCGGTGTCCGCCACAATTGAAGGTTCTGCGGCGGCAGTCTTCAAGCCATTCTCAATCTGAGATTTGATGGCGCTTCGAAGGTCATCTTCGATGGCGTCGGTGAGCACGCCTGTGGACATCAGATGCGCCTTCAATCGCGACACTGGGTCGACTTGTATCCATGTTTCAATGAGGCCATCAGGATAGTACTTTGTGCCCGACGCTTCTTCATGACCTCGTATTCGAAACGTTTTGAACTCTAGTATGATAGGCCTAGGTCTCTCTCGTAAAGATTCAACAGATCTGGCCACTTTGTGGTACACGTCAAAGAGGTCGTTGCCGTCGACTTGAATGGCGTCCTCCTTGGGGATGCCGTATCCAATGGCTTTGTCCGTAAAGTGGGCGCACTTGAACTGTTGTTCGCTGGGCGTTGAAAGTCCCCACGCGTTGTTTTCAATGCCAATGATGACAGGAAGTTGCCACACGGCTGCCACGTTCACAGCCTCGTGAAAATCACCTTCTGAGGCACCCCCATCTCCCGTGAATACAAAGGAGCAGCCACCCGTCTCATCGAGCTTTTCAGCCAGCGCAACCCCATCGGCAAGGCCCAGTTGCGGACCGAGGTGGCTGATCATCCCGACAATGCGATGTTCGGGGCTGCCGAAGTGAAAGCTCCTGTCTCGGCCTTTAGTAAAGCCGTGATCTTTCCCCTGGAATTGCGCGAACAACCTGTCGAGTGGGACCTTTCGAGTGGTGAAAATGCCGAGGTTGCGGTGCATGGGGAAGATGAACTTGTCTTCGGGCATCGCGGCAGCAACGCCCACGGAAATGGCTTCTTGACCCATCCCGCTGAACCACTTGCTGATTTTGCCTTGCCGCAGCTGCGACATCATCTTTTCTTCAATCATGCGTGGCAAAAGGAGCTTTCCATACAGCTCCAATTGCGCGTCTGAGCTCAGGCTGCCTGCCTCAAATCTCAGAGGGTTGTGCGGGAACGTATCCGACATGGCCCCGAAGGTAGGTGGAGTGGGTACCTTCGCAGTCAACACATGGATGCATCTTCTTCACAAATCCAAATTCGGGTCTTGCCCGAGGACGTGGATCAGTTGGCCGTGGTTCGCAAGGCCGTGGACCGTCAGCTCAAGAAGGAAGGACGTCCAGCCTTGGCCCAGGATGAAGAGGTTCATGTGCTTCGAAAGAGCTGGGACGCCAGAAAAAAGCCTGTGCGGGCGCAATTGTTGGTGGGATGGGGTGCCGGCGCTCTGAAAGCTGAGATGGGCGAGTGGTCATGGCCGGAATTGAAGCCCGAGGCCAAGACGGTGTTGGTGGTTGGGGCCGGTCCTGCGGGCCTTTATGCTGCGCTGGAGTGCCTCAGGCAAGGGGTGCGACCCGTGGTCGTTGAGCGCGGGAAAGATGTGCGGGCCCGCCGTCGGGATTTGGCCAAGCTCAACCGCGAACATGTCGTTCATCCAGAATCGAATTATTGCTTCGGCGAAGGAGGTGCAGGGACGTATTCCGATGGGAAATTGTACACCAGGAGCAAGAAGAGAGGAGACATTCGAGAGGCGTTGGAGTGGCTTGTTCTGCACGGTGCGGACCCCTCTATCCTTGTGGAAGCACATCCTCACATTGGCACCAATCGATTGCCAGCGGTGGTGACGGCGATGCGCGAAACCATAGAACAGGCTGGGGGGCAAGTGCGATTTGACACGAAAGTTGTCGATTTGGTTGTCGAGGGCGGTCGATGCAACGGAGTGATTGTCGAGGATTTCAAACAAGGAGGACAACACCAACTCAGAGGTGAAGCGGTCATCCTTGCCACGGGCCACAGTGCGCGAGACATGTTCGAATTGCTTCATGCCAAAGACATGCTCATTGAGCCGAAACCTTTCGCCATGGGAGTTCGGGTGGAGCATCCGCAGGCCTGGGTGGATGAGGTGCAGTACCATGGTGAGCCTGTGGAAGGCCGTCTTCCGCCAGCGAGCTACAATTTGGTCTGTCAAGTGGAAGGACGTGGGGTGCACAGCTTTTGCATGTGTCCTGGTGGCATTGTGGCTCCTTGCGCGACCAATCCAGGTGAAATCGTGACCAATGGTTGGTCGCCTTCGAAGAGAAACAATCCTTTCGCAAACTCGGGCATGGTCGTTCAAGTTGATAGACGTGATTGGGAGCAACTGGGATTCACCGGTCCACTCGGAGGGATGCGATTCCAGGAGAGTGTGGAACAGGCTTGTTGGCGCGCCGCTGGAGAATCTCAGGCTGCACCGGCCCAACGCTTGGTCGATTTTGTCCGAGGGCGACCGTCAAAGAGCTTGCCCAAAACGTCCTATTTGCCCGGAGTTCAACCAGCCAGACTTGATGAGATTTTGCCAAATGTCGTGGCTGTCAGCCTTCGACAGGGCTTCACCACGTTCGCCCGTAGGATGAACAACTTCATGCACCCAGATGCAGTGGTGCTTGGGCCAGAAACCAGAACGAGCAGTCCGGTTCGCATTCCTCGCGACCCGTTGACACTCGAGCACCCTGAGGTGCGGTCACTTTATCCAACGGGAGAAGGAGGGGGGTATGCTGGTGGCATTTTGTCTGCGGCGATGGACGGAAGGAGGGTTGCAATGGCGGTCGTGGACGCGTTGAGAATGATTGACAAGTCCTCGTGATTCACTGAGCTGTCGGCATGTTGGCGGCATAGGCCACTGGACTTGTCACATGCCCGTTGGAACCATCTACGGTCACCAAGATTGCATCGGCAAGGCCCAAATCTCTGGCTCGATTCAACGTGGCGATGGCCGCAGCGTGATCAGGCTGAATCGGTGAGAAATACACATGGTCACCGTTGGGTTGGATCACTTGAATGACGTCGTTCATCTTGAGAAGGGTGTTCAGCACGTCGACTGGTAGGTTGTTTGAGTACGTGCCGAGTTGGACGCGATGGTGCAATTGCACAGAGTCAGCAGGTGCCTCTTTGACAAAAAGCGCTCCGTTGTCGGAACTGGTGTCGTTGGCAATGTCGAGCACTGCATCACGTGTGGCTACGAGGTCCCCGTCGACGTACGCAGTGAGAAAGGCATCGCTGTGAGCGGCATGCTGAGCGGCCTTCATTTCTTGCTGAGCTTCTTCGAGATGGGCATGTGCAGGCCCGACATGAAGGGTCAATCCAGTCGGTCCCAGAGTTCGTTCGATGTCCGCTTGGGCGTACAAATCCTGTGGGTTGAGGTCCGCATTTGCGTAAGCTCCGTACTGCACCCGGTACGAGAGGTGAGCCTCGTCTTGTTGCAGCATGTCATCTCCGATGTACCGCGTTTGGGCATGAGTCGGAGAAGTCACGGTCAAAAGAGTAAAGGCCATCCACGTGGCTCCAATCAACGTTGCGAAAGTATTCATGAGGTTTGGGTTCACCCTGCCCAATACGAGGGTGCATCCCAAAAGGTTTCACGGACAAAGACGTGCAAGCATTTTCCCCACATGGGTCCCAATGGCCACGCCCATACCCCCGAGCCGCACGCCGACAAAAAGCCCTTGCTTGAGTTCTCTCACAAGGGGCATTCTCTGAGCACCTATGCC
This sequence comes from Bacteroidota bacterium, assembly GCA_036339415.1. Classification (GTDB taxonomy): domain Bacteria; phylum Bacteroidota; class Bacteroidia; order Flavobacteriales_D; family Sanyastnellaceae; genus UBA11663. The sequence goes on along the minus strand of JAYZBB010000054.1, from coordinate 6,427 downwards.
GAGTTGACCCACCCAGTGGTGCTCGATTTGAATGTCTTCGGCGCCCTTGATGTGCGCCTTTGCCCAATGGATCAGTTTTTCTGTCCGTTCAGTGTCGTCCGAACAATCCCAGTGTCGTCCCCCCCCTATCAGAAGTCTGCCATGCACCTGACGGGCGTACACGTAGCCTCGGTCGTGATGAAGCGTGGAGTTCAATTTGAGCAAGGGCATGGCTTGACTCACGACGACGACGTTTGAAGCTGGCATCACGTCCACATCAAGCAAGGAGGATGCCCACGCATTGGTGCAAACGAAGACCCTCGGTGAGTCGACGGTGCCTGCGGTTGTGTGCACATGCCATCCGTGTTGGGCAGGCTCGAGTCCATCAACCTGCAAGCCGTAGATGACCTCGATGCGTTCTTGGGTCAGGCGTCTTCGCATGGCTCGCACCATGGCTGCTGTGTCCAAGGCGCCTTCCAAAGGGCTGGAAATCGCGCCGCATGCATTCTTGATTCCTCGATTCGTCACTTCTGTTGCGGACAATTCCTGAAATGGCGAGCAGCCCAAAATTGGTGCAAGCATGTCGTTCATTTCAGGGAGCATGGCGGAGATGCGCCCAAACTCCTCCATGTCTGTGAACACCTCCACGGCCCCACATGGGGAGTACGACAGGGCCTTGTCGCCCCACATCGCCCGCAAGGACTGCAAACCCGACCACCTCATTTCGACCAATTCTTGGAGTGCATCCGCCCCGAGAGACGTCCAATCTTCGGCGAGTTCTGATGGAGAGCCAAAACAGGCAAATCCAGCATTTCGAGTCGAGGCACCACCAAAGGTTGAACGGTCGGCCATGACAATGTGCCAATCGGGGTGAAGGAAGCGCAATTCGAGGGCGGCGTTCATTCCCACGATGCCAGTGCCAATGACGACGGCATCTGGATCTTGGACCCATCCCGCCTGTTCCCAGATGCTCAGGCCTGACGGTTTGGGCCAAAGGTTTGCAGGGAAACTTGTATTTTTCGACGGTCCAGCCACCACGCAAACCTAACATGAGACCACATTATTCACACGGCTCCACTTTCAAGCAAACGTTGTTGTTGCTGTTGTCAGTGTTCATTTCAGCACCAGGAATGGCTCAGGAGGATGGGGTGTTCATCGAGGGAGAGCTTCGACACAAGAAAACCAGGGAACCGTTGGACAATGTGACAGTCACTGTCATGGCGGGCGATGAGGTGTTCGATCAGTTCGAGGCGAGCGCCAGGTACAGCTTTGAGGTTCCGTTTGATGCGGACTATGTTCTGATGTTTAGCGTCGTGGACATGGTGCCCCAAAGCGTGCAGGTCAACGCATCCGAGGTGCCTGAAGATGTGAGAGGAGGTTTGGACCAATTGACCTGGCCAGTCATGTTGTTTGATTACGTGGAAGGATTCGACATGAGCGTGGTGGAAGAACCGTTGGGAATATTCAGATACGACGATGCGAGAGAATCCTTGGAGTTTGATCGTTCACACTCGAGTCGGATGAAGGGGTTGTTGGACGACGAAATGGACCGGTTGGGCAATCAAGGAAGAGATCAGGCGCGAAACCAAATTCGTTACGAATACGCGATGGAGGACGCCCAAAAGGCTGAGAAGAAGGGCCGTTGGGCTGTGGCCAAAGAAGAGTATGAGCAAGCACTCTCGTACAAACCCAACGACCCCCAAGCAACGGAAGGTCTCGAACGCGCCAACCGCGCATTGAATCCAGAACCAACGACGTCAGATCGAGAAGATGAACAGGAGACCGATCCGGCCCCAGAGGAGGAGTCAATAAGTGAAGCTCCACCCACACAGGAGCCCACAGAGGAGCCCACACAGAAAACTGAAAGGGCCGCTCAAAACGAAGCCCCAAAGGCGCAGACTGAGGTGAGGAAGGAGCGTTCCGAAGACACCTCCACTCGTGCAAGAGAACCGAGAGGTGGTGCTTCGGTGCTGTTTGCACCGAGTGTGCCAATCGCAACGGTGTCCAGGCAGGAGTTGAGTGACGCCGAAGACGCCGAAGAATATTATCGGCAAGCCTTGATTGCCGAGCGTCAAGCGCGGATCACCCAAGTGCAAAACGAGCAACGTCGTGCCCGTGACGTCCAAGATGACATTCGCATCAATGCGGAAGATGCAGCTGCGTCAGCATGGACAGATGCCGTCGAATTCCATCGTGATTTCGAACGCATTGAAGAGGAACTTCGAATCGAAAATGCGCGTTTGGCGCGCGCGTTTGATCTCCAAAAATCCGAGCAAGTTCAATCGGAGGTTGAACGTCAACGGGCCGTGGATGAGGAATTGCGAACCGAAAGCCTCAACGTCGAATTGGTGAAGGAGGCCAAGAGGGTGCGCCCAGAGCGAGCTTTTCTGAGCGCCGAAGACCGTGACATCCCCCATGGAGTCACGCAAACAGTGGACGAAATCCAGAATGGCAAGGTCATCACGCGAATAGTGCGCGTAGGGGATGTTGTGAACCGCTATCGCAAAGTCATCATGAAGACGGGGACGTTTTATTATCGAGGCGATCGCAGCATCACGAAAACGGAATGGGAGTTGGAAACGAATTTGACTCGCTGAGGAGCCATGGAGTTGGCGAAACAAGCGATCGTTTGCACCCTGCTTGTCCATGTTTTGGTGTTGGGTACGATGGTCGTTTGGCCCGTTTCAGAGGGAGAGCGTCCGAGTGAAGTGTTTGCGGAAGTCAACATGGTCGATGACGTCATCGACCAGCCCTCGCAGTCGTTTGAAGCTGAGTTGAAACAGACCCTCCAAGAGAAGGTGGCCAACTTGCGCGCCAACGCAGCATTGGCCCGCGCTGAAGAGGCAAAATCGAGCATGACCGATGCCGCCACTGAATCTGAAATTGAAGCCGCCGTCGAAGCGGAGTTGAAGGCCATGGAAGCGGCTGAATTTGATCGGTTGGCGGCCCAAGAAAAAGAATTCGAAACCGCTGGACAGGCAGACATCACGCGGCAAGACATCACCCAGACTTTTGAAAAGTGGGACGCGCAATACGATGGTGCGGTGACGGTGCGGTACAATTTGAAGGGAAGGACCGGGCGTGATCTGGACGTTCCAGGTTACACTTGTGAGGGGGGAGGCACGGTCGAGGTCAGCATCGAGGTGAACCCGTCAGGAAAGGTGGTGTCGGCATCGTTGATGACTGGAGACGCCGAAAGTTGTTTTGGTCTTGCGGCCCTTCGCAGTGCGCGAAGAGCGCGATTCAACGCATCTGCTCAGGCCCCATCCAATCAACAGGGCAAGCTGACGTACATGTTTGTGGCGCAGTGACAGCGCAGTTGCACTGACCGAAATCCAAATGGCTGCGTTCAGGCTTTGTCGATGTAGGCCTGCAAGTATTTGAATTTGGGGGCCAGCTCCCCGTTCAACGTGGTCTCAGTGGCGTTCGTGATCATGTTGTCGCGATCTCCTCCAACAAGCAGCGGAATGACGTGGGCCATCATTTCCTTTCCGAATCCATGGCTGGCGTCTCTTGGCAATTCACATGGGAGGTTGTCCACGGCCATTACAGTGATGCCATCTGGGTCATCCATGGCACACTCCGATTCATTCAAGGGATGGTATCCGTAAAGTGGGTCGGCAATGGTGCTCGGTCTCAACGTGCATGCCACGGGGCCGTCAATGTCGCAACTCACATCAGCCACCACTTGAATGTGCCATGATTCCCTCTTCATGTCTTCTCTGGTAAAGAGAAACGGGGAGCCTTCCGCCCAGTAGTGCCCAGCTATGTAGAGGTCTGCCACCTCTGCATAGCGCATGAAGGTGCTCTCGAATTCAGTTGGATCAGCGATGAAGGCGTCCATGTCAAAAGCGCGGCCATCCCGATGGGCATTGTATTGATCAACATCGAGACGGGTGAAGACGGCTTCGTTGAATTGCTCATTCACAAACGCCTCCGCATGCACCTCTCTCAATCCAAGGGCTGTCAGCAACTCATGTGCACCCATGCCCACACGACCACCCCCTGTGAGCACCAACTTCATCTGGGAAGGCAAATCGATTGATTTGGCGTGGTCGATCATCTCTTTCATGTCCTCACACCCGATGGCTTTGGGCAAATCAAAAGTCCCCAGGCGCTTTCCCCAGGCTCTGAGTCCGTTGTATGCGCCTACAATGCCCGCCCAGCGTCCGAATCCGATGACACGAGATCCGTTGGCACGCTTGATCAACTCATAATCGATGAGGCGTATGCGCTTGTCGACGATGGCTCTGAGAAGTTTGGCGTTGTACGGTTGGAGCTTGTATGTGTGACTGAAGAACAGGTATGTTTTGTCCGGCATCAGCAGGTTGATGGGCACTTCTTTCACGCCCAAAAGCACATCACAATCGCTCACATCTTCAACAACTTCGATCCCCTGCGCTCGATACTCTTCATCACGGATGCGTCGAAATTCACTGGACTCCACCACCCACTCTACTTCGGGGTAGAGCGCTTTCAAATCCGCACATTGAGCGGGGGTGAGGGGCACCCGCTGATCAGGTGGAACCTTGCCTTCTCTGAGAACACCAATCTTCATGAGACCAAAAATAGAAGACCGGTCTCCGAATCGGTCCTTCTCAGTTGCAGATGTTGCCGAATGGCCTCTATCTCACGAGTCGTACTTTTGCACTTACGTCTGGCTTGGCCAGGCAGTTCTTTGAATTTTGGGGCCGATTTTGGATTTGACAGCAAGATGACCAAATCGGAGAAGCATGTCGAGCTCTTGGAGATGTCGCTCGTTAATCTCAAATCTTCAGTCAGAAATGACAACACTTCCTACGCGCTCGCGGCCTAATCGACCAAGTCGATTCGCCTAATTCCAGTCACAAGGTGGCGGAACGAGCTGTCCAGTGGCGACGTACGGACCCTTTCGTCGTCACAACGGGCATCAGGTAAATGGGACTAGCTAACGGTGGGTCCGACACCCGGCGCGAATCTTACTGGACTACGCTGTTTGGTAGGCTGCTCGTGGTCAGCCTACAGCCGACAATCAATCACGAGATAAACATGTAGAAACTCCGGTGTGGCCTTGTTTGGACGGGGGTTCGACTCCCCCCGGCTCCACTAAATGTGAATTCTTTGTCATATCTTTTCACGAGGATTACTTGAGTTTCGGCCACGACTTGGGGATTGATGACTACCTGAAGGAAAAGAAGCTTGAACGGAAATGAAAGGAGTTACCTCTACCCGAAGCATACAAGTTTCTGCCCCAAAGCTTTGGGAGGCTATTACTTCAGATTATCACCTTGAAGAGTGCCATCCCTACATCCTCAGGCACACCAAGAATAATGCGAATGAAGGCCTGTCAGATGAGATCACCTACCTAAACGGAGTCACCTTTACCCGTGAAGCTATTGCTTGGTTGGACGGCGTTGGTTATGATTTAAAAGTTGGTCGTGTAGATGAGACTAAAAACGAAGTCGCTTGGCGCATTGAGCCCCTCGATTCCAATTCATGTAAGCTGTCAATTTCTGTGACACCTCTTGCGGTGGAGAAGTTGCCTAAACTCGCTCGGGGATTGGCTTTAAGATTGTTTGTAAGACGTCAAGTGGGCCTTTACCTCGATGCCGTAACAGGAGGAATCAAAATGTGGGTTGAGACGGGTAAGGCGATTGATAAAACCGCTTTTCCGAGGCATCCTTGGTTCTGCACTTGAATACAGAATGCGCTAAGAGGAAGCGGCTCATTTCCTGTCAAATGCTCGAATGGCCCATATTGGGTAAAAGAGCCGCCGGCTGAATGCAAGCGTGTATGCTTTGTCACTTCATTTATCGTATCTCATGATGCCATATGACTTGCTTGTACCGCATTTTTTGGATTGGCCTCTTGAAATAGTAGAGAAAGTGGCATAGTGTTTGCTCCTATGTGTCGATGAATTTTCACATCCATAGAAAGCGATTGGCTTCTTGGTTTTTTGTCCTTTTGATTCTGCTGCCGTCGTGTTCGAGTAGTATCTTGATTTCTTCGTCTCCAAGTGAAGCAGATGTCTTTACCGATGGAAAGTATATCGGGCAAACACCAATTCTTCACCGGGACGACAAAGTCTCTGGAAGTATACTCGATGTGCGGATTGCAAAAGATGGCTACGCGGATTTAAAGACTGAAATCAAGAAAACAGGACGGATTAACTGGTGGTCTTTAATGTTTTGTTGGTTGCTGTATCCATTGAAATGGATCGAGAAGTACCCGCGTGGATTTTACGGCTATTTACAGCCGCAATCTGAGGAATATTCTCCACTCCGTGTGATAGTGCAAACGAAGGAGGCTGTAGGTTCTAATATTTTCGTTGTTGCGCTAGAGAATAAGCCTTGTCAAGGATCATCAAATTCCATAGCACTCGAGGCCGCTCTTGGCATTCGATTATTGGAGAAGTTTCGCGTCCTAGAGCGTCAGGCTCTCCATGTTGTAAGTTCAGAACAACATCGAA
>JAYZBB010000053.1:0-10680 GCA_036339415.1 Bacteroidota bacterium | reverse complement strand
GGGAAGCCTTTCAGCTTCCCTTTTCAATTCGAAATGGATGTCTCTTAGCGAGTGACCACAAAGGTCTGAGCAGAAGAGAAGTCCACGTGCTTGGCAGACAAGTTGTACGTGCCAGCAGCGAGATTGTGCTTCACCAAGATGCGGTTGCCTCCGACAACATCGCCCTGAGTGTACTCTTGAGTGAAAACGACTTTTCCGCTGAGATCAGAAGCTTCAACCACAATGTTTTCTTCGCCAAGAACGATGTCCTTGTCAAACTTCACGCTGAATGTGCTTTCGAACACAGGGTTGGGGAAGATGTTCCACTGAGTGTCAGCGGCGATCCCAGAAAGACCCTTGGACGCTTCACCTTCGCAAGTTCCGTCGTTGTACGTAGCTGAGGCGTTGAAGTTTGCAGCAGAAGCGTCAGTGCAACCGAAAACTTGAGCATTCTCAGTGTTGAATGTCAAGTCGTGGGAGCGCCAAGTTCCACCTTCACCGTCACGGCCCTGCAAGTTCAACACGCCAGTGGCAGTACCATCGGTGGTCAATTGCATCAACAAAACTTTGTTGCCAGTAGCGGCCGCTGCCTGCACGTCAGTTGGAACAACGAACCAAGCTCCGTCAGTCACGGTGAGCTCTTGGCCAGCAAGGAATTCATTGTAATCGATGCCGATGGTCCAAAGGTTGTTGTCGTCGCTGTTCTTTGCACCAACAGTCACCCAGCTGTCGTAAGCCAATCCTGGCTCGATGGCAACGATGCTTTCGTTGATGTCCAAAGACGAGTAGCTTCCGTACTGGTGCTGAAAGAAAGAACCAGTCGTCGCCACATTCAACACGTGATCCTCGGCTGCAAAGACAGCGTGGAGTGAGTGCTGAGCCGATGGCAACACGGCATAAACGCGGTAAGTGTTTCCAGGAACTGTGCCGTTGTTGTCAACAGCCTCCACAACCAGCTCAACGTTGCTGGCAGTTGCACCAAAGCCCATCAAAAGGGCTGCGGTCATGGTGAAAAGGTTCTTCATAGGTATAGGTTTGTTTGCTTTCTAGATCAGAGGTGTCCGACATGGATAACATCGGATACGCCATAAAGATAGAGAAATGATTTCCATTTTCCCAAGCAATTGACAAGGAAAAAATCCAAATTCATCGAACAAGATGTTAAGTTCATCGAAAGGTCACACGTGGTTCACACTCGTGGCTCTCCGGACAACCACTCCCTTCTCGGACACAAAATACAGGAACAGCAACCACGGAGGCTCATCCGCTAACTTCGCACCAAAGCGACACAACACATGAACAAACTTGGCAACCTCATCCAACATCAGTGGATCACCGGCGATGGTGAAGGCACCCCTCTCTTGAATGCCGTCAATGGCAGACTTGTCGGTTACGCTGACTCTGAAGGGATTGACATTGAGAGTGCCTATGTTTTCGCACGTGAAATTGGCGGACCTGCACTGCGAAAGTTGACATTTCAGGAGCGCGGCAGGATGCTAAAACGGTTGGCGCTTCACCTCCATTCCATCAAAGAGGAGTTTTATCAAGTGAGTTGGGCCACGGGGGCGACACGTCAAGATGCCTGGATTGACATCGAAGGTGGCATTGGCAATTTGTTCGCAAACGCGAGCCTCCGGCGCAAATTGCCCGACACCTCCTTCGCACTCGATGGGGATTTTGTTCCCCTCGGACGTGAAGGAACGTTTGGCGGCCACCACATTTTGGTGCCCAAACAAGGCGTCGCCGTGCACATCAATGCCTTCAATTTCCCTGTTTGGGGCATGCTTGAGAAAGTCGCCGTCAATTGGATGGCAGGTGTGCCCGCCATCGTCAAACCCGCCACGGTGACCTCTTTTCTGACTGAATCTGTCGTCAAGGCAATTCACGACAGCGCCATTTTGCCCCCCGGGGCACTTCAGCTCATCTGTGGCTCCGCCCGCAACATTCTCGACCATGTGGACGAACGAGATGTGGTGACATTCACCGGTTCCGCGCAGACAGGTCGAATCCTCAAGGGACACAAAAGAATCCAGGACTTTTCGGTGCCATTCAACATGGAGGCCGACTCGCTGAACTCCGCCATTTTGGGCGCAGACGCCATTCCGGGCACTCCTGAATTTGATTTGTTCATCAAAGAAGTGCGCAAAGAGATGACGGTGAAGTGTGGCCAAAAGTGCACTGCTGTTCGCCGCATTTTTGTCCCTGCAAGCCTCATCGATGAGGTTCAGGAAGCGCTCAGCAATCAGCTGGCAAAAACCAAAGTAGGCGACCCACAAGTGGAAGGCGTCCGCATGGGCGCATTGGTTGGAAAAGACCAATGTCAAGATGTGTTGGCACAGGTTGCCGCCATCGAGCGCGAAGCAGAATGCGTCTTCGGTGGACAAAAGGCCGTGTCACCCCTCGGCGACGATGTGGCCGAAGGAGCCTTCCTCCCTCCCATGCTCATGCGACACGACCGGCCGCATGACGCACATGCCGTGCATGAAGTGGAAGCCTTTGGCCCCGTGAGCACACTGATGCCTTACGCCGATTTGGAGGAAGCCGTCGCTCTGACAGCACGCGGAAGAGGTTCCCTTTGTTGTAGCATCACCACTTATGACCGTCAGGCCGCAGCCACTTTTGTTCGTGAATCGGCGCCCATGCACGGTCGAATTCTTGTGTTGGACAGAGAGTGCGCCAAAGAGAGCACAGGCCACGGTTCACCCATGCCGTTGCTGGTGCACGGAGGTCCTGGTCGAGCAGGTGGAGGCGAGGAAATGGGTGGCCTTCGCGGCATCAAACACTACATGCAACGCACGGCCATACAAGGTCATCCCACAACGTTGACCGCCATCACCAAACAACATCAACCAGGATCGGAGCGCCCTGAGAGCGACACACACCTCTTCCGCAAGCACTTCGAAGCGTTGAATGTGGGCGACACTGTCACCACAGCAAGACATACCGTCACTGAGGCTGACATCGTCAATTTTGCCAATGTATCAGGGGACCACTTTTACGCCCATGTCGACGAAACGAGTTTGGAAGGCACCATGTTTGAAGGGCGGGTGGCGCACGGATACTACATTTTGAGCAAGGCAGCGGGTCTGTTTGTTGAACCCAAAAAGGGACCCGTTCTGTTGAACTATGGCATCGATGAATGTCGATTCACCAAGCCTGTGTACCCAGGGACCACGATTGGTGTGAAGTTGACTGTTGTCGAAAAAATCGCCCAAGAACGCCGAGAGCCTGACGACGTCGCCAAAGGCATCGTCCGATATCGCGTTGAGGTCGACGATCACGAAGGAGACATCGTGGCGGTTGCCACCATTTTGACCATGGTCAAAAAACTCGACCAAGGACCCGATGGTCTATGAATTCCTCCATTCGGGCCGCCTGAAGTGGTGGTTCAGGGGTTGTTTGACCGCTCTGACGCTCTTGCCGTGTCAACTCGGGTTCGCACAGGACGACCTCGACTCGCTCGACGCATGGGTTCGCCAAATGCAGCCCGACCCATTCGTGCGCTGCGGAGAGGTGTCGTGGATGCGCTCTATGAATGCCACCCGAGAGCAATGGTTGGATGCGACCTACCTCGAAAAGGTGTTGCTCACGAATCGATTGCTCCAGGTCTTGCAGGACAGTCACACAGCGGTGTCCGCCTACGATTGGATTTGGGATGTGGAAACCGTGTTCGGGACACTGCCCATCCGATGGCTCATCGAAGGATGTGCACTCTGGACCCATGATTCTGGCGTATTGGGGCTTCCAGAGGGGGTTCGGATATTGGAATTGAATGGACTGGATGCCGAATCGGTTGTGAAGGCAGCCATTGATTTGGCTCCGATGGAAGGAGCTAGCACTACGGCAACATCAAGAGTCGGGGCGCACAACATCACACCGTATGTGTTGGGCACCTCTGAGCGTGACACGTTGACAGTGACTTGGGTTGACCCCCTTTCCGCCCTGCCAACCACGGCTTCCTGGCCGACCCTCCGTAAGAAAGAGGCTCGTCAAGCTTGGAAGAGCATATCCCGTCGCCAGCCAGTGGTGCATTGGACCTATCCCGACGGATCCCATTTGTACAAGAGAGATGCCAGGCGACTTGCCAAATCACCCAAAGCCACCATGCCGTTGAATGGAGTAACCAATCTGCACGTCTCCTCCTTTTCACGTGGCTCGTGGAGGGGGTATGAGCGACGCTTGCGTTTGGGGTTTGAAAAACTTCAAGGACACAAAGGACCTTTGGTGATCAACCTCAGAGGCAATCCCGGCGGTCAATCTTACAGAATGGAGTTGCTTTGGAGACACTTCTCAAACAAACGCACCCATCTGCCTTATGCCCTTGTTGCCAAACAGAGTGCATACACCGCTCGCCTCAATGGCAGGCACTACAGAGGTTTCAGAAAGCGTTGGGTGGACAAGCATCTCGAAACGTCACCCGAAGCACGATACATCCATGCCATGGCCACCATGCCCGTTGGTGCCGTGGACACACTGTTTTTTCCACGCAAACATCCAAGCGTCACGCGCCACCGGGGACCTGTGGCCCTCCTCATCGATGGAGAATCGGCGTCGGCAAGCGTGTCGTTTGCGGGGGCCTTTCAAGACCACGAGCAAGGCCCGGTCTTTGGAGAGGCCTGCATGGGACCTTCAAACGGCACCCTGGGCAATCCATGCCTCCGGAGGCTGCCAATTTCTGGCGTGTTTGTGAGTCTTTCAACAGCGATGTACATGGCCCAACCTGGTGGAGACTGGGCCCAGAGCAAGCCCATCCAACCAGACATTCTCGTGCCAGACATGTGGCGCAACCATGCTGCGCTTCAAAAGGCCATCGATGAGTGGAACCAAAGCCTCTCCGCACCAAAATGAAGCACGTGGCATGGTCACATCTTTGGGGGACAATCCTGTTCATGATGGGTGCCCAATCCTCTGCCCAGACGTTCGATTTTCGCATGACAGAATCCATGAAAGTGGCACAAGAGATCAGTTCGCAATTGGCGTTGGACGAATTCGCCGCATCCAAATTGTTGGAAGCTGCTTTGCCCTGGGATGCGTGTTTGGCCCACTGGAATGCGCACCGAGACAGCCTTGAATCCGCCACCATTTCGGAAGATGAACTTCTTGAAGCCATGATTCCTGTTCAGACCCATCTGGACAACTGCCGGACGGAGAGAACGCGGGCCATGCGCGCCAGTTTGGACAGCCTCTCCCGCATCGCTTTTGACCGACTCAGTCTGCCTGAAAAGCCTCGCGTCTTGCATTTTGGCCTTCACAATCGCTTCGATTGCGTTGTCTGCAAACCTGAAAACAGAAGACCATGAAACAGCAGCTTCCTTTGTCATGTTGGCAACTCCTCGTCTTTGCATGCCTGATCATCAGCTGCAACAACGCTCCCAAACCCCTCCACAAGGAGGTCAATCCGTGGATAGGCACTGGTGGTCATGGACACACCTACCCAGGAGCAACGTCGCCATTCGGCATGGTTCAACTCAGCCCAGACACGAGGCTTGAAGGATGGGACGGATGCGGCGGCTACCACGATACTGACAGCATCATTTATGGGTTCAGTCACACACATCTGCAAGGAACAGGTGTCAGCGACTATGGGGACATCCTGATGATGCCTTGCACGCAATTTGGACCCGGTGACGTTTGGAGAGACAAATACAAAAGCACCTTCGACAAACAGTCTGAATGCGGACACGCAGGCTTTTACAGTGTTTTTCTTTCTGACCATGGCATCCAGGCGGAACTGACCACGACACCGAGGGTTGGCGTGCACCGCTACACGCTGGAGGACCCGGATACATTGACCCTTGTCGTCGATCTTGACCACCGTGACGATTTGGTCCATTACAGCATGGAGCCCCGAGGGAGCGACATGTTGGTCGGCCACAGGGTCAGCAACAACTGGGCAGAAGAGCAACACGTCTACTTCGCCATGAAATTTGACCACCCCTTCGAATGGGGAGATCAACTTGGTGAAATCACAAAGATCGACACACTGGAAGATGGTTCCACCGTTCAGGAAATGTGCATGGTGCCTGTGTTTGTGGCAGATTTTGGGGTCATCTCTGAATTGAATGCGCACGTTGCGTTGAGCTTTTGCGACATCGAAGGAGCGATCCGAAACTTGGAAGAAGAAGCTCCCGCCTTTGGTTTCGACCGTCACCGTGCTCAATGCGAACAACGGTGGGACGAGCAGCTGGGCAGAGTGATGGTGGATGGAGGTTCAACGGACGAACGCACCACGTTTTACACTGCGTTGTACCATGCCACAACCGTCCCCAATGTGGCCAACGATGTTGATGGTCGTTATCGAGGCACCGACATGAAGGTGCATGCGCTGTCCGAGGAAGATGACGAACACTACACCGTGTTCAGCCTCTGGGACACCTATCGAGCTTTGCATCCCTTGCTTGCGTGGATCGAGCCCAATCGCACCCGAAACATGATCAAATCCATGCTTCGCATGTATCGGGATGGCGGACAGTTGCCAGTCTGGGAACTTGCCTCCAACTACACGGGTTGCATGATTGGATACCACAGCGTCCCAGTCATTGTGGATGCCAAAGCTTGGGGCATCCAAGGTTGGGACGAGGCCTTGGCCCTCAAAGCGATGATTCAAGCGGCAGATTCAATGCACCTGGGATTGGATGCCTTCGCCTCACTCGGATACATCCCATCTGAACATGAGCATGAAAGTGTGTCGAAAACCTTGGAGTACGCCTTCGACGACGCCTGCATTTCAGCTTACGCCGACTCCCTCGGAAGGATGGACATTGCGGAGCGGTTTGCACGACGAGCGGAAGGATGGAAAAACCTGGTGAATCCAGAGAGCGGATTCATCCAGCCCAAAAGACAAGGTGCTTGGGTTCAAGGATTTGACCCAAGAGAGGTAAACTTTAACTTCACAGAGGCGAACGGATGGCAATACCTCTTTGCGCCCGTGCATGATGTGAGCGGGCAGCGAAGGATCCTGGGGGGCGACGAAGGATATCTTGCCCGTCTCGAGGCCCTCTTCACTGCTCCAGTTGAGACAACAGGTCGCGTCCAACCCGACATCACTGGGTTGATGGGACAATATGCCCACGGCAATGAACCCAGTCACCATGTGGCGTACCTCTCCTCGTTTGCAGGCGACCCAGGAGCCACAGCAACGCGTGTCGCACAGCTGTGTGACAACATGTACTCCAACACATCTGACGGGCTTTGCGGCAACGAAGACTGCGGCCAAATGAGCGCATGGTTCGTGTGGTCGGCACTCGGAATGTACCCTGTGGTTCCTGGTTCGGGACAGCTTGTCTTGGGGTCGCCCATGTTCAAGCGGGCCGTGGTGTCACCAGAAGGCGGCTCGAACCGGACAGAAATCCGAGCCAGAGGACGTCACGCGCAGGCAGACTACATCACGGGAATGCGCTGGCACGACGCTTCTGGCCATTCTTCGCCCGTATTGAAGCGTTCGTTTGTTCCTGTGAGAGATTTGGTCGAAGGAGGCACAATGGAGTTGTTGATGTCTGCACGCGCCGACGCCACCTTTGGCATTGCAGAAAGTGACCGCCCACAATCCATGTGGAACTCCTCAGGCTTTGTGCCAGTCCCCAGCATCACAGGGCCCCGAACGTTCCAAGGGGACTCTGCCACAGTGGCGCTGGGGCACCTGAATGAGAGCACCGAATTGCAATGGAGCTCGGATGGAGGACTTCATTGGAGAAGCGGTGACACGTCGTTGGTCTTGACCGAAACCACAGATCTGCTCGTTCGCGCCATCCTCAATGGAGACACCTCCGTTGTGGTGTCGCACCGCGTGCTGCGGGTGGATCACCAATGGCACCTTTCTTTGGCCACTCCCCCCAACAACCAATACACAGCCGGAGGCAATCAAGCGTTGATCGATGGATTGCAAGGAGGTCAAGATTTCAGAACTGGGGAATGGCAGGGATTTTGGGGAGAACCTTGCGTGGCCACGTTGGACTTGGGTCAAGTGAAGAAAATCACCCACATCGAAATCAATGCACTGCAAGACATCAAACCCTGGATATGGAGTCCAAAGCGCGTGAGCTTCTATGCGTCGAGCGACGGTGAACACTTCGAACTTCTCGAACATGTGGAGTCGCGGTTGACGGAAGAAGATGAGGAAGTGCAAATCGAGACGTTTCCATGTGAAACGACCGTCGATGCACAGTTTCTGAAAATCGAAACGGTCTCACGTGGGGAAATTCCAGAATGGCATTTGGGCAGAGGCAACCCTCGATGGACGTTCTTGGACGAAATCATGGTTGAGATTGCGGACTGACACGACCTTTGCTCCATGCCGTATGCTGACAATCCATTTTTGAGCCGAGGCCTCGCCTCCACCACTTTGCACCCGCTGGGTCTGGAGGTGTCTCACGCACACGGGCCCTGGATCGAGCTGAAAGACGGCAGTGCACTGTTCGATGCAATCAGCGGCATTGGCGTTTCAAATTTTGGGCATGGCCATCAGGACATTCAGCGGGAGCTGAAAGCCCAAATGGACAAACATCTCCACACCATGGTGTACGGGGAGTTTCTGCAAGACGTGCAAACCAACGCGAGCCGTTCGCTTCGAGAGACCCTTCCCTCCTCTTTGGACGCTGTGTACTTCCTGAATTCCGGAGCTGAGGCCATTGACGCCGCATTGAAGTTGGCGAAACGTGTGACTGGCAAAACCAAGTTGTTTGCGGTGTCAGGCGGATATCACGGAAACACCCATGGCTCGCTCTCTGTGTCGTCGAACGAGCTGCGGAAAGCTCCATTCCGCCCACTCCTGCCTGAGGTTGAGTTTCTCAAATGGAACGACATTGAAGACCTCGAACGCATGGACGATGCCGTGGCTTGTGTGCTTGTTGAAACGGTGCAAGGTGATGCTGGAATCCGCATCCCATCGACAGCTTGGCTTCAAGCTCTCCAAGCCAAATGCAAGATGTACGGAGCACTCTTCATCTTGGATGAAATCCAATGTGGCATGGGGCGGACTGGAACAACATGGGCTTTCGAACAATTTGACGTTGTCCCTGATGTGCTTTGCATGGGAAAGGCCTTGGGAGGTGGCATGCCAATCGGCGGTGTGGCCTGCTCCCAAACGTTGCTCGGACAATTTGCCCATGGGCCCTCCCTTGGGCACATCACAACTTTTGGAGGTCATCCCATGGCGTGTGCCGGAGTCGTCGGAGCCTTTGAGGCCTTGGCGAAGGTGGAATGGTCAAAATTGGAGATGCAACTGGCGTCTTGGGAAAAGGCCCTCAAAGGGCACAAGGCCGTGCAGACTGTGAGGCGCATTGGGGCATTTATGGCTGTTGAGCTCGCAGACGCTGAGGCTGTTCAGCGAGCCGTGCATGCCGGCTTGTCAAGGGAAAATGGACCTGGTGTGCTGTTGTTTTGGTTCCTGAGCGTTCCCAATGCATTCCGCCTCGCCCCTCCGTTGACATGCACCGCTGATGAAATGTCACAGGGATTGACATTGATTTTACAGGCCCTTGATCAAGCGCTATGAAGGCCCAAACGCTCTGTGATCCAAGCACCTAAAGCCTCTGTGGATCGCTTGGCTTCAGGCAAATAATCTGGCAACAACTGCCAACCGTGAACAGCTTGTGGCTCATGTCTCAATTGGAGGTTCACACCATCTCGTTCGAGACATTGGGACAGGCGTTCAATGTCCGGAGCCAAAAACTCGTCGAGTGCCCATTCCAAATACACAGGTGGCAACGTGCCTAGATTCGGCGATAACAATGGACTCACGCGAACATCTGACGCCGAGTGATCAGACAAATACAGGCGACTGTATTCCAGCGAATCCTCATGATCAAAAGGACTGTGCTCCACAACATTGGCCTGAATCGAATCCGCGTCCTCCCGCAAATCACACCATGGACTCAACAGCGCTAGACCCACAATGGCCTCCATCAGGTTTTCCGAAGCAAAACAGCGCAGACATGCCGACATGGCCAAATTGCCTCCTGCACTGTCTCCCAACACCACGATCTTGTCGTGCGCCTTCACACATGAGACCAGTGCGCTCTCAACGTCGTCGTGTGCTGCGGGAAAGACATGGTTTGGCGCAAGTCGATACTGCGGCATGATCACCCGGCATCGGGTGGCACGGGCGAGGTGCACCGCAGCAGCGCGGTACACCCGCGGACTCCCAAATGCAAAGGCACCGCCGTGGAACCAAACCACAGTGCCCTCAGCTTGCTCCTTCCATGTCACTTGCGCTCCTTTCCATTTTTCATGAACCACCGGTCGGAATTCGCCTCCCCACGGTCCCGGGTTCAACCTCGAAGCAACTTCAATGGCTTGTCTGATTTGTTGCGGCGTGGGCTGAGCAACGTCCCTCCTGAACACGCGGGCCGCATGATGGGCACTTTCGAGCCATGCAGTTTTGGAGCCCCAATGTCTTGGGATCCATGGATTCGAATTTGTGTCAGTTGTGGACATCGCTCAATGGGTCGAAGATCATTCTTCCTTTGCCAATGTTCGGTACACAGGATACTGGTTGGCCGTCCCCTCGTGGTGAGGGCTGCGCTCATACACCCATTGCAATGCATCTCGGGGCGATTCAAGCCACTCAGGGTGCTCTTCTCGAGCCGCGTCAAACGATGCACGGAGTGCTTCATCGTTGGCCAACAATTCCGCGGCCAAATCCTCAAACACATAGCCAGAGAAATGCTCCTTCTGTTGCAATGCAGCGTCAAAAAAATTCCA
>JAYZBB010000052.1:0-22487 GCA_036339415.1 Bacteroidota bacterium | reverse complement strand
GAGTCACAGCCTGACTATTTGGAAGCGTTCGCGGCGACGCTCGATGCCGCATTGCAAGCGCGCAATCCATACTACAAGGACCTCATTCAGGGGGCCGTGCTTCGACCTGCCGTGGTCACGCCCGTTCCTGCGGACGGGTTCACGGAGGCGATGCGCAAGCGCGGCAAGTTGGGAGGCCAAAACAAGGTCCCCCGCCTCGCCAACGACCGAACCATGGCTGACCTCATCTTAGAATCAATTGCAGCAACATGAAGGTATTGGCCATCACAGGGGGGAGTGGTTCTGGAAAGAGCACGGTGTTGAATGGATTGAAAGACCATTTTGGCAAACGGCTGTCCATGTTGTCGCTGGACGATTATTACAGACCCAAGGAAGTCTTGCCCGTCGACGACAATGGCGAAACCAACTTCGACGTCCCGGAGGCCATTGACCATCCCCAACTTCATGCAGACATCTTGAAGTTGGCAGCTGGTGAGCAGGTGACATTTGAAACGTACACTTACAACAAGAGTCTCATGAAATCTGAGGTGGCGGTCATCGAACCGCGTGAATGGCTTGTGGTCGAGGGGCTCTTTGTGCTGTGTTATTCAGAAATCGCGGCGTTGGCCGACGTCAAGGCGTACATCGACGCGTCTCCGGAAGTGCGTCTCGCGCGCCGCAAGCACCGAGACATGACGGTGCGTGGCTACACGCCTCAGGAGGTGGAATATCAATGGAAACACCACGTCCGTCCAGCCGATTTGGAACACATCGAGCCCTGTCGCAAGGTGTGCGACGTGGTCATCGACAACGACGAGGATTGGCGCGGTGGATTGGCCCAACTGATTGAACAGATGGAGGCCAAAGACGCTTAACCTTCTACTCGAAGAGAGGAACCATGAAAAAAGCATTCACCCTTCCCACGTGCAAGACCTGCCAACGCATCTTTGACGACCTCCAACCTGTGCAATTTGGGTGCGAGGTGGTCGACATCAAGGCCGAGGGAATCGAAGCCGAGGACCTCGATGCCATGAAGACACATGCAGGGTCTTACGAAGCGTTGTTCAGTCGTCGCGCGATGAAATTCCGCAGCATGGGGTTGGCCGATCAGACCTTGACTGAAGCAGACTATCGCCGACTCATCTTGGAGGAGTACACTTTCCTGAAGCGTCCCGTGTTCTTGACAGACAGTGGGGTGACAGCCGGGTCGGCCAAGGCAGAAGTGGCCCGCGCCCGCGACCTCATCTCGTGACTCGTGGACGCAGAGGCATCCACCAATCGCTCCCCTTGGCAAGCGCATCTTGCCCTTTGGGGAGTCGGGCTCATCTATGCATACAACTACCTTGTGGCCAAGGGGTTGATGCCTGAAAAAATTAGGCCCTCGGGTTTCATTGTACTTCGCGTGGCTGGGGCGACGCCCTTGTTTTGGTTGCTCTACGCGTTTCGTTGGGAGCGCGTGGCGCGTGCGGACCTGGGGCGGCTTTGGCTGTGCGGGTTGACCGGAGTCACGGTGAATCAACTGCTGTTTTTCAACGGTCTTGCCGAAACGAGTCCCGTCCACGCCTCCATCATCATGACCATCAACCCTGTGCTGGTGTTGTTGATCAGCGCGGCGGTGCTGGGGACGACCATCACGACCAGGAAAGTGACAGGCATCGGACTGGGCGCAGCCGGGGCCATCACGCTGCTTCTGAACAGCGGAGGTGGAGGGCTTGAATCGCACGCCAGTTGGCAAGGTGACCTCATGGTGCTGCTCAATGCGACCAGCTACGGGGTATACCTGGTGGTCGTCAAGCCGCTCATGTCCAAGTACAGACCCATCACGGTGATTTCTTGGGTGTTTCTGTTCGGTGGGTTGATGGCCTTTCCGGTGGGGGCGTCTCAGGCCGCGGCGATTGGATGGAGCACGTTCAACACCCATGATTGGATGAGCGTTGGGTTTGTGGTGCTGTTCACCACGTTTTTGGTGTACCTGCTGAACATCTACGCCCTGGGCAAGGTGCAGCCTACGGTGGTCAGCATTTACATCTACCTCCAACCGCTGCTCGTGGGTGGCATGGTGTGGTTGGCTGCGCAGGTGGGTGGAGCTGATTACACGGCAGACATGGGATGGTTGCAAGTGTGCTGTGGGGTGGTCATTGCCACGGGCGTGTGGCTGGTGAGCGTTCCGAGAGGCGGCTGGCAACGTCTGGACTGATTCAATTACCTTGGAGGCCATGGCAATACGCAAACCCTTCAACTTGACGGCGTGGATCGAGGAGAACCGCGACTTGCTCAAGCCGCCCGTGGGAAACAAGAACCTTTATGTGGAAAGCGGCGATTACATCGTGATGATTGTGGCAGGTCCCAACGCGCGGAAGGACTACCACTACAACGAAACGGAGGAGCTGTTCTACCAGCTTGAAGGCCAAATCACCGTCCGCATCCAGGAAGACGGCCAAGCCGTCGACATGAAGCTTGGCCCGGGTGACATGTACCTGCATCCGACAGGCGTTCCACACAGCCCGATGCGCGAGGCGGGCTCCCTCGGCCTGGTCATCGAACGCAAGCGGAAGGGCACGCCCATGAAGGATGGCCTGATGTGGTTCTGCGACAAGTGCAACCACAAGCTGCACGACACCTACTTCGAACTCAACAACATCGAGAAGGACTTCTTGCCTCGGTTCCGCGAATTCTATGGCAGCGAAGCGTTGCGCACGTGCGATTCGTGCGGCCACGTGATGGAGACCGACCCCCGTTTTGTCGACTGACCGAAGCAACCATTTCGCTTCGAAATCGGTTTGACAATCAGACCTTTACGACATGCGTTTTTTGACCCTCACCTTGGCTGTGATGTCTTTTGCCTTTTCGGCCCTATCGCAGCCTGCTTGCGCCCCATTGGCGATCATGTTTGACCTCTCGCCTGCGGATGGATCGACTCCAGAAGAAGTGTATTTCTGGGTGCAGCCGCTCAATGGTTGGGCGTTGATTTCCGCCGACGGCGTGGTCGATGTGCCGGCAGGCGGGACGTTGACCAGCGAGACGGAGGTGTGCCTCAACGCGGGGTGCTACCTTGTCGGGTTGGAAACGGCCTCGGATTGGTGGCCCAGCGTGGATGTGGTGACGGACGATTTGATGTGGTCTGTGTCTGAGCCTGAACCCATGTACGACGCAAACGACCTTTTGGGATTCACCTTTTGCGTCGAAAACAACTTCGCCGACTGTGAAGTGGAGTTGGAGGCTGAATTGGGCCCCAATGGGGCCTATCTGTTTGAGGCGGAAACGGACTCTGAGGACGCAATCTTCACTTGGTTGGTCAACGGCTCCATCCTTGAAGAAGGGCCCGACAACGAGTTGGAGTGGTACGACATGCTCGGAGCGCCCTGGTGGGAGGTCTGCGTGATGATGGCGACGTCTGAGGCATGTGGGGCCATGGATTGCATGAACCCGTCGGACTTTGAGGTGGGCGGCTGCATTGACCAGTCTCTCATCGATCCCAACATGGCGTGCACCGAGGAGTGGGACCCCGTGTGCGGTTGTGATGGGGTGACGTACAGCAACACGTGTTACGCCACGTTCTACGGCGGGGTGACTTCGTTTGAGGAAGGCGAGTGTGGCGATGATGGTTGCATTGACGAGTCGCTCATCGACCCTGACATGGCTTGTATCGCGGTTTGGGACCCTGTATGTGGATGCGATGGCGTAACGTACAGCAATTCTTGCTTCGCGACACATGTTGGGGGTGTGACTTCATTTGAGCAAGGCGAATGCGGCGAGGATGAACCTGACGGATTGCCAAATCGGTCAATCTTGGAGATTGAGGCCATGCCCAACCCGGCTCAGGATTGGGTGCAATTCAACGGTTGGACTGGTGAACTGGCCACGGTGGTATTGAGGAATTCCTTGGGCCAAACCCTCGCGACCGTCCCCAACGTCATGCCCAACCAGCCCTTGAAACTCAGCCCTGCATGGCGTGGGGTTGTGTTTGTAGAAATCCGCGGGGCGGGCTGGATGTCGCGGCCAGTTTTGGTCGTGCGTTGACCGGCAGCTTCAAAGGGTGTGCCCTACCTTCGCAAGGCGCAAACACCGACGTGTGCGCTTCCACCAAGACCTGAAACTGCATGCGTTTTGATCGCTTGAACAACATGACCGGATGGGCCGTTTGGGCCCTCGCCACTCTGGTGTATTTTTTGACTGTTGAACCCACCGCGAGTTTTTGGGACTGTGGTGAATTCATCGCATCTGCCTACAAACTTGAGGTTGGCCACCCACCTGGGGCGCCTTTTTTCATGTTGTTGGCGCGCTTTCTGATGATCCCGATGGGGCCTGAAACGGCGGCACTTGCAGCCAACAGCTTGTCGGTCTTGAGCAGCTCGTTCACCATCCTTTTCCTGTTTTGGAGCATCACCCATTTGGCCAAACGCCTGTCTGGGCAAAAGGAGCCTCAAGGGGGGTCCATGCTGGCGGTGCTGGGCTCCGGTGTCATTGGCGCCTTGGCCTACACATTCAGTGATTCGTTTTGGTTCAGCGCTGTGGAGGGGGAAGTGTATGCGCTCTCAAGCTTGTTCACAGCCCTGGTGTTTTGGGCGATTTTGAAATGGGAAAACGTGGCGGACCAACCAGGCTCCGCGAAGTGGATCATTTTGATCGCTTATCTCATGGGGTTGTCCATTGGCGTGCACTTGCTCAACCTTTTGGCCATCCCGGCGATCGCGTTGGTGTATTTCTACCGCAACCATGCTTTCTCGTGGAAGGGATTGGTTGTGACAGGGGTTGTGGCCATTGCCTTGTTGGGTTTTGTTCAGGAGGCATTGATCAAAGGGGCCGTTCAACTGGCTGGCAAGTTCGAGTTGTTTTTTGTCAATGATTTGGGCATGCCCTTCAATGCTGGGGCGATTGTGTATTTGGTCATCCTGGTGTCCGCCATCGCTGCTCTTCTCGTGACATCGCACCGCCGTGGATGGTGGGCGGTCAACACCATGACCTTGGGCATGGCCATGGTCCTGCTCGGTTACAGCACGTTTGCGACCATCATGATTCGCTCTGCTGCCAACCCACCCATGGATGAAAATGACCCAGAGAATTTGTTTGCATTGTTGAGTTATCTGAGTCGCGAGCAATACGGAGACCGTCCGCTGGCGGTGGGGCAGTTCTGGGACTCCCCCACCGTGCGCGACAAGCCCTATTCTGACGGCAAACCGTCTTGGGTGAAGAGCTACAGCGTGAGTCAGAAACGAGGCCCTGTCACGCGGCGTGTCAAAAGTTTCAAAGGAGAATACGCAGCGGCTCAGTTCATTGCAGCGAACCCTGATCAGAACTACTTCATTGAGGAAGAGTACGTGGACAGCGGAGAAAAGAGAGGGTCGAAGCCCAATTACGACCCGGCGTTCACAATGGTGTTTCCTCGCATGTACAGCTCGACGGCTTCCCATGTCAGGGAGTACAAGAAATGGTGCGATTACAAGGGGTTCAACACGCCAACGACGTACACCAGTCCGCTGACGGATGTGCCAATGGGGCGTTCCGAATTTTTGGCGCATTTGGAACGTGACATCCTAGGTGCCGGCATGGAGCAAATGGAGTTGGAGCGGGTGATGCGCCGCCTGTTCGCCGACTACAATCAGCGATTCAGCGCGGATTTCGAATTGAAAAGCAAGGACAACTTGTTGGTTCGCAACCCAGAGACCGGACAAATGAACAGGGCATCATTGAGCAACGGTCAAATGAGGGCAAGCGTGGCAACACTGGTGTTGAATCAGCTGGATCGAGGTTTGACTTCTGGCAAAAACCATGTCCAGCGATTGAGCAGAGAAAAGAAAGCAGCCGAGGAAAACCTCCGGATGCTGACCCAAAGGGCCAATCAAACGAGGAACCAAGAAGACATCCGCAAGGCGTTGCAGGCCGAGGGTCGGCTGAACAAAACCTTGGAAGGACTCGTCCCGACACAAGGCGAAAACCTTAGGTTCTTTACCGACTACCAAATGGGGTGGATGTATTTCCGTTACTTCTTTTGGAATTTCATTGGCAAGCAAAATGACATTCAAGGCCACGGGGATTTCATGGATGGAAACTGGCTTAGCGGTGTGGGTTTCATTGATGCCGAGCGTCTTGGCAACCGCGATGCGTTGACGCAGGAAATGCGAGACAACCGAGGTCTGAATCACTTTTTTTACCTGCCTCTGGTCCTTGGGTTGATAGGGTTGTTTTTCCAAGCAGCCAGAGATCCAAAGGGAGCGTCTGTGGTTGGCTTGTTGTTCTTGATGACGGGCATTGCCATTGTGGTTTACCTGAACCAAACTCCCCTCCAACCGCGCGAGCGTGATTATGCGTATGTGGGCTCGTTCTATGCCTTTGCATTGTGGATTGGCCTCGGGGTGATGGCTTTGTTTGAGGCGGCAAAGCGACCTGAAGTCAAGGCGCACATGCAAGGGCTGGCCTTGCCCTTGGTCGCAGGTGCGGTCTTTTTCGTCATGGAATTGCTCACAGGAGGCTCTCATGCATTGTCTTACAGCGTGTTGTTCATGGGGGTGGTTGCCTCCTTGTTGTACGGCATTTCTTGGGGGCTCGGCAAAGCGTCAATGGGGGAATCGACCCGCGCGGGGGTGGTGATTGCCCTGACTGCCATTGTTCCCTTCATCATGGCGTCGGAGGGTTGGGACGACCACAGCCGCGCCAGGCGAAGAACGGGGGTGGACATGGCCAAGAATTACCTCAATTCTCTCGCGCCCAACGCCATCATTTTCACCAATGGGGACAACGACACATTCCCACTTTGGTATGCCCAAGAGGTGGAAGGCATCCGTACCGATGTGAGGGTGTGCAACTTGAGTCTGTTGAACACAGACTGGTACATCGATCAGATGCGAAGACGCGCCTACGAGAGTGCACCCCTGCCCATCATGATGGAGGAGGAGAAGTACCGCCAAGGCACCCGCGATGTTGTGTTGGTGGGCAGGAGCAACGCTGTTGTGGACTTGAAGGAAGCCATGGATGCGACCTTGGTTGACGAGAACATTCAGAAGTATCCAGGTCAGAAAGGCTATTTCTCCTTCCCCTCTGGTCGTTTCCGCTTGCCCGTGGATTCCGCAGCGGTGGTTGCTTCCGGATTGGTCAATCCTGATGAGACGGAGTATTTGGTCGATGCCGTTGAGTGGACCCTCACCAACGGGAGTGGCAACACGCCGGCCTATGTGACGAAGAACCACTACGCTGCACTGAACATGATCGCCAACAACAATTGGGAGCGTCCCATATATTTTGCGGTCACCACGGGCCCTGACAGTTACCTGGGATTGCAAGATCACTTCCGGTTGGAAGGGTTGGCGTACCGGTTGGTTCCATTGAAGTATCCTGAAAATGAAAACCCCAATATCCTGGGAGCCATTGGCACAGACATCATGTTCGAAAATGTCATGAACAAGTGGGCATGGGGCAACATGGATGACGTCGAGAACGGCATTTACATGGACGAGAACAACCGCCGGATGGTGACCAATCTCCGTTTGCAAATGTCCAATTTGGCGGAGTCGCTTTTGAAAAAGAAAGAGGCTCAAAAAGCCTTGTCGGTGTTGGATGAAATGATGCGAGCAACCCCTCGTCAAAACGTGCCCTTCAGCCGTGTGATGATGCCTGTGGCAGAGTCGTACTTGCAGTTGGCTGCCGACGCAAAAGTGTCTCCGAATGCGGCGGCGCTGTCAGAAAAAGATCGCGCCCACGCTTGGGCCATGGCTCAAGAAGTCGTGGACCAATTCATGACAATGCAAGAAGAAGAGATTGTCTACTGCACGTCACTCGACCCTGAATTTTACGTCGCCCTTGATCGAGAGGTGCAGTTCGCGTTGCAAATTGGCGACCGCTTGGTGCGGGTGATGAAATACTATCACGCTGGGACAGAGGAGGCTGCGGCTTTGGAGGCGAGGTTGACAGAGATGGAAGCGATGGTCGAAGCGTATGAGGCCAATTTCTTGACAATGTGATCAGGGTTGGAAGTCATGGCTAAGCAGAGCAGGAGGAAAGATCGGATGGCCATCCTGGCATCTGGTGCTGGATCCAATGCAAAATCCATCTTGGCGCATTTTGCCCAAGATGGGGCCGCCGAAGTTGCGGACATCGTTTGGGTTTGCACGAACCGGGAGGATGCAGGCGTTCGGCATGCTGCTGAGAATTTTGGGGTGAACCACAGCCACCTGTCCAAAGCCGACATGGTCGACGGGGCGTTGTTCCGGGAACTTGAAGCCCGTGACGTCGATTGGGTTGTCCTCGCGGGATTCCTTTTGAAAATCCCCAAAGACGTGTGTGAGGCATACGAGGGACGGATGGTGAACATTCACCCTGCCCTGTTGCCCAAGCACGGTGGCCCGGGCATGTACGGAATGAACGTGCACAGGGCGGTCAAAGCGGCGGGCGAGCAAGTGTCAGGCATGACCATTCACTTCGTGAACGATGCGTACGACGAGGGAGACATCGTTTTCCAAGCCGAGGTTGACCTTTCTCCGGAAGACTCGCCAGAAGACATCGCGGCCAAGGTGCTAGAATTGGAACACCGGCACTATGCTCAGGTGCTGGAAGGGCTCATTCGGTTGGCGCATGGCACGGACGTCCGCGACAACGCTCATCTGAAATCTCACAGACCTTGACCATGGCGAAAGTGACGATGTACACAGACGGTGGGGCAAGTGGAAATCCCGGTCCTGGGGGCTACGGCACGTTGCTGATGTACGGCGAGCACGTGAAGGAGATGAGCGAAGGGTTTCGATTGACGACCAACAACAGGATGGAACTGCTGGCAGTGATCGTCGGCTTGGAAGCCCTCACGCGCGATGGGGTGGAGGTCGACGTCTACTCGGATTCCAAATACGTGGTGGATGCGGTGATGAAGCGCTGGGTGTTCAATTGGGAAAAGAAGGGTTATAAGGACAAGAAGAACCCCGACCTGTGGCAGCGGTTCCTGCGCATCTACAGGAAACACAAGGTCACCTTTCATTGGGTCAAGGGCCACGCCGGCGACCCTTTGAATGAACGCGTGGACGCCATGGCGGTCGCTGCGTACCAAACCGGGAACTTGTTGACCGATACTTGGTATGAACAGAACGAAGCGTAGGCGCATCGCAAGTCGCAGGGGTTATCTTTGGGGCGCAAATCAATGACAATGCGCACAGACCTCTACCAAGGCCACGATTACTACAACATGGACGAGCTCCTCACCGAGGAGCACAAGTTGATTCGCGACACCGCACGTGCATGGGTGAAGCAGGAAGTCAGTCCCATCATCGAAGATGCAGCGGAGCGTTGCGAATTCCCCAAGCACTTGCTGCCTGGTTTGGGAGAGATCGGGGCGTTTGGGCCATACATCCCTGAGGAGTACGGAGGAGCTGGCCTTGACCAAATCGCATATGGTTTGATCATGCAGGAGCTCGAGCGTTGTGACAGTGGTTTGCGTTCCACGGCATCGGTGCAGAGCTCGCTTGTGATGTATCCCATTTGGAAGTACGGTTCAGAAGAGCAGAAGCAAAAGTTCCTGCCCAAACTGGCCACTGGTGAATGGATTGGATGCTTCGGGTTGACCGAGCCTGACCATGGGTCAAACCCAGGGGGCATGACCACGTCCTACAAGGAGGACGGAGATGACATCATCCTCAACGGCGCCAAGATGTGGATTTCCAACGCACCGTTTGCACAGCTTGCGGTGGTGTGGGCCAAGAATGAGGAAGGCCGCATCCATGGCGTGATTGTGGAGCGCGGCATGGAGGGGTTCAGCACGCCAACCATGAAGGGCAAGTGGAGCCTCCGTGCCTCTGACACGGGAGAGCTCATCTTCGACAACGTGCGCGTTCCCAAGGCGAACATTTTGCCTGGACGCACTGGACTTGGCGCGCCTTTGAGCTGTCTTGACAGTGCGCGTTACGGCATTGCATGGGGCGCCATTGGGGCCGCCTTGGATTGCTATGACGTGGGGTTGCGTTACGCCAAGGAACGTACGCAGTTTGGCCGCCCCATCGCAGGGTTCCAACTGCAGCAAAAGAAGCTTGCAGAAGCCATCACGGAGATCACCAAGGCGCAGTTGCTCACGCATCGCCTCGGGGTGTTGCGCAATGAGGGTCGGGCAACGTCCGCCCAAATCTCAATGGCCAAGCGGAACAACGTCGACATGGCGATCCACATCGCCCGTGAAATGCGTCAAGTGCTCGGCGGCATGGGCATCATGAACGAATACCCCATCATGCGTCACATGGCCAACCTCGAGTCGGTCATCACCTACGAGGGCACGCATGACATTCACCTGCTCATCACAGGCCTCGACATCACAGGCGAGAACGCGTTCAAGTAAGCGAGTAGTCCGTGTTGGCTGCTCAACGAATCCCGAAGCGGTCGGCGTCCGCCAAGAAAGGCAGCGTTCTGCGGAACGTGCTCAAGTCCTCTTTGCAGAACACCGCTTGAATGGAAGCTTGCGTTCCTGTGCTACCAGCGTCGGCAACAAGCTGACCCAAGTGGTCTGAAATCAAACTGTCTCCCGAGTACTTGTGACCATTGCCGTCTTCGCCGCATCGGTTGATGCCAATCACATAGCATTGGTTTTCGATGGCGCGGGCTTGGAGCAACGTACGCCACGCTTCCTTCCTCGTTTCAGGCCAATTGGCAACGTAAATCGCCACGTCGTAGGGGTGTGATCCATGGTTTCGTGCGAATGCTGGAAAGCGCAGGTCGTAGCAGATTTGGAGCAGGATTCGCCAACCACGCCAGTGGACCTCCACCCGTTCTTTGCCGGGCTTGTAGACTTCGTGTTCTCCTGCAAGCGTGAACAAATGACGTTTGTCATAGTGGTGGACGTCGCCTTCTGGTGTGACGAACCACATGCGGTTGAAGGCGTGTCCGGCCTTGTCTCGAACCGCTGTGCTGCCGGTGATCGCGACGTTGTGCGCCGCGGCCAAATCAAGCATCCATCGAGACGTTGGGCATTGGCCTTGCTCATCCAGAGGCTCCACGTGCTGGACGGACATCGAAAAACCGGACGTGAACATTTCAGGGATCACCACCAAATCAGCAGGGGTCTTCGCGAGTTCCTCTTCGATTCTTGACGATGCTTGCGTGAGGTTTGCTGCGACATCTTCCCACACCAGGTCTTCTTGCAAGCCCAGCACACGGAGTTTTGCGAGACGCTCATCGATCTGCGCAGTGGGATTCTCTTTGTTTGGAACTTCGGCGGTGTCCTCCGACGGGATGGCCCGAAGCAAGGCCACTGCTTGATCCAGTGTCTCGTCTTCCTTGGCGAAGCAGACCCGCACGGCGGGTTCGCCACAGCCACCGAAGGCGTTCATGGGGATGGTGGCGATGCCGTGATCCCGGGTCCAACGTCGCGCCAAGTCACCGTCTGATTCCCCCGGTTTCAGATAGGCTGACACACCAAGCACTTGAAAATACCCGCCTTCTGCGGGTTCCCAAGTGAAGGCCGTGCCGTTCAAGCCATCCAGCAAACGGTCCCGTTTGGCAGCGTAGATGGGACCGACGGTGTTCAGGTGATGGAGTGCGTCGTCAGATTTGAGGTAGCGTGCCAACCCGGCTTGGAAGGGAGCTCCAGTGGAAAACACATCGTACTGGTGAATTTTCCTGAGCTCGGCGGTCACCTTTGCTGGGGCAGCGATCCATCCAACTTTCCACCCGGTCGCGTGGAACAGCTTGCCAAAGCTCCCTGCCACCATGGTGCGATTGCGAAGGCCGGGGTGAAGTGCGGGGAGAGGGGCTGGCCTTTGGTCGTGGACCATGGGGCCGTAGACTTCGTCACTCACAAGCCAGGCATCGGTGTTGGCCATGGCCTTGGCAAGGGCATCCAACATGTCGGTTGTGGTGACCTTCCCGGTGGGGTTGTGTGGGCTGTTGATCACGACCATACGTGTTCGAGGACCGATGGCATCTGCCAGCCCTTTGGCATTCATGTGTCCTTCATGGTCGACCAACGGGACACGGACCACGTGTCCGTGATGAAGTTCCACCAAAGGCGCATACAAATCATAGCACGGGTCTTGGAGTACCACGTCGTCCCCAGGTTGGATCAGAGCGGCAAAGGCCGCAAAAAGCACACTTGACGCACCGGCACCAATGGTGATTTCAGTGTTTGGGTCAAAGCCGGCGCCGGCGTGATGCGTTTCTGCAATCCACGATCTCAGTTCTGGATTGCCAGGCATGGGCGCATATTGATTGTGACCCGCTTCGATGGCTTCTTCCACAGCGCGGCGCAAGGCTTTTGGAGTGTCCAAATCGGGAAATCCCTGCGCCACATTGAGGGCATCACATGCGGTTGCCAAGGCCGACATTTCGGTGAAAATGGTCGTGCCAACGCCGGGCATTTTGGACCGCGGAAGGGTTGGGGTGTTTTCGTTCATCGAAGAATGGCAAACTTCACGACAGCCCCTTTTTTGCCATTGCGGTCGGTCGCAAATGCCAGATAAATGCCAAATGGTGCAGGCTTCCCATCCTCCAGCTTGCCGTCCCAAGTCGCACGTCCACCTTCGCTTTGCAGCAAGGCGAGACGGTTGCCCGCAGCATTGGTGATGTGAACAGAACTCTCGTTGGCCAACCCATCAATCACGATGGGCCCCTCGTGATCGGAACGGATTGGATTGGGCCTGACCCGCACGTCTGCCATCTCTGGATCCCAATTCGAGGATCCGCTCGTGTAAGACATCAGCCCTTGGTCTGTGGCAATGTAGGCCTCGCCGGAGGCGTAATCCATGGCCACATTCAACACATTGTTGGATGGGAGGGGGCTGTTCTCAGTGGTGAAATGGTGCACTGTGGAGAGTCCATCTGCGCTGATGACATAAAGCCCGGCATTGCGTGTGCCGATCCATTTGCGGTTGCCACCATCGATGATGATGCTTTGGACAAGGTCGGTTTCGAGCAGGTATTGCAGATTGCCGTCCTGGGAAATGAGAATTTGGCTTGATGTGACGTCGCCGTCGAACACCGATTCGCTTTGGTAGAAGACACACGGGCCACTTGCTGTGCCCACCCAAATCTCACCGTCAAGGTCTTCCTCCACACAAAACACATCGTTGGATGGCAACCCACCCTCACCTTCGTTGGCGTTCAGGATGACCCAATTGTCATCTGTCGGGTTTTCCGGCGTGCCATTGGGGTTGTACACCAACAGACCTTTCCCTCGTGCCAGGACGACCCACACATGCCCATCCCGTGTGACTTCCACATCGCCGAACAACAAAGTCAAACCATATTCCCCCACGTCCATTCCGATTGTCGAGCCATCTGGAAGCATCACGTGCAGGCATTTGTTGGTGGTCGGGGTGGTGAACCAAAGGTTGCCGTCCCCGTCAAAATCTAGACCACTCACCGCCGAACGCTGCGAGCCGCCGACCAGGGATTCCTGGATGCTCGAATTGGAGGCGTTGAGGACGCGCACAACCTCGCGATTCCGAACCTCAATCAAGCCTTCTTCGTACGAGGAAAACACGACATGGCTGGGGTCTGTGGGGTCAATGCTGACATCCATGATGTCTCTCACTTCACTGATGTCGTTGACAGATTCTGGCAATTCGGGCTTGAACCACGCACCATTTTGGAATTGGAACACGCCGTCTGTGCGGTACTCAGGGGTCCATGCCAAGTCGACGCCGCCAGTGGCCAACCACAAGTTGTCGTTCCAACAATCCACCCTTCTGACAGCATTCGATGGAGGACCCACAGGATGGTCGCTCCGGACGCCAATGCTCTCGGCACCAGGTTGAGCAACCCAAGTGATGACCCCTCCAACGCGGCTGCCCAACCACACGCGTCCGCTCTGGTCAGAACGATCGATGACGAGGTCCGTGATTTGGGCGAAGTCAGGGTTGGCTAGCTCAATGGCCGCCGGCATGCCCTGGGCATCCCACCCCCACAACTGGCAGCATGATGCCACGAGCAATCCCTCGGAGCGCGTGCCATCGTCGGCCAAAATCCATTTCCCAATGTCCATGCCTCCGTAGGACTGACCGTCTGGATTCCAGCCCGGCATCAACTCCCAGAGGCCATTGTCGTCGCCTCGCCAAATCACCACATTCGAGGCCCCTCGCGTTCCCGTTGCCAGCCACCATTGGCCGGCATGTCTTGTCATTTCCAACGCGGGACCCAAGTCTGGATAGGCTTCCCACGGGATCCAACTGTCGGCGTTGGACAGGAAAGGGTCTTCCCGAGATGCAGTCAAAATTCCGGTGTTGGTGCCAACAAGCCATTTGCCGTCGCGCGACAAAACGAACTGTGCCTCTGTGCTTTCAGCAGATGAAGAAAGAGGCCAGGTATCTGCAATTTCTCTGCGGGTCAAATCCACCACCACCACCCCGAGGTTGGTCGACAGGTATGCCTGGTCACCTTCGACCGTGATGGCGTTGATTCGTTTGTCACCAGTGACTTGCGAGATTCGAAAGTCTGGGACGTTCGTGGTGCCCCAACTGTCGCGGAAGTCGACACTTCCATTCGCGTATCCAACAATCCATTGTTGTCTCAGTTCATCGTACGCGAGTGCAGTGGGATTGACTTCGGATAGACCGGACCCTTTGGTGTACCGAACCACTTCGTAGGTTGAAGTGTCTACGGTGAACAGGGCAAAATCAGTGCGTGCCACCACGTTGTCACCTGCGAGCATGACCTCTCTCACCCGGTCGTAAGGGACGTGACTTGTCCATTCTCCGACCGGGTGTTGCGCCAGCCCAGATGCACTCGACAGGCTTACAAAAGCCCACCCCCAAGAGCCCATCCACGTGCATGACAAGAATCGCTTTCGGAGGGACTTGTGGGAGTGCATGTCGTCGTTCATGACGCAACGAAGTTCGGGATATTGTGTTGTTGCACGTCCATTCTCGTCGTCATCCGGCGTGCTTCCATCGGAAGGCTTCTGCCCCTTCCTTTTCCAACAGCGCAAGTGCCTCTGCAGACGCCAACCCGTATCTGTAACCCTGTTTGCCATACGTGCCTTCGACAATGCCCCAAACGGTCAGCAATGCGAGCAAATCTTCTGCGTCATCGAAGTCGAGTTTGGCAGTGCGCGCCACTTGCGGAAAACGCAGTTGGTGGCCATCTCGCCATCGTTTGAAAAGTTTGCCAACATCAGAGTTGTACTGGAATTCGGAGCGTTCCATCCGCATTTCGTATTGCCAAACTTTGATCATCACGGGGGACGCCTTGTGGATGCGGTCGTCTTTTCGCAAAAAAGCCTGCCAGCGAGGTTTGGAAGTGTGCGCAGAGTTTCCTGGCGCTTGAACTTCTACAAAGTGGGGGCGGTGGGCGCTTTTGGGCACTTTGATTTCCAACACACTCAAGTAGCCGTGCTTCCAAACTTGCGATTCGAACGGCACTGAGGGAGTGCAATGCATGTCGGCAGCACATTGGATCATGTGATGTTCTTCTTCGATGCGGCAACCGGCAACCTCTCCGTTGTCTCTCACTCCAATGAGCAGTCTGCCGCCGTCACTGTTGGCGAAGGCGGTCAGAGTCTTGGCGATTTTGTGGGGGTCGTCGATGCGCAATTTGAAGTCCTGATGCTGATGCTCCCCTTCCTCAATCATGCGCAAGACATACGACATGAAGTGAAGGTAGGACGGAAGGGTCAAATTGCGTACTTTTGCTCCGGAAAGACATGAAGACGACACAGATGGAGGCCACAAGGCCTCTTTTTTGTCCCACAAAGTTTGATGTCATCGGAATGCTTTCCCCAACAGCACAGCGGTGATCAGCAAAGAGCACATCCAAGAACTGGCCGAGGAACATCTCGCGGGCACACCAGGTTTTCTGGTCGAAGTTGTCGTTTCAGACGGCAGCAACATCCGTGTCATTGTCGACCACGATGAGAACACCTCCATCGAGTTTTGCATGGGTTTGAGCCGACACATCGAATCCTCGCTGGACAGAGACCTTCAAGACTTTTCGTTGGACGTTCTCTCGCCAGGGTTGGATCAACCGTTGAAACTCCATCGACAATACGTCAAGAACGTGGGTCGCGAAGTGGCCGTCATGCCGGTTGAAGGCACCAAGCTTGAGGGAGTGCTCACCACCGTTGAGGAGGACCACTTTGTGGTTCAAACTCGCGAAAAGCGTCGCATCGAAGGCCGAAAAGCCAAAGAATGGGTGGAGGAAGACCATCGTTACGCGTTCGCCGATGTGCATTGGACAAAAGTGATCATCTCGTTTAACAACAAACCGCGGGCGTGAGCCCCATAATCTGAGTCAACATGCAGTTGAACTTGCTGGAATCGTTTGCTGAATTCAAGGAATTCAAAAACGTCGACAAAGAGACCTTGATGGCAATTTTGGAAGAAGTCTTCCGAAACATGATCATCAAGAAATACGGATCGGACGAAAACTTCGACATCATCATCAACCCGGAGAAAGGGGATTTGGAGATTTGGCGCAACCGCGAAATCGTGAAAGATGGCGAGGTTGAAGATCAAAACATGGAAGTGGCTCTGAGCGAGGCACTCAAGGTTGAAGACGACTTTGAAGTTGGCGAGGAACTCTCCGAAGAAATCAAGCTGGAGAGTTTTGGCCGTCGCAATGTGTTGTCACTGCGTCAGAACCTGGCAGGTCGCATCCTCGACATGGAGAAGGACGCGTTGTACCAAAAATACAAGGAGCGCGTGGGAGAAGTGGTCACTGCTGAAGTGTACCAAATTTGGAAGCGTGAGATGTTGCTCGTCGATGACGAGGACAACGAAGTGGTCATGCCACGCGAGCACCAAATCCCCGGTGACTTCTTCAAAAAAGGTGACAACGTCAGGGCGGTGGTGGCTGCGGTGGAAATGCGCAACAACACCCCTCGAATCATCTTGAGCCGCACGGCTCCAGAATTCCTTGAACGCCTGTTTGAAATGGAGGTGCCTGAAATCTACGACGGGCTCATCACCATCAAAAAAATCGTGCGCGCTCCCGGAGAACGAGCCAAGGTGGCAGTCGAGTCTTACGACGACCGCGTCGATCCAGTAGGTGCATGCGTTGGAATGAAAGGGTCACGAATCCACAGCATTGTCCGTGAGCTTCGCAACGAAAACATCGATGTGATCAATTTCACAGCCAATGAAGAGTTGTTGGTTCAACGTGCGCTGAGCCCAGCCAAAATCACCAGCATGGCCCTCCACCCAGACACGGGGAAGGCAGAGGTGTACCTCAAACCGGATCAGGTCAGCTTGGCCATTGGAAAAGGTGGCAACAACATCAAACTCGCTGGCTTGTTGACGGGATACGACATCGACGTTTACAGAGAAGACGATGAGGTCTCAGAAGACGTGGAATTGAAGGAGTTTGCGGACGAAATCGACGAATGGATTCTGGACGAGTTCATCAAAATCGGTTGCGACACGGCCCGTTCTGTGCTCAACTTGGATGAAGCAGACTTGGTGACCCGAACCGACCTCGAGGCGGAGACGATCCGAGAGGTCATGTCCATTTTGAAAACCGAATTGGAGTCCTGAGTTTTCCATAACAAGACGACAACAATCCATACAGAACGCCCCTCTTCTCTTCAGCCCTTCCTTCCTAATTTCACCCAGAAATCTATTCTATGGCCGATTCAAACAAACCAGTGCGCTTAAGCAAAGCCGCCCGAGAGTTCAACCTAGGCATGACCACCGTGGTTGAGTTTTTGGCGTCCAAGGGCATTGAGGTCGAGGCCAAACCCAACACCAAGTTGGATCCCGAGACGTATGCCCTCGTGAAATCCAACTTCCAAGGGGACAAGGAGACAAAGGCCAAGGCGCAAGCCAGTGCTTCGAGCATCCAAGAACGCGAGAGCATCACATTGGCCAGCGCGAAGAAGCGGGTCGCGAAAAAGCCAGAGGACGAGGAGCCAGAAATTGATTTGAGCCAATTCAAAAAGAGCGAAGCTGCGCCTGTGGTCAAGCGCACCAAAACGGAATCGGAGGCGCCTCAGGAATTGGCCAAAGATGAACCGACGAAAGAGCCAGCTCCAAAGAAAACGTCTGAGGCCCCTGGAGGGGGACCCAAAGTGGTGGGCAAACTCGATCTGGAAGCGTTGCAGCCCGGCAAGAAATCGACGGACCAAGCCAAGGCCAGCGAATCCCAGGAAACACCCAAGGCTGAACCCAAGAAAGAATCCTCGGCAGAAGCGAAGGCACCTGAGGCAGATGAATTTGTTCGCGCCAAAGCAGAGAAGCTTTCAGGCCCCACCGTGGTAGGCAAGATTGAACTTCCCGTTGAAAAGAAGCGCGGTTCCTCGGCCGGAAGTGAAGAGGGCAAGCGCAAGCGTGTGCGGGTCAAGAAGGTGGACGTTTCCAAAGCTGGGGGCAATGCCAAAGACAACCGCACAAGGGGGCGTCGCAACGAGCCCAAGAAAGAAGTCAGCAAAGAGGACATTCAAAAAGAGATTCGCGCCACCCTGGCGCGCATGAGCGGAGGCAAAAAGTCGAAGTCGTCCAAGTTGCGTCGCCAAAAGCGCGATGCCATCCAACAGCGCCAAGACGAGAGCAACCTCCAGTCGCAGCTCGAAGAGAGCATCTTGAAGCTCACAGAATTTGTGACTGTGGCTGAATTGGCCACCATGATGGACCGAGGTGTGAACGACATCATTTCTGCGTGCATGACGCTGGGCATCATGGTGTCCATCAACCAACGATTGGATTCGGAAACAATCACCATCATTGCCGAGGAATTTGGGTATGAGGTGGAGTTTGTGAGTGCAGAGGTAGAAGAGGCGATTGTCGTCGAGGAAGACGAGGAAGGTGATTTGGAGGCCAGGCCGCCCATCGTGACTGTCATGGGTCACGTTGACCACGGCAAGACGTCATTGCTCGACTTTGTGAGGAATGCAAATGTGATTGCTGGTGAGGCCGGAGGAATCACACAACACATCGGTGCGTATGCGGTGGAGTTGGAAAGTGGCAAAAAGCTCACCTTTCTTGACACTCCGGGTCACGAGGCCTTCACTGCAATGCGTGCGCGGGGTGCTCAGGTCACCGATCTGGCCATCATTGTTGTGGCAGCGGACGACCGTGTGATGCCCCAAACCAAAGAGGCCATCAACCACGCCCAGGCGGCTGAAATCCCTATGATTTTCGCCATCAACAAGATGGACCGAGAAACGGCCAATCCGGACCGCATCAAGCAGGAGTTGGCGGAAATGAACATTTTGGTCGAAGATTGGGGCGGAAAATTCCAGTGTCAGGAGATTTCGGCCAAGTTTGGCACCAACGTCGAGGAACTTCTCGAAAAGGTGCTTCTCGAAGCGGAACTTTTGGACTTGAAAGCCAATCCCGACAAACGTGCTTTGGGAACCGTTGTGGAAAGCAGCTTGGACAAAGGCCGCGGCTACGTCACCAACGTGCTTGTCGAAGCAGGCACGTTGCGCATAGGGGATGCGATGTTGGCCGGTCAACACAGCGGACGTGTGAAGGCAATGTTCAATGAGCGGGGTCAACGCGTCGACGAAGCCGGTCCAGCGACCCCCGTGTCGGTGCTTGGCTTTGACGGCGCTCCCAACGCGGGTGACAAATTCAATGTCTTCGAAGACGAAAAGGACGCCAGGGCCATTGCAACGAAGCGTCAGCAACTTCAGCGTGAGCAGGGCGTCAGAACCCAGAAGACGGTCACCCTTGAGGAGCTCGGTCGCCGAATTGAAGTCGGGGAATTCAAGGAATTGAACCTGATCATCAAGGGCGACGTGGACGGCTCCATCGAAGCATTGAGTGACTCTTTGCAAAAGCTGAGCACGGAAAAGGTCCAGGTGAACATCATTCACAAGGCTGTGGGTCAGATTTCTGACTCGGACGTGTTGCTGGCCTCTGCGTCCAACGCCATCATCATCGGTTTCCAGGTGCGCCCTTCTGCTTCCGCGAGAAAATTGGCGGAGCATGAGGAAATCCAAATCAATCTTTACTCGATCATCTACAAGGCGATTGAGGAGATGCGCGACGCAATGGAAGGTTTGTTGAGTGCGAAAATCGAAGAGGAAATCGTCGGCTCTGCGGAAATCCGAGAGACGTTCAAGATTTCGAAAGTCGGAACCATCGCAGGATGCTTCGTCACAGAAGGCAAGATCCTGCGTTCGAGCAAGGTGCGCGTCATCCGTGAAGGCGTGGTCGTGTACACTGGAGAGTTGGGCTCTTTGAAGCGATTCAAGGACGATGCGAAGGAAGTTGCCAAAGGGTTCGAGTGCGGTCTGAACATCGAACGATTCAACGACATCAAGGTTGGTGACGTCGTCGAGGCTTATCAGGAAGTCGAGGTGAAACAAACCTTGGAAGACTGAGCCATTTGGCCTTCTGTGAATTGAAAAGGGCGTCCTTTGGGGGACGCCCTTTTTCATGGCGTTTCATCTCTTCGCGCGTGTCGATTCAGCGTAGCGCGGGCAAATCGATGTCACTTGGAATGACAAGGGCGTGCTTCCAGGTGCCTACAGCTCCTTCTTTCAAGGCACGGCGTGCGCTCCAAATATCGCGGTAGTTGCCCACGGTCACGGCGTAGTTGGGGTCGATGGGCATCAACTGACAAGGCGTGTCGGGGTGGTCGCGCCGAAATGCGGCCCGAGTCGATCGGGCCTCCTGCAAATTCCCGAAATAGATTTGGATGCGATGTCCTTGAACCGGGCGCGGATTCGTTTTGTCAAGAGAATCGAGAACTTTCAATGTGTCAGGCATCACAAGTGTGACGTCCGCGGGTGGCAAGTCGAGATGGCCCACAGGACGCAAGTCGCTTCCTGTCCTTGCCTTGGTTGCGCTGTCTGCCCGAAACAAGTCTTGCCACCAACCCTCTTGTGTGGCGGCGGTGTTGGTTTGGGCCAAGGCTTCACCCATGGCAAACCAACCCAAAGACAAGATGAAGGCTGTGCAACGTATCGTCATGAAACAAAGGTATTCGTGAACGCCAGAGTCGAAAGCAATCCTTCAAAAGATGTGTCAATCAGAGGGTGAATGTTGGGCCCGCAAAATGAGTTTGAATGTCACTCATGCACACGGAACGATTCTAAATGCCCATTGTTCATGACATTCCTGTGACGA
This sequence comes from Bacteroidota bacterium, assembly GCA_036339415.1. Taxonomy (GTDB): domain Bacteria; phylum Bacteroidota; class Bacteroidia; order Flavobacteriales_D; family Sanyastnellaceae; genus UBA11663. The sequence goes on along the minus strand of JAYZBB010000052.1, from coordinate 1,539 downwards.
AGCGTGGTCAGACCCTTCGTTTGGCTTATTTTCGCAACCAAATTGAGAGGGTACTCAATCGACATGCGACACACGAAAACACTGCGTGCAAGGCTCCTGAGGGGTGCCGCACGCGTCTTTACCATCGCCGCTTTGCTAGGGGTGCAGGGTCTATCTGCGCAGTCCATTTGGGAAGGGGGCGATGTCGAAAACGGCCAAGGGTTGTTCAACGCCAACTGCGCCTCTTGTCACCTTGTGACTGATGGAGTGCTCGCGGCTCCAGGGCTTGCTGGCATCGCTGACCGTTGGGGGGCGAGCGACGAATTGTTGGTGCAGTGGATTCAGAACCCGCAAGGAGCAGCGGCCACAGGAGACGGCTACATCAAGTCGCTGGTTGAGCGCTATGTCGGTACGTACGGTTGGATGAGCGCACAAGCGGTGTCGGCCGACGATGTTCGCGACATCATGGCCTACGTCCAGAACCCACCGGACGTCGCAGCCACAGCAAGCACGGACACCGGTTGCATCAACATCGACGAGATGCCGATGGAGGAGGAGGGCGACAGCAGCACGCTGTGGTTCATCATCCTTTTGGTCATGTTCCTGTTGATCGCCATGAGCGCTTCTGGTGTCAACCGGCAGTTGACGAACACCCTCCGAGAACGCGACGGACAAGCCCAATTGGAAGACAGCAGCTACCTCACTCGCTTGCGCGGTTGGGCCTGGAACAACATGATCTTCGTCAGCATCTTGGGCGTCTTCGTCGTCGCCTTTGGTGTGGTGAAGGGCTACCAAGGCTTGATGGGCATCGGTGTGTACGAAGGCTATTTGCCCGAGCAGCCGGTGAAGTTCATTCACTCCGTGCACGTCTGTGAGAATGAGGTGGATTGCAAGTACTGCCACCACAGTGCGTACGAATCAAAGCACGCAGGCATTCCCAGCACCAACGTTTGCATGAACTGCCACAAGGCGGTCAAGGAGGGCTCTCGCTACGGTGAGGTGGAAATAGGGAAGATTTACGCGGCCATTGGTTTTGATCCGGAAACAGGAACGTACCTCGACGGCGAAGGGAACAACGGCTACGCCGCACCTCAGTCCAGCTTTGGTGGCGAACCCATCAAGTGGAACAAGGTGCACAACTTGCCTGACCACGTGTACTTCAGCCACCAGCAGCACGTGGTGGTCGGAGGCCTTCAGTGCCAGAACTGCCACGGTGACGTGGAAACGTGGAGTGCGGGTCGCATCGCGTCTGTGGACCACATCAACACCTTGGTGGACAAATACCCAGGGCTCATCGAGCTCAGCAAGCCCACTCTTACGATGGGATGGTGCATTGAGTGCCACAACAAGGCCTCCATCGACCTCGCCAGCAGCGAGTACTACGAGGAGATGCACAACCGCATGAAAGACGATGTGCGCGGCAACGAAGAGTTGCGCCGCATTTTGGAAGATGACAAAATCACGGTCAAGGAACTCGGGGGCTGGGAATGCTCCAAGTGCCATTACTGATCCCCAGACCCAGAACCCGATTGATTCGATAGACATGGCGAACACCAAACG
>JAYZBB010000051.1:0-23181 GCA_036339415.1 Bacteroidota bacterium | reverse complement strand
CGCAGTAGTGATTCACGACTTATCTTTGGCCTCCGATTTCGGGTACCATAGCTCAGTTGGTAGAGCAACGGATTGAAAATCCGTGTGTCCCAGGTTCGAATCCCGGTGGTACCACAAGAAGGCAGTGTTCACGCACTGCCTTTTTTTGTGACCTTTGCACCCATGGCAACGGATGCACATCCCCTTGAACAGGAATTGGCCGCTGTCCTCCTGGATCTTCAGCCAGACATGTTGGCTTGGATTCATGAAGAATCATTGGATGCATCCTTGATTCAGAGATACCGGATGGCTTTCGACGGCATTGGAATCAACAAGCTTCGGGTGCACAGCTTCACCGGGGGTGAATGCATCAAACACTGGAAGGTCCTCCCTGACATTCTCGATTGTTTCAGTCAATGGGGCTTGTCCCGCTCCTCGGTGGTGCTGACCACCGGTGGAGGGGCATTGAGTGATGCCGTAGGAATGGCTGCTTCCATCTGGAAGCGTGGTGTTCGAGTGGTACACATGCCCACGACCCCTCTGGCAGCGGTGGATGCCGCATGGGGAGGCAAAACCGCCTTCAATTGGCAAGGCGTCAAGAACCAAGTTGGCACGTTTCACATGCCCGAACACGTGCATCTCGATGCCCGATGGATGAAGACATTGACCCTCCGGCAATTCCGAGCGGGGCTCGCCGAAGCCGTCAAGCACGCCATGCTCGATGCAGAGGCCATGACTTGGTTGAAGCGCCATGAAACCATGGAGCCACTTGACAAGGTGACCGACTGGGATGGCATGACGGAGTGGTTTGACAAAATGTCCAACACAAAACGTGTCATCGTGGATGTCGATGTGCATGAACAAGGCAAGAGAAACTTGTTGAATTTGGGACACACTGTGGCACATGCCTTGGAAGCGGAAGTCTCGCAGAAGGGGGGGGCTCTGCTTCACGGAGAGGCCGTGTCTATGGGTTTGAGGTTCGCCTTGTTCGAAGCACGCCATGGCGCACTCGCTCCGATTAAAGCTGCTGAACACCTCCAAAATGATGCCGCGTGGCTGGAAAACTGGATGAGCGAAAACGTGCCACTTCCGGACATGACATGGCCCTCTGCACACGCCCTTTGGACGTGGATGTGTCACGACAAGAAGAACCTCCATGACGAGGTTCGCGACATGGCTTGGAGAGGTGTGGGGCAAGTCATTTGGCCCCTTGCTTGGGAAAAGAAGGACTTTGAAGCAACTTGGGAGCACTTCTTGCGTTACTCCTTCGGTACACCCCACGCATCGCAACAACGCTTCACAACCAACTCCTAGTTTTGTCACATGGAACAAACCGCCTCTGAACTCGCCGTCTTGTTGGAAGGTCAAGTGTTGGGCAATCCGGAAACCCGGGTGCGCAAATTGGCCAAAATCGAATCGGCTGGACCTGGCTCGGTGTCTTTTTTGTCCAACCCTGAATACGAGCGATTCATTTATTCCACCGAAGCCAGCGTGGTGATTGTCGCCCAAGACTTTCAACCCTCAAAGGCATTGCCAAAAGCCTTGACACTGCTCAAAGTGGTCGACCCGTATCGAGCATTTGCCCGTCTCCTCGATGCCTACGATGCGATTTTGAAGCGACAAGAAGGCGTACACGCCTCGGCCATCGTGGATGCGGATGCCTCCATTGGTGAAGGGTGCTTCATTGGACCTGGTGTGGTCATTGAGCGCGGCGCGGTGATTGGGGATCGGGTGGAACTGCATTCACACGTGCATGTGGGCAGGGACGTTCGCATTGGTCAAGATACCACACTGCAAAGCGGCGTTCGCGTGCTGGATCGATGCCACATTGGACAACGCTGCAACCTTCAAGCTGGGGCCGTCATCGGTGCCGATGGATTTGGGTTTGCTCCGCAGGAAAACGGCGGTTATGCGAAGGTTCCCCAAACGGGAAATGTCGTCATCGAAGATGACTGCGACATTGGAGCATTGACCACCATTGACCGTGCAACCCTCGGCAGCACCGTCCTTCGCAAGGGGTGCAAGCTCGACAACCTCATCCAAATTGCGCACAATGTCGTCATTGGCGAAGGCACAGTGATCGCCGCCCAAACTGGCATTGCAGGTTCGACCACCGTCGGCGCACGCAGCATGATTGGTGGCCAAGTCGGCATCGGCGGGCATCTGACGTTGGCCCCCGGCATCAAAATTGCGGCGAAATCAGGCGTCTCCGCCAGCCTCATACTTGAAGGCGAAACCTATCAGGGAATTCCAGCTGTCCCCGTCAAGCAATTCCAAACGTTCCAGATTGCGCTTCGACGACTCGCCCGCATTCCATTGAACGAAAAACTGGCAGCCCTGGACGAGATTCTCATCAAAGCGCGTCTCCACGAGGAAAATCGTGCCGCTGATTCAAGGGGGTGACGTAGGTTTGCACCCATGATTTTGTCGGATTTGCAGCACACCATCGGTGCAACAATCTCGTTTGAAGGCGTCGGCCTGCACACAGGTGAACATGCCCAATTGCGCATTCTCCCCGCAGATGCCAACTCTGGATATGTGTTCGTCCGGTCAGACCTGGACGGTTCCCCCGAAATCGCCGGCGTTGTCGCCAATGTCAGCGAAACGCGCAGAGGCACAACACTTCAATCTGGGGAGGCCACCGTCCATACCACCGAACACGTTTTGGCGGCGCTTTATGCAGCAGGCATTGACAATGCACGGCTCGAATTGAACGGCCCCGAAGTGCCCATCTTGGACGGGTCTGCCAAACCTTTCATGGATGCCATCACATCGGCTGGCAGCACCCAACAGGAAGCTCCTCGAAAGACGTTCCGAGTTCGAAACAATTTGAGTTTCAGAGACGACAACGGTGTCGAAATGCTGGTGGTCCCAGGTGAGGCAGGAGAATTCAAAGTCACCGTGATGGTGGACTATGAGAGCCCTGTCCTGGGAACCCAACACGCCCGTTTGGACCAAATCAGTGACTTTGGCAACGACATCGCAAATTGTCGGACGTTTGTTTTCCTCAGAGAAGTCGCTTCCTTGGCCAATCAAGGGCTCATCAAGGGCGGGGACATCGACAACGCAGTGGTGTTGGCAGAGCGCGCATATGGCTCCGAGGAGCTGCAGGACATCGCAGACGCCCTGGGTCGCACCAAATTGGCAGGTTCGGCCGACAAACCAGGTGTGATCAACCCTTCCGATTTGCGGTACGCAAACGAGCCCGCCCGTCACAAACTGTTGGACATCGTTGGGGATTTGGCTTTGACAGGACGCTACATTCATGGGCACGTGCTCGCTGCCCGGCCTGGACATGCTGCCAACGTAGCCTTGGCCAAGATGTTGGTCAAAGCCATTGAAGACGCTGAAAACTTGCCGGATTTCAGAACCGACCGGCCCGCATTGATGGACATCAATGACATCTCTGCGATGTTGCCTCACCGGTATCCTTTCCTGCTTGTGGACCGCATCATGGACATGGATGACAAGAGCATCACTGGAGTCAAAAATGTCACCATGAACGAGCCCTTTTTCCAAGGGCATTTCCCCAACAACCCTGTCATGCCAGGCGTGCTTCAAGTCGAAGCAATGGCACAGGTCGGTGGCATCTTCGCACTGTCAACTGTGGACGATCCTGAACACTACTCGACATATTTCATGAAAATCGATGGGGTGAAGTTCAAGAAAAAGGTGTTGCCAGGCGACACCATCGTGTTTCACTTGACACTGGTGTCCCCCATTCGCAGAGGGTTGGTCAACATGAAGGGTCGAGCTTTTGTCCGAGGAGAGCTGGTTTCAGAAGCTGAAATGCTTGCCCAAATCGTTCGAGACCGCGTGCCAAACGAATCCGCATGATCCACGAGTCAGCCAACGTTTCCCCGCTTGCCCACGTCGATGCGTCTGCGCACATTGGTGCGGGTGTTGTCGTGGAAGCGTTCGCGTTTGTTGGGCCCAACGTCTACATTGGTGAAGGCACCTGGATTGGTCCCAATGCGACGCTTGTGGGACACACCACCGTGGGTCGCGATTGCAAATTTTTTCCAGGATGCGTCGTGGGCGCGGATTCGCAAGATCTCAAGTACAATGGAGAACCCACCTCAGTTGAAATTGGGGACCGTACGAGCATTCGTGAATGCGTGACGATTCACCGCGCAACCACAGACCGCATGGTCACACGCGTGGGGAACGACTGCCTCATCATGGCCTACGTTCACATCGCCCACGACGTCCAAGTTGGGAATCACGTCATTTTGGCCAACTCTTGCAACGTCGCTGGCCACGTGGTGATTGAAGACCAAGTGATCATTGAAGGCATGGTCGGCATTCAACAATTCGTCCGAATAGGAAAGCACGCATTCATCGCTGGAGGCTCTCTGGTGCGCAAAAACGTTCCTCCGTACATCAAAGCAGCGAGGGAACCACTCAGCTACATTGGCATCAATGGCATTGGTTTGCGTCGGCGTGGATTTGACATCGACCGCATCCAAGCGATTGAAGACATCAATCGCACCCTTTACGTCTTGAACAACAACATGTCTCAAGCAGTCAAAGCGGCAGAACTCGAGTTGCCTACCTCGGAAGACAAAGAGGTGGTCCTTTCCTTCATCCGCAGTTCAGACAAAGGCATCATTCGCGGGCCCTTCTGATGACTGCATCTCCAACCACAGCGCCTCAATTCGAGGCTGTTGAACTGACTTTGACCCGTGGGGGAAAGCAGATTTGGAACAACGCATCTTGGAACATTCAAGGTTACACAGCAGTCGTTGGCGCCAACGGCGCGGGAAAGAGTTCAACGCTGACCATGCTTGCAGGCCAATTGTCGCCGGATGCTGGGGAGTTGCATTGTCGCGTGAACGGTGCAGGACTTACGCCGGACAATTGGATGACACATGTGACCCTTGCCGCACCCTGGGTGTCTCTGCCCACACATATGAACCTTGACCAAATCAAGGCCTTCCATTCGGCGTTCAGGACACCTCGCAACGGCGAACTGGGTTGGGATTCGCTCATCGAATCCTCGGGACTTCACGTGCATTCTGAAGCCCCTCTGCACGCATGGAGTTCAGGTCAAAAACAACGTCTGCATCTCTCTTTGGCCTTGGGGACAGAAAGTCCCGTGGTCCTGCTGGATGAGCCCGCTAGCAACCTCGACGCCACGGGCATACGATGGTTTCACGAAGTCATTGCGGACGTTGCGGCCGCATCCACGCTCATTGTGGCCACCAATGACCGCAACAAGGAAGCTCCCGGTCAACCAGCACTGCTGGAAATTTGACCCGTCAGTGCCGTTGGATCAAATCCAGTGCAGTCTTGACTGGTTGAAAGCACGTCGTGGGAATTTCAACAAACCGTGTCAGCCATCCTGACATCCCCCCGTTCCAAAGCCCCGGATGCTCCAGAATCTTCACCGATTGGCCACCCATCTCTTTTTGGCTTTTGAGGTATCTGCTGTGGTCGACATACGGCTCCAAAGAAGCCCCAGGATTGAGCACACACACCATATCCACTGGATTGAAATGGGTGCCTTGAACGCTCTTCTCTTGGGCGACCTGGTTCAACTCCACAGCTTCCACGATTTGGGGACGAACCATGCCCTTCTCCAATCCATTCTCCATCCTCACCCAAAACGGACCACCTCCGGCGTGTCCTTGATTCTTCACCACGCCCACCAAACGCATGGGTCTCTTCAAAAGCTCAGTCAATGCTTCCATTGACAGCTCCTCTTCCAGCTCTTCAACATTCATGCCTCCTTTTCGCAACCAGGCCTCGACGGCTCGTCGATGGTACGAATCCTCATGGTCCAGACTTTCGATCATGCGGCGGCGCTCCATGTCCCAGGCTCGTGCATCTGCAAGCATCGCTTTGGTCCAAACCAACCTTTCTTCAAACCGGGATGGAGAAGGAGCGTTGTCAATGTTCCGGATGACCAAAAAGGAAACATCAACCTCTTCCAAGAGCGGCAGCAACGCCCCATGTCCTCCGGGACGTCGCTCGACCTCGCCTTGTGCATTTCGCAGCCAGTCGCCGTTCGCAAGCATCACCGGCGTGTCTGTTGCGGGAGACTGCACCGGAAAGGTCAATTCAACTCCCGATGCATGCGGAGCATCGGCCAAATGGGCCGCAACAGCACGTTTGTGATTTTCTTGCACCGTGAACCATGCACGAGGTCGGTGGGTTTGCAACGCCTTCCACAACGCCACGTGTGCTTCGAATGCCGACTGCTCTTGGCCATCCTCTGTGACATGGAACGAGACCATGCCTTTGGGCAGTCCCTCCAACTTCTCTTGCAACACCTTGGCAGCCTCCATGGCCGTGATTGTTTGAAGGTCTCCATGAGCCGCCATCACGGCACGCCGCCATTCCCTCCCAAAAGCCAGTTTGTCTGCAGCCGCCCAAAGCTGATTTTGAACAACCGCATCCCTCTTGATTGTGCCAAACATCCGTGTCGCCGCCCCTGATGAAGGCACCCACAAGCCACAGTTTTGGCGCATCGTCGGATCCACATTCCAGCGCTGCGCCAGGTTCTTCAATTCATCGCCCTCCCACCGCTCAATGCCATCACCCAGGGTGGCAGCACGAACCACATCCACTCCTTGCGCATCGGCCGTGAATCGAGCTGCACAAGCGTCTATTGACAAATGAAAAAGCGTACACGCCGATGCTCTCATGCACCGAAGGTACGCTTGAAGCCGTCTGGATTCATGCCCTTCGCAGTTGCGTTGAACGCGGTCGGACTGGGCCACAAGCTTCCATCAAGTCGTTGTCAAGAGCTCGGGTGATGGTCTCAAGTTCGAGCGTGAGCTTTGACACGAGACCAGGAAGTGCAGAAGGGTCATGGCCAAATTTGCTGATCCGTTCGATGTCAAGGACAAGGGGCGTCAGCGCCTCCATCCCGAGCATGGTGACACTCGACTTGAGTTTGTGAGCAAGCGGATGAAGCTCCTGCCATCGAGATTGCCGAACACAACGGGTCATGGTCCGTGAGAGCTCCGGCGACTGATGGAGAAAGAGTTGCACGATTTCTCGAACCATGGACTCATTTCCGTAGAACACTTGATTGAGGTAGGTCAAATCATAATGACGATGCATGGACCGATGTACGGGACTGACGAATCAAAGGTTTCATGCGGCCGCTTGAACGTAGATTCGCGACATGAGTTTCAGTTCGCGCCCTCGCATTTTGGTGACCGGAGGTGCAGGCTACATCGGAAGTCATTCCGCAGTGGCCTTGCATGAGGCGGGGTTCACGCCGCTGATGCTCGACAACCTCAGCAACGCCAAACTCGAAGCCATCGAAGGTGTGCGCGCACTCTGTGGAGACCCAGAACTCCCTTTCTACAACGTGGATGTCAGGGACGAATCAGGCCTGCGGGCGGTGTTCGAGCAACATGAAGCCCAAGGGCAGCCCATTGTCGGCATGCTGCACTTCGCCGCCCACAAAGCGGTGGGAGAAAGCGTCGAACAGCCGGCTCGTTATGCGACAAACAACGTTGGGGGACTCGGCACCTTGCTTCACGTCGCCAATGAATTCAACGTTCGCAACGTGGTGTTTTCCTCAAGCTGCACAGTGTACGGGGAGCCTGAGTCAGTGCCCGTGGACGAGTCAACCCCATTCAAAAAAGCAGAGTCTCCCTACGGATGGACCAAACAAGCATGCGAAAGGGTGCTGACCGATCATGCTGCGACACATCCTCACCACCGCATCGCATTGCTTCGGTATTTCAATCCCATTGGAGCTCATCCGAGCGCCCGCATCGGGGAATGGCCCCTGGGTGTCCCCAACAACCTCGTGCCATTTTTGACACAAACAGTCGCGGGCATTCGGGAATCGTTGACCGTCTTTGGCGACGACTACCCCACCCAAGACGGAACGTGCGTTCGTGATTACTTGCATGTCATGGACCTCGCCGAAGCACACGTCGCTGCGTTGAATTGGTGCCTGAACCAAAACGCAACCGGACCGGTGGTTCGGGCGTTCAATTTGGGGACGGGAAAAGGGGCCTCTGTGCTCGAAGTCATCCAACGCTTCGAGCAAACCACAGGCCTCCGCGTCCCTCACCACATCGGCCCAAGGAGAGAAGGTGACGTCGTGGCCATCTGGGCCAACGCCGACCGTGCCAAATCCGAACTCAATTGGGTGGCTTCACGAGATTTGGAAACGTGCTTGGCCGATGCATGGCGCTGGCAGGAACACCTCAAAAAAGGGTGACCCCAACCGTCAGGAATCCGAGCACGAAACCCGAATAGACCTCTGCTTTGGTGTGTGCCTCAAGGTGCAGACGACTCCAGCCCACAAGTCCTGAACTCAACAACAACAGCGACACCCAACCCAAGTCCCAATCGTGGTCCATCATGGCCACGTGCATGTAGACCGCGAGCACGCCACCTTGTGCGAGCATGTGCATGCTGATTTTGGCTTTCCAAGTGACCAACCAAGCCAAAGCAATGGCCACAACCAGTGAGAGCAGAACCTGCTGGTAAAACAAGGGAACAACCACCGCTGTGCTTTGAACGACGAGGACGTAGGCCATGAGGTAATACGCAAGAACCAGAAGGAAAGGCCAGGGCCGTTCGCTCCTGTTCCGGATGTCCAAATCGGAAATCACGCCCCTGCGTTTCAACAACCAAAGTGAGACTGCTGGCGCCAACGTATTGATGAACAGGAGCACAAAGAGGTACGAGAACAAGCCAAGCCTGTGCATCAAGTAACCGTCTGTGAGCATCAACAGACCCAAGGTCAGCAGCGGCATGCACAAAGGGTGCAAGACCCCACTGACGATTTGGGCCACCGCTCGCATCACAGTTCTTTGCGGAGCCGGGCCACAGGGATGCCCAATTGTTCCCGGTATTTGGCCACCGTGCGGCGGGCAATGTTGTAACCCTTGGCATTGAGCAACACTCCGAGTTTTTCGTCGGACAAAGGCTTGCGCTTGTCCTCTTCCGCAATGGCGTCTTTCAAGATTTTTTTGACCTCTCGTGAGCTCACCTCCTCCCCACTGTCTGTGGTGATGCCCTCGGAGAAGAACGACTTTAAAGAAAGGGTTCCATAGGGAGTCTGGACGTATTTGCTGTTGGCCACCCGAGACACCGTGCTGATGTCCATTCCGATGCGGTCTGCGATGTCTTTCAAGATCATGGGCTTCAAATCCACCTCGTCTCCACTTAAAAAATAGGCGCGTTGATGGGCCACAATCGCCTGCATGGTCTGGGTCAGGGTCTTTTGCCGTTGCACGATGGCATCGACAAACCACTTTGCGGCATCCACTTTCTGCTTGACAAAGGTCAGGGCTTCCTTGGTGGCCTTGTCCTGCTTCCCACCTTGGGCATACGTGTCCATCATTTCCCGGTAGGTGCGGCTCACCCTCAATTCAGGGGCATTGCGCCCATTCAATTGGAACACGACGTCCTCCCCATCCACCGACAACAGAAAGTCCGGGATAACATGGTGCACAACCCTGGAAGACTCGCTTCCTGCATTTCCCGGTTTGGGGTTGAGTCTCATCAATTCGTCAAGCGCCTCGCGCAAGGCGTCTTCATCAAGATTCAGGGCCGTTTGAAGCTTGTCAAAGTGCTTTTTGGTGAAGGCGTCGTAGTGATCCTCCAACAGCAAAGCTGCTCGGGCCAACGCCACTTGTCTTGGATCCTCCGCAGGTTTGTCCTCGCGCTTTCTCGCCACTTGCAGCTGCAAACATTCGCGGAGATGTCTCGCTCCGACACCGGCCGGATCAAGGGTTTGAACCACCGAAAGCGCCTCCTCCAATTGCACTTTGGGCACCTCTATTCCCTGGGTGAAGGCCAGGTCATTCACAATGCTCTCCAAGTCTCTCCGCAAATATCCATCGTCATCGAGGTGTCCGATCAAATGCTCCGACAACGCACGCACCTCTTGCGTGAGTTCTAGCAAACCCAATTGTTCCGCAAGCAGTTCCCTGAAAGACGCACCGCTGCCCAAGGGAATGTCTCGATCCTCCACGTCGGCTCCGTGGTTGCGCACACTCAGTTGATAGTCGGGCGTTTCGTCGTCGAGGTATTCGTCAAAATCAAACTCATCAAGCGCGTCTGAGGTCTCTTGTTCCTGAAGGTCAAAATCGTCAAGCACCTCATCTTTCTCCGCACCCTCTTCCAATGCCGGGTTTGCCTCAAGCTCTTGCTTGATCCTCGCTTCGAGCTCCAACGTTGGCACCTGGAGCAGCTTCATGAGCTGAATCTGCTGAGGTGACAGCTTCTGCAGAAGCTTTTGTTGGAGGCTTTGTTTGAGCATGGGCGTTAGAACTCTGCGCTTTGTGGTGTCCGTGGGAAGGGAATGACATCACGGATGTTCGTCATCCCAGTCACGTACATGACCAACCTTTCAAAACCCATGCCAAATCCACAATGCGGAGCGGTTCCAAACTTCCGAGTCTCCAAATACCACCAGACGTGGTCCTCAGGGATGTTGAAATCGGCGCATTTCTGCTTCAACACTTCGAGACGTTCCTCCCGTTGGCTTCCACCGATGATTTCGCCGATGCCTGGCACAAGAACATCCATGGCCGCAACCGTTTTCCCATCGTCGTTGGCACGCATGTAAAACGCCTTGATCCCGGCAGGGTAGTCCGTGACAATGACAGGACCTCCCACGTGCTTTTCAACCAACCAGCGCTCGTGCTCACTTTGAAGATCCACACCCCACTCCACAGGAAATTTGAATTTCTTCTTTTTGTAGGGCTTGGAATTGCGCAGCAAATCGATGGCCTCGGTGTAGGTCAAGTGCGTGAACGGTGCGTCGACAACTGCCTGCAGTCGCGCCCGCAATGGCTCGGAATGACGCTCCGCCTGAGGCAACTGTTTTTCAGCATCCTGCTCTCTCTTTTCAAGAAACACCAAGTCCTCAGAGCAATGTTTCAGGGCGTAGGCCAAAACGAACTTCAGGCAGTCCTCGGCCAACGTCATGTCGTCCTTCAAATCGGCAAATGCGATTTCGGGCTCAATCATCCAAAACTCAGCAAGGTGGCGAGAGGTGTTGCTGTTTTCAGCCCGGAATGTTGGGCCAAACGTGTACACCTGTCCAAGCGCCATGGCACCAAGCTCTGCCTCCAATTGTCCACTGACTGTCAGGTTGGTTTCCTTCCCAAAGAAATCTTGACTCACATCCAATGCACCGTCCTCTGTGCGGGGTGGGTTGTCCAAATCCATGGCCGTCACTCGGAACATCTCACCAGCCCCTTCGGCATCGCTGCCCGTGATGATGGGGGTGTGCAATTGGTAAAAACCGCGGTCATGGAAGAACGTGTGCACTGCGTATTGAAGGGCGTGGCGCACCCTGAATACGGCCCCGAACGTGTTTGTCCGGAAACGCAAATGGGCCTTTTCACGAAGGAAATCCAAACTGTGGCGCTTCATTTGAATGGGGAAGGTGTCAGGGTCGGCAGCCCCAAGAACACGCAAGCTTTGCACCTGCAATTCCGTCGCCTGCCCCCCTCCTTGACTCTCCACCAACGTGCCGTAAGCTTGCACAGACGCCCCTGTATGCAATTGTTTCATCACTTCTTCGGAGGTGGAGTCCTTGTCGACAACGAGCTGCAAATTCTGCAATGTGGATCCGTCGTTGATGGCCAAAAATCGGTCGTTCCGAAACGTGCGGACCCAACCACATACGTGAAGAGCTTGGCCCACCATGGAAGTGTCCAACAACAGTGCAATGCGCGTGCGCGACGAAGTCTCAAAATCAGTCATGTCAATGGATTTCTCCTCATCTGAGGATCCAAGCACAAAGTAAAGACAGGGAGCTCGGCTACGGCTCCGTCTGAGGCGGAAAATCAGCCTCTCATGTCGGACTCAACACGACCGTCGCGAAGCCGAACAACACGATGGGCATACGCTGCAATGTCTTCCTCATGGGTCACCAGAATCACCGTGTTGCCCGACTTTTGAATGTCTCCGAAAAGCTCCATGACCTCCTCTGAAGTGGCTGAATCGAGGTTTCCTGTGGGCTCATCGGCCAAAATGATGCTCGGGCGCATCACAAGCGCCCTTCCCACAGCCACCCTTTGACGCTGCCCTCCACTGAGTTCGTTGGGCCGATGGTCCATGCGATCTCCAAGCCCCACCTGTGCAAGCACCTCCCGTGCACGGCCCATTCGTTCGGCCTTGGAAAAACCAGCATACACCATGGGCAACGCCACATTTTCCAACGCTGTGTAGCGTGGCAACAAGTTGAATGTTTGGAACACAAAGCCAATCTCTCGGTTTCGAATGTCCGCCAGCGCATCGTCCGCGAGACGACTGACATCTTGCCCGTTGAGCGTGTACGTCCCAGAAGTTGGGCTGTCCAGGCACCCCAACATGTTCATCAAGGTTGATTTTCCTGAGCCAGAAGGTCCCATCAGCGCCACGTATTCATTGGTCCCAATGTCCAAATCAAGGCCATCCAGGGCATGAACCACCTGGTCGCCAACGTGGTACGTTTTGCGCAGAGATCGAGCACAAATCAAAGGTTGTTCACCGCCCATGGTACGAAGTTAGGCGGTCCACCCGCAAACAACCCTTTTCCTCCTTTGTAGGTTTGGGTTTCAGACGCTCTTGATCATGAAGCAGCCCACTCTCTTTTTGTTGGCACTCCTTGGATGCCTTGCAACCAGCCATTCCGTCGCTCAGGTCCTCATCGACCAGGGCTACACCGCTCAAGAATACGTCAACGACGTGCTTTTGGGAGATGGCGTCTCGGCCTCCAACGTCACCTTCATTGGCAACACAGTTCAACTGGCAAGATTGACGGATGAGTCAGGGAATTTCAGCGTTGCCGAAGGCCTCGTTTTGAGTTGTGGAGATGCGAACAGGCTCGCGGATTGTCAAATGGACGAAAACCCTACTGGCTTGGGAATGACCTTCGAAGACGAGGACTTGTTGGACGTGGCCAATTCTGTCCCACCCTTGATTGGCCAAGCGTTCACCGTGGGCTCCGTGCAAGACGGCTGTGTCCTTGAATTTGACTTTGAAGCCGGCGGCGACAGCATCTCATTCAATTACGTGTTCGGCTCCGATGAGTATCTGGGCTATGTCAACACGCAATGGAATGACATTTTCGCGTTTTTCTTGAGCGGTCCAGGCATTGCAGGGCCGTATGCCGCACCTGCAGGGTTTCCAGAAGGCGCCATCAACATCGCGCAAGTCCCCTATTCGGATCCACAGCTCCCCATCACCGTCAGTTCAGTCAACGACCAAACCAACACGCAGTACTACATCGACAACCCAAACCAAGATGGCATCTGCATCAATGGGTACACAACCACCTTCACGGCAAGTGCTGCTGTTCAGTGCGGGGAAACGTACCACATCAAGTTGGCCATCGCAGACGGCTCAGACAGCTACCTCGAATCGGTGGTGGTGCTCGAAGCGGGGTCGTTCAACTCCAATGGTTTGGGACTCGACGCGCAAGCAGTGCCACTGAACAACGTGATTTCGTATGACATGGCGGTCGGGTTTCCAGACGTCACCAACTACCCCAACGGCGAATCTTTTGATTTCGCCAAATGGGACACGACAGGAATGGCGACAATCGACGGCACATCGATGTCCATTGGGGCCGTCGTCATCGAAGGCTGCAATTCGGCAAAATTCACGGTCACCAGACCTCGGACCGAAATTGACTTGTTGGACACCCTCACCTTGGGGTTGGGGGGGTCGGCCACGGCCGGATTTGATTTTGACGAGACCTTCAGTCAAATCATCATGAATCCTGGCGTGACGGAGAGGGACATCGTCCTCAGCGTCTTCGACGACGGCATTGTCGAGGGCGTGGAGTTTGTTGAGATTTTCTTTGAGTACGTGAACGGTTGTGGTGAACTCGTCACCACCTCCTCTCGAGTTGCTGTTTTGGACCCCATCCCCGTCACTGCCGAACCCGCCGTGCCTGGATGTTTGAATGCGGACGGAACGCAAGAGTTGGGGTATGACGTCATCAATGGCTATGGGCCTTTCAATTTTGACTGGGATGGCGTCGTCCACCCCTACCCTGACGACGAGGGCTCATGGCCGCTCACGCTGAGTTTGGACAGTCTGTTCGACATGGCTGACGACCAAGGAAATTTGACACCCACACAAACCGTTGTTTTGCGCGTTCAAGATCAGTGCCAAAACTGGTATGATTTCGAGCAAGTCATCTCCCACCCCAAGATGTCGACAACTGACCTTTGCGGTGGGGACAATCAGACGTTCCCCATGTTCAACTCGGACATTCCTGTCCAGGATTTGCTTTACGAAGGACAATCCCTTCTTAGCGGAAATGCCTCTTCGTCCCAAGTGATCGTCGATGCCCAACCTGTTGGTGACCATTGGAATTTGAACGGCATCTCCGCGAATTTGGTCAATGAACGCTGGACGGGCAGCTTGGTCCTTGTGGACACCTGTGGGTACGAAACCGAAGCTGTGGTCATTGTGCGCGATTGTGTCATTCCGAATGCGTTTTCTCCGGATGGAAGGGGACCTGGCGACAACAACTCGTTCCGAATTCGTGGGCTTGACGGCTTCGAAGGATCAAGATTGACCATCTTCAATCGCCATGGCATTCCCGTGTTCGAGGACGAGACGCGCAGCATCGGGCAGTTCGAATTGGTGTGGTTCGGACAATACAACAACGGCAAGGATGCTCCTGCCGGGGTCTATCAGTGGGTCCTCATCAGGTCCGATGGGTTCAAAGACACGGGGCAGCTGACCCTGTTCAGAGATGGAGAGTAGTGAATCTAAGGCGACCGCCAAGTTCACATTCAGATCAACGAGCGCCCCGTCATGTCTGCCGGCTGAGGCAAGTTCATGAGATGAAGCACCGTGGGTGCGACATCGGCCAAAATGCCATCTTTCACCGCATCTACATGGGCCCCGTGAACCCAAATGGGAACTGGGTTGGTCGTGTGGGCCGTATGAGGTGATCCATCGGCATTCCTTGCCAAATCGGCATTGCCGTGATCGGCAATCACCACCACGGCATATCCTATGGATTTGGCGCACTCCATGACTCGTCGAAGACAAGCGTCGGTGGTTTCCACTGCCTTGACCACAGCCTCAAAAACCCCTGTGTGACCCACCATGTCAGGATTGGCAAAGTTGAGACAGAGAAAGTCCGGCTGCCAGGAAGTCAACGCATCCACGGCTTTGTCTGCCAACTCTGGTGCAGACATCTCTGGCTGCAAATCGTAGGTGGCCACTTTGGGACTTGCAGCCGTGGCCCGTTGCTCACCTTCAAAAGGCGTCTCCCTTCCACCGCTAAAGAAAAACGTCACATGCGGATACTTTTCCGTCTCTGCCATGCGCAACTGTGACTTGCCCTGCGCGCTGATGACCTCCCCAATGGTGTTGACCAAATTGGGTTTGTCGTACAACACCTGAACGTTGCGAAATCCCTCGTCATAATTGGTCATGGTGACATAGTGCAACGCCAATGGCTGCATGCCGTGGTCAGGAAACGACGCTTGGGTCAATGCCTGGGTGATTTCTCGGCAACGGTCGGTCCGAAAATTGAAACAAAGAACCACATCACCAGGTCGGATGCGACCATCCACGCCCTCCACCACAAAAGGTTCGACAAACTCGTCAGTCACTCCGCGGTCATAATGGGATTGCACTCCTTGAATCGCAGAGGGAAAGGAGGTCTTGTTTCGACCAACAAGGGTCTCGTAGGTGCGAGCAACCCGCTCCCAACGCTTGTCACGATCCATGGCAAAGTAGCGACCATGCACGGACGCCACCTGGGCGGATTTGCCTTCCAAATGACGCTCCAAGTCTCCCAAATAGGTCGTGCCCATTTGTGGTGCCGTGTCCCGGCCATCTGTGAATGCGTGAATCACACAGTCAGGCACACCGGCTGCCTCAGATGCATCCACAAGGGCGTGGAGGTGTGCCTGCTGGCTGTGCACGCCCCCTCTTGAGACAAGTCCCATCAAATGCAGCCGAACTCCTGGTTGCTTGGCCTTCTTGAAAGCCTCCTGCAACGCAGCTTGTTTGTCAAAAGAACCATCCTCGAGCGCCCGATCGATGCGCAGCAGATCTTGATAGACCACGCGGCCTGCTCCAATGTTCATGTGTCCAACCTCGCTGTTGCCCATTTGTCCCGCAGGGAGGCCCACATGTTCTCCTTCTGTTCTGAGGGTGGCATGCGGCGTTTCAGCGTTCAGCTGGTCCACGTATGGCGTGTTCGCCACGGCAATGGCGTTGTTGTCATCGGCGTTGCCGAGACCCCAACCGTCCAAGATGATGAGTGCGGTTTTCACGCGACAAAGTTAGCGCTTGCTTCAACGCATTTGGGGCCAAATCACACGCACCAAAAACCCCGTGGGATGCTGGTTTTCCATTTCCAAAGAAGCCCCGTGCAGTTGTGCCGTCTGCGAAACCAAATGCAGTCCCAACCCCGTCCCTTGCACCTCTTCGTTCAACCGAACAAAGGGCTCCACCGCAAGCAGCCTCTGTGCCGATGGAATCCCCTGTCCCTCGTCGTGAACTTCAAGGATTGCGTCTTGTCCATTTCCGTGGACGTGCACGTTCACTTGACCCCGGCTGTACTTGAGTGCATTTTCCAAAAGGTTGGACGTGGCCAAAACCCACAGGGCCTTGTCGCCAGAAACCTCCATGGGTGCATGGTCGTCCAAGTGCACCTGAATGCGCTGTCCCTGGTCATCTCCGAACCTTGCCACACACTCGTGGACCATGTTCGACCAGGAGAACGTGTCGTGGTGGATGGACTCCTTGCGTTGGAGACGGGTCGCAACGAGCATGTCTTCAATCAAATTGCCCAAATCCCGAACACCGCTCTGCATGTTGTTCAAGACTTGGTTTTTGTCTTGCTCCGCAAGATTGAGCCTTCTGAGAGAGTCAAGCCCCAACTGAACGCTAGCCAAAGGCGTTTTCAATTCATGGGTGACCCCAAGCAACAAGTTGCGCTCGCGTGCCATGCCATCACGCTCATTGCGGACACTCCGCTCCAACCATACCAAACCCACAATCAGGAGGGTGGCGAACACCGTCCCCTCTCCAAGAATCATCCATTTGGTGCCCTCTCCTCCCGAAACCGAAAGAAGGTAAGCCCACCATCCAAATTGCAACAAGACGTAGGCTCCGAGTCCCCTGACAAGCCAGATGCCAACAACCCAGGACCTTACTGTCGCCGTGAGTTCGTTTCGCTGCCCCTGTCGAGCCATGGAGATACTGGGCTAATTCCTTCTGTGGCGTAGGACATCAGAAAATGTTGTTCGTCCCCTTGGCGTCCCCGAACAACCATGGTGGAACGCAACTCCCAACCATGCGATGCCAACACATTCAAGGCTTCCAACACACTGCCAAACCGATGCTTTTCAATGGCCTTCAATTTGCTGCGCAAATCCACATCCCTGGTCATTCGGTACACGATTTCATCCACCTTGAAGCGGACGATTTCAGTGTTTGTCTGCTTGGTTGCAACCAATCTGCCATAAAATTCACCTGCGCGCATCTCACTTTTTGCGCTGCCGTTTTTTGTGGTGCCCTTGCCAGACAACACGGTGTCTTGCGCAAACGTCGTCATCACCATGCCAAGAATCCCGAAGGTCAAAAACCAGTTTTTCATATCCATTGAATTTGGTCGTTCAAGTTAGCAAGAACCACGGTAGCAATTGCACCATCTCCCCATGACATGCTTCATGCAAGTGCATGGTGCTGGGAAGCCATGTGCGGTGCTTTGATCAAAAACCCCCTCCCCCTCCAGGACATGCTGACCCGCCATTCCGGCCGTTGTTTGAGCTTCTCCCAGGCGCGATGCATACCTGAACTCCATGCGATGTCGTCCAAAACAATGGCCACCAAGGCATGCTTCGCAAGAATGTCCACCATTTGAAGCGTCGCGTGTTCTTCGTGGCACCCATCCACATAGATGACATCCCATGCTTGTTCAGAGGTCAACCCTGCCAACAGGTTTTGGAAGGCATCCTGTTTGGATTGAACATGGGCATCCAGCCCCATCAGCCGCCAACCTTCTTGTGCCTTCATCAGGGTTTGGGGACACCCTTCCCACGTTTCCACACTCCAACCAACTGAGGCCACATACGCCGCCGTGACGCCTAGGGAGGTGCCCAACTCCAAAAACCCCCCCTCTTTGCCGATGCATCGAAGCCAGCGGCACAATGCGTGCACGTCTCGCTCAGGTGTCAACGAGCGTTGGGCCAGGCGACTGGTTTGGATGGCCACTTCATGGGTCGTCAGACCACGGCTCCCTGCACCCAAATCTGTTCGCACCAACAACGATGAATCGGACAACAACGCTTGACGCCATTGTTCGATTCGTGCGGGTTCGACCCGCCACGTTTGCGGCTCAACCTGTTTGGGCCAGTGCCGAGCATTCGACTGAAGTGCCCTCGCCCACAAAAAGAGCATTGGCGAATGAAGGCGGCGCCAAGAGATGCCTGCCAAGGGTGCCAAAACCACACTTTCCCGCCATCTTCGCCAATGGCCAAATGCCCAATTGAGGATTGTTTGTGCACCGAGGGGCTTCATGAAGAACAAACATAGTTCGCTATCTTCGCCCTCTCCGGGGCGGTTAGCTCAGTTGGTTCAGAGCACCTCGTTTACACCGAGGGGGTCGGGGGTTCGAGTCCCTCACCGCCCACTCAGAAAAACACAAGGCCCCTGCGATGCAGGGGCTTTTTTGTACCCTACAACAGATTCAAGCGTCAAACAGGCTCGGGCCATCCCGGAATGCGGCCTGGGGCATCGCGAAGCACATCCCCCACCACAAACAAGCTGCCTCCAACCCAAATCACATCGTCTGCCTCGCAACGCGACCAAGCCAATTGCAACGCATCAACGGGTGATGCTGCAATTCCTCCCGACAACTCCGGCCTCACATTCGCAACCAAGTCGGGGCTCATGGCGCGAGGAATGTCAGCAGCGCACCACCAATACATCGCGTCTTCAGGGAGCAATCCCATCACCGCAGATGCATCCTTGTCTGAAACTGCACCCCACACGACATGCAGATGTCCACCTCGTTTCTTCGTCAGTGTTTCAAGTTCCTCCACTGTTTTGGTGACGCCATCGAGGTTGTGCGCACCGTCAAGAACCACCAAAGGACGGTCCAAGAGGTCAATGCGCTGCCAACGCCCAAGCTGTCCAGTCAGAATGGCATGATTGTTCAGCCCTCGGGTCAATGCCTGTTCCGACCAATGCCATCCCATTTGTTTCAGGACGTGAAGTGTCGCGTACGCCGTGCCAACATTGGCCCGGATGACGAAGGAATCCTCGGCGTCGACAAGGTGCTCATACTTTAATTTGAAGTCCTGGGCGAAATGGACCTCACTCGATGTTTTTAGGGCCGCAGCAAGCAATTCTGATTGCGCATCCGGACGCATGGGTCCCAACACAACGGGGACGCAGTCCTTGAAAATGCCCCCCTTCTCCCGAGCAATGGAGCGAATGTCGGAACCCAAAAAAGCTTGATGGTCCATTCCGATGTTGGTGACCACAGCGACTTCAGGGGCGGGAATGACGTTCGTGGAATCCAACCTGCCCCCCATGCCCGTTTCAAGGACCACAATGTCGCAGCCTTGACGCTCAAATTCGTCCATGGCCATGGCAAAGGTCAATTCAAAGAACGAGGGGGTTCCCCACGCCACATTTTGGGCCTGCCATCGGTTCACAAAATCAACCACAGCTGATTCCGAAATGCACTCTCCATTGACCCGAATCCGTTCCCTGAAATCAATGAGGTGAGGCGAGGTGAACAGTCCAACGCGATGTCCAGCACACTGCAACACTGCCGAGACCATGTGACAGACTGTGCCCTTGCCATTGGTGCCAGCCACATGGACAAACCTGAGGCGCCGTTCTGGGTTGCCAATGGCCACACACACCTTCTTTGTGGCACTCAAATCCGCCTTGTACGCTGCGGGCCCGTCACGCTGAAACATGGGAAGTTGCGTGAACAGCGCAACCAACGCCGCCTCGTAATTGAGGTTATTCAAGGTCGAATCGAATGGTGATGTAGCCGGTGCGACGAGGCTTCATGGGGTCCGCGTCAAACAGGGCTGTTTTCGCAGCTCGCATGGCCAAATTCACGTGGTAGGAATCCGTCAGGGTGGTCACAAGCGACTGATAGTCTGGACTCGCCTGAATGACCTTGCCAGTTCCGTCCACGACGATGTTGACTCGGACGGTGCCTTGTTCGTTGGGACGTTCAGAGAGCCGCGGCTCACCAATCATGGTTCCTCCGTTGAGCATGGCATCACCAAAGTCTCCAGACACCACACCCCGGCCATCAATCTTTCCAGTTTCCTCCCCCTGGTTGCCCGTCCCTTCTGTCTCCCCTTGTGACCCTCCGCCCCCAGCAGTGGGATTGCCTTGGTTTCGGAACAAATGGGCCGTGCGGTCTTCACGCACAGGCTCGGGATCGGGGTCAGGCTCGGGATCGGGATCAGGCTTGACATTCACTGCAACCTCACTCTCCTCTTGCGTGGCGACTTCCTCAGCTGTCTCCGGCACGTCTGGGACAGGTTCAGCAGCGGCGACCTCCTCTTGCTCTGCTTCTTGGACCACTTCACTTGGAGCCTCCGACTCGGTGACGCCGCCTGCCTCCTCCGTAGATCCAAGATCGGCGAACCCAACTGCCACAAATTGCTCTCCAGGAGGTGGATCTTGGATGGTGAATGCCGTCAAAAAGAAACACATCACCAAGACAGCCGCAAACAACAAGCCGCTCAAAAACGCGGCCTGGCGTTTGTTGCGCTTCTCCAAGGAGAGACGCGATTGCTCGAGTTGTGCATGGTTCGCCATCGACAGGGTTGAGGGTTACTTGGCGCTCGCAGGATTGGAGCCCAACATGACCTTCCATTGGTTCGCTTTGGCCATGCCGATGAGCTCAACCGTTTGGCCTGTGGGGACGTTTTTGTCCACTTGAAGGTAAATGACCTTTTCTGATTGCTTGTCCATCTCCAATTTCAACTTTGGCTCCAGGTCAGCCCGTGAAATCGGCCGAAGCTCGCCATTCAAGTGGTAGGAACCGTCTTCTTGGATGCTCACCGTCAGACGAGACGTGACCGAAGTCGTTCCCTTGGAAGTGGGCAGATCCACATTCACCCCATTGCTCACGAGCGTGGAAAGAATGACAAAGAATATGAGCAGCAAGAACACCAAATCTGTCATCGAGGACATGTTCCCCGTCAAGCTCACTTTGTTTCGCTGTCCCAGATTCATTGCTGTGCAGGTTCTTCGAGGATGTCAATGAATTCCAAACTGTTGGCCTCCATTCGGTGCACCACTTTGCTGACTTGACCCACGAGATGGTTGTAAGCCATGTACGCCAAGATGCCCACGATGAGCCCAACAATGGTGGTGACCATCGCCTGTTTGGTGCCCGAAGAAATGTCGCTTACCTGCACCGTTCCGGCCGCCTCCATGTCGAGAAAGACATTCACCATTCCGATGACCGTCCCCAAGAATCCCACCATGGGCGCAGCACCCGCCACCGTGGCCAACGTGCCCAAATTTTTCTCCAGTCGGTATATCTCGAGTTTGCCCACATTCTCGATGGCCACACTGATGTCCTTGAGCGGCTTGCCAATTCTGCTGATGCCTTTGTCCAACATCCTGCCCAACGGCGTGTTGCTCTCTGAACACAAGTTGCGTGCACTGGACAAATTGCCCGACGAAATGAAATCCTTCAAGCGGTTCATGAAGTCAGGACTCACTTTGTCTGCCTTTCGAATGGCCAAAAACCGTTCAAAGAACACGTACATGCCAATGAGACTCATCAACGCCAGGGGCAACATGATATACCATCCACCTTCCATCAGAAGTTGAAGGACATTGACTTCCACCTCTGTCACTTCAGCGACATCAACAGTGGATTGGAGCAGCAGATGGGTCAAGGGCAGTTGCATGGAGGCAAGGGTTCCGGGTTTGAACGTACAAGTTCCCCAGAATATTGGCCTGCAACGGGGGGCAAGCACTCCAGTTATTCAATGCCTGGGGTTCACAACGGCCGGGCAGATGGCTCCGACTTCAAGCAAACATCAAAAGGTAGACTCCCGCGCCTGCGAAGTATCCAAGAATGGCCAACAAGCTGATTTTCTTGAGATACCAAACAAAATCAATGCGCTCGAGCCCCATCACAGCCACTCCGGCTGCCGAACCAATGATCAATGCCGAGCCTCCGGTCCCAGCGCAGTATGCCAGGAACTGCCAGAAAATGCCATCCTGGACAAACATGGCTGTCCATGCGTCTGTGGCTGCTTCCAAAGACACTATGTCGTACATGCCCATGCTCGCTGCAACAAGGGGCACATTGTCAACTATGGCACTCAGCAGACCAATGGCCAAATCAATCAAATACACGTCGTTCAAGCTCGTGCGCAACCAATCCGCTGCCAAAAGCAAATGACCGGCTTCTTGCAAAGAGGCCACCGCAAGCAAAATTCCCAAGAAAAAAAGCACCGACGCGGAGTCGATCTTCCGCAAGACACCAATGACCGTCAAGTGAGATTTTTCCTCGAGATTCTTGGTTCTGTGAAGTCGTTCTGTCAGCATCCACAACACCCCCAGACTCATCATCATGCCCATGAATGGTGGCAGGTGGGTGACGGTCTTGAAGACGGGCACGAACAACAATCCTCCCACACCCGCGGCAAACACAAGGTTGCGTTCAAGGGGTGTGGTGGGGTCCCAATTCTCGTCAACTTCTGCTTTTGGCCGCTCAATGTCACCGCCAAGTCTGAAGCTCAGCAAACCAAGGGGCACGAGCAGACACACAATGCTTGGGAGGATCAAATTGCCGACAATGGTGGTCGTGGTGAGTTGACCCCCGATCCAAAGCATTGTCGTGGTGACATCCCCAATGGGAGACCACGCTCCTCCAGCATTGGCTGCAATGACGACCATGCCTGCAAAGAGCCAACGCGTTTGACGGTCATCGATGAGTTTCCGAAGAAGTGAAACCATCACGATCGACGTGGTCAAATTGTCGAGCAGCGCCGAGAAAAAGAACGTCAAAACGCACACAATCCACAGCATCTTGACCTTGTTTCGGGTCTGGATGCGATCCGTGATGACCCGGAATCCTTCATGTGCATCAATCAGCTCGACGATGGTCATGGCACCCATCAAGAAAAACAGGATGCTGCTGATTTCCTCCATGTGATGGAGCAATCGATGCTCGAAGAAATGGGCCAAACCACCGTGCCCTTGCCCTATGTGGTCGGCGGCGAACAAATGAAATTCCTCTGCAAG
>JAYZBB010000050.1:0-13407 GCA_036339415.1 Bacteroidota bacterium | reverse complement strand
CTCGAGCTCGATGGTGTTCTCGTGGAGGAGCTTGGCGACGACTTAAGCGTCACAACGTCCCAGGAGCGTAGTCGTCGACGTTGACTTCACCTTTGGCCTCTTGCAATTGATCAAGCATTGACTTCATGTCGAAGAAGTCCTGTTCGCTTGCCACTCGGCCATCCCGCATGGTGACAAGGGTGGTTCCGGACAAATCAAGCTTGTTGCCTGTGGCTGGGATGCCAAAAAACGCGCCAGTGTGAGTGCCTTTAAAATTCCAGTGCTTAACAATTTTGTCGCCCTGTCCGAAGGCATCGACAATGGTGAATTCGATGTCTGAGAATCCGTTGAGGTAGTTCATGTAAAATCCACGCACACCATCGATGCCCACGATGTTTCCTTGATCGGTGATGATGGTCACATCCTCTGTGAAGTGTTCTGCACTCACTGCCAGCGTGTCGCCGTTGTTTAGGAATTCAAACCACACGTTTTCATACATCTCCAAGTCGCGTTCAAGCTGCTCTTCCGCAGTCAGTAAAGGGGCAGCCTCGGTGGAAGACTCTGTGGCGTTGTTGCAACTTGAAAAGACAATTATCAAAAGGGCAAGGCCAAAGGCGAAACGAATCATGGATCAGAGTTTTGGCCAAGATAGAGTTTTGTCCAACACCTCGATGGAAGGCCTTACTTCACCAAATCGGGGTTGATGGTGTTCGGCTTCTGACCTGCTGGGTCCGCAAGTAAAGTGGACTTGACGTTTGGGAAGAGGCTGGGTGTGCTGGAGGCCAATGCCGTTGGCATCGTACATTGAGGGGATGAAGATTCAAGGTCGCTTGGCGCTGTTTTCGCTTTGCTCTTGTGCCATTTCGTTGAGTGCGTTCTGCCAGCCATCCGGCAGGGTGCTGATGATTGGCATTGATGGGGTGAGGCCGGATGCACTGCAGGCAGCCGAGACACCCGCATTGGATGCGCTTGTTGCCAATGGCTATGCCTCATTTGATGCGATGAACGATGACATCACCATCAGTGGTCCAGGATGGTCCGCCATTCATTGTGGCGTGCGTTCGGGCAAGCACAATGTGGTGGACAACAGTTTTGACGGACAGAATTATTTTCAGTTTCCTGGTTGGTTGGAGAGGCTTGAATCGCTTCACCCCGAATGGAACACGCTGTCTGTCTGTCAGTGGAGTCCAATCAACGGTCAGATTGTAGGCAATTCTGCCGATGTGGTGGTGAATCCAGGGTCGGCAGCAGGTGCTGCACAGGAAGTCGTCAATGCCTTGGAGAATGGAGACCCACATGCGCTGTTCGTTCATCTCGATGAACCAGACTACGCAGGCCATTCGTTCGGTTTTTCCCCCAGCGTCCTCCCATACCTCGAGAGCATCGAAGAGATGGATGCAGAAGTCGGCTTGATGGTGGAGGCTTTGGTTGCCCGACCCATGTATGCCGAGGAGAATTGGTTGGTCATCGTGACCACGGACCATGGTGGGATTGGAACGGTTCACGGGGGAAACAGCATCGAGGAAAGGCGGGTGTTCGTCATTGCGTCGGGGCTGGGGGTAGACACGGAACTGGTGGCTCCTGATACGCTGTCTGTTCTGGGTGTGGCGGAAAACTGTCTGGGTGCCATGCCTCGTCTGTTCTTCCAGGGGAATGCCAGGGCAGTGGTGCCGGAGTCCAATGATTTCGTGGTGGGCGCAACCCAGGATTTCACTGTGGAATGTCGCGTCAAAACGACGCAGGCAGCCGATGTGGCCATGGTGGGCAACAAGGATTGGGATTCAGGATTGAACCCGGGTTGGGTGTTTTCTTTCGTCTACCCATCGGGTCCTGGTTGGAAGGTGAATGTGAGTGACGGTTCGTCGCGGGTGGATTTGGAGGGGCCGCCCATTGCCGATGGTGAATGGCACACCTTGTCGTGCACATTTGACCGTGATGGGGTGGCTCGGATTTACACGGATGGCGTGTTGAGCGACGAGCAGGACATCTCGGGCCTTGGGAGTTTGGATGTGGATGGCAGGTTGTTCTTTGGGGCAGATGCCCTCGCGGGTTACGGCATGGAAGGTGCGGTAGCTGAGGTGCGCTATTGGAACGCGGTCTTGAGTGCGGCTGAAATTGCGGATTGGCATTGTTCTGAATTGACGGACCTTCATCCCAGCCTCGCGGCCCTTCGGGGTTACTGGCAGCTTAATGAAGGGGCTGGGGACTTTCTTGAGGATGCCTCGGGCCTTGGGCACCACGCAGTGAATGAAGGCGGTGTCTGGGGCTCTGACGAAGGGTTGGTGGTTTGGGATTACGGCAACACGCCACGGTTGGTGGATGTGCCGGTGACGGCTTTGGCCCACATGTGTGTAACCATTGAAGAAGAATGGGGTCTGGATGGCGTGCCCTTGCTTGGCACTTGTTTTCCGCCGACACCTGATTCGTGTTCAGAGGATTTGGACGGTGACGGTGCGGTGACGGTGACGGACCTCTTGTTGGTCTTGGGAGCCTTTGGACAGACTTGCACGGAGTGACGATGATGGTGGGTTCCACGTTCATGAACATGGCCAAGCTGTGATGAATGTCAAGCGCATTTTGGTGACCGGGGCGACCGGGTTTTTGGGGTCCAGAACGGTGGAGCACCTCGCCAAGATGGAAGACGTCTGTGTCGTGGCGACTGGCCGAACCATGAAGCCTCACAATGAGGTGAAAGCTTCGAATGTGACCTACAGCTTGGGAGATTTGGCAGATGCGGAGGTGGTGGATCGCTTGGTGAAAGGCGTGGATGCCATCGTTCATGCCGCTGCCTTGAGTTCTCCATGGGGGAGGAAAGATGCATTTTGGAACGCCAACGTGGAGCCGACCCGTTTGCTGCTTGAGGCCGCAGCGAGACACGGGGTGAAACGGTTTGTTTTTGTGAGCACCCCGAGCATGTACTTCGAAATGAAGCCCCAACTGGGAATCACTGAAGACCATCCCTTGCCGCGTCCCATCAACCAATATGCTGCGTCCAAACGCGAGGCGGAACGACTCGTGACGTCGTCCAAGATTCCTCATGTTGTGCTGCGGCCAAGGGCGTTGATTGGTCGGGGCGACACCGTGATTCTTCCCCGTGTACTCCGTGCACATGCGGAAGGCCGATTGCGACAAATGGGCTCCGGCAAGAACAAGGTTGACATGACGCCCGTGGCCAATGTGGTGGATGCCATTGTCCTGGGGCTGAATGCAGAAGTAGAGGCCTTGAATCAGGTCTACAACATTTCCAATGGCGAGCCTGTGGCGCTCTGGCCCATGCTGAATGGGGTGCTGAAGAAGTTGTCCTTGGCGCCCATTTCCAAATCCGTGCCTTTGCCCGTGGTTCTTGCCGTGGCGAGAGCGATGGAATGGCATGCCCGCTTGTTCAATGGCCATCGGGAACCCGCGTTGACGGTGTATGGTGTGGGAACGTTGGCGATGGATTTCAGCATGGACATCACCAAAGCACGTGAAAGCTTGGGCTATGTGCCTCGACAATCCGTGGAAGAAGCGCTGGACGAGTTTGTGGCATGGCACCGAAACCGCAATACATGACGACCGTTCAGCTTCGCATTCGTACGTCCGGGCATTGCTTTGCGTCGGGACACCATGTTATTCAAGGATCGCCGCGCAAGCCGGTTCGTTTTGAAGCGACCTGGGCAGAGATGGTTCATCCCACAGAAGGGGTGGTGTTGTTCGATTGCGGCTACACGCGTCGATTTCATGAGGCGACCCGATCGTTTCCCCAGAGCATTTATGCATCCTTGACCAAAGTGACCATCCGTGAGGAAGAGGAGGCCCGCCGGCAAGTGGATCCCGACACGGTCCGTCACGTCCTCATTTCTCACCTCCACGGGGACCACGTGGGGGGATTGCGGGATTTTCCCAAGGCGACATGCTGGACCTCGAACGCGTGTTTGGTACTGTTCGATGCGCTTCCGCAATGGAGGAGTTGGGCGCGAGGGGTGCTGAAGGAGATGTTCCCAGATGATTGGAGAGAAACGTGTCAAACATTTGAATCCACCTCGCCCGTCCATCATCCTGAACTTGGCAGGGGCCACGACGTGTTTGGCGATGGCAGCGTCCTCGTGTTTCCACTGCCCGGTCATGCCAAAGGCCAGCACGGCGCTTTGGTTCAAACCGTGGACGGGCCTGTGTTTTTGGCGGCTGATGCGTTTTGGGACATCCGTGCCGTGACGGAAAGAAAGGAACCCAACCCCATCGTTCGGGTGTTTTTTGACGACATGAAGGCCTATGCAGAGACCTTGGAACGGTTGCGGACCTTCCACACGAACCACCCAACCATTCCGCTTCTGGGGACACATTGTCCAGTGGCCGCGCAACGCATCGTTCCATTCGATTTTCAACCATGAAGCGGCCGTTCAAACTGGAAGTTCTTTGGTCGTGGGTGCTTTTGACGCGATCGCGCAGGTCGTTTGAGCGCGACCCCGATCGACACAGGTCGGTGATGTGGGCGCGCTTCCAAAACGAAGTTCTTTCCAAATCCCCCAAGTACAGACATAACAAAGGGCAAGCGTTGGAGGCTTTTTCCGTTCAAGAAAAGCGGGAATTCATGCGGGATTTTGACCAGATCAACACCCGTGGGTTGACGCTTGACGAGGCCATGGAAGTGGCGGTTCAGTCAGAGCAATCCCGAGATTTTGCGCCAACATTGAATGGCGTCACCGTGGGGCTTTCTTCCGGGACTTCTGGAAACCGAGGGTTGTTTTTGGCGTCTGAGAAGGAACGGGCCATGTGGGTGGCGGCGGTGCTTCAACGGATCTTGGGCTGGTCGTTCCGAAAGAGGAAGGTGGCGTTTTTCTTGCGCGCCAACAGCAACCTGTACAGCTCCGTGCAATCCAAGTTGATCGCGTTTGAATTTTTCGACCTCCTTCAGCCGCTTGACGTTCATGTCACACGTTTGAATCAGCTGCAGCCAGATGTTTTGGTGGGGCAACCGAGTTTGCTCATTCGATTGGCCAAGGCACAAGGTGAAACCTCACTGTCCATTGGGCCTTCCAAGGTCATCTCTGTCGCAGAAGTGTTGTCGCCCGAGGACGAGCGTGTCATTTCTGAAGCGTTCGGCGTGCGTGTGGATCAAGTGTACCAATGCACCGAAGGGTTGCTGGGACAAACCTGCCCGCATGGCACCATGCACTTGAACGAAGATTGGCTCCTCGTCGAGCAGGAGTGGCTGGACGAGAAGCGGTTCATTCCCGTGGTGACCGACCTCCGCAGGTCTTCACAACCGGTGGTGCGCTATCGGATGAATGACATCTTGCACGCCGGGACGTGCACGTGTGGCTCGCGAACGATGGCGATTTCCAGGATTGAAGGACGCATGGACGATGTCATGGTCTTGCAGGGCGATGTCACGGTGTTTCCCGATTTTGTCCGGAGGGCCATTGCAGGGGCCCATCCTGACATCCGCGAATATCAAGTTGTGCAATTGTCGGGCACAGAGATCTCGCTCTTCGTCCCCGATCCCGCGCATTGGGATATGGCAAGCCAGGCGCTTCAAGCATTGTTCAATCGCCTTGGGGCTCGGGAAATTGTGGTAATTTCTGCCCAATCACTTTACCATCATGATGGCAGCAAACTCCGACGCATCCTCGCTCTTCGTTCGTAGAACTTGTCGAATCCTGGGCACAGGAATGCATGTGCCTGCGGCGGTGAATTCAGACGTCATCGAAGAACGACACGGCTTGCCCAAGGGGTGGAGTTTGAAATACAGCGGTGTGTCCGTGCGCCATCACGTGACCACGGAGACCGTGGCGGAGTTGGGCGCCCAAGCGGGACAGCAAGCCCTGAAGAATGCCGGGGTCGATTTGAAGGACATCGACGTGCTGATCACAGGAGGTGGCAGCTTCGATCAAATCCTCCCGTCTCAGGCGGCCCTGACGCTCGCCGCCATGCCAGGCGGGGAGGAGGCGCGATGCGAGGCCCTTCATGTGAACACGACGTGCCTCAGTTTTGTCAGCGCGTTCGCCTTGGCGGCGGACAAACTTCAGCTTCCTGAAATCAACCGCGTGCTTGTCATCTCCTCCGAGGTGGCCAGCAAGGGCATCGGGCCTGAAAATTGGGAGACGCTGACGTTGTTTGGCGACGGCGCAGCGGCCATGGTCCTTGAGGCCACGGATGACCCCGGATGCGGTGTGGTTGCACATCTCCATCGGACCTACACCGAAGGCATCAAGTCCGCCGAAATCCCTGGCGGCGGCATTGCCCTCTGGTTCGGAGATTGTCCGTTCTCTCCGGAGTTGCACCATTTCCAAATGGACGGCCGCGACCTGCTTCGCCTCACCTTGAAACACGTGCCAGGGTTCATGCAGGACTTCTTCGCCTTGGCGGGCACAACCTGGCCTGAAGTGACGTGGACCATTCCTCACCAAGCGTCCAAAACTGGACTTGGCATCATCCCCAAACTCGCCCAGGCCCGCCCTGACCAGGTCGTGAACATCTTGGAGCACACCGGCAACTGCATTTCAGCTTCCATTCCGATGGGACTTCATGCGCTTATGTCGGAGGGCAAGCTCAAGCCAGGGGACACCGCCATGCTCAGCGGCACGTCTGCGGGCTTCGCCATTGGGTCCTTGCTGTACCAGCATGCTTAGTCCTGTCACCCGGCTTTTTTCGTGGCGCTGGGGCAGCATGCGGGCCCTGCGCTGGCACCGCATCTTCGCCGTTTGTTGGGTGTTTCCCTTGTTCAGTCTGATGACACTTTGGAACAACCTGTGGCTTGGGGTGGACTGGTTGATTTTTCCGAAGTTTCGAAGGCAGCAGGTCGTCCAGCCTGTTTTTGTGGTGTCCCTTCCTCGAACAGGAACCACCAATTTGCTTCATGGTCTGACGGATTCGGGCATGCCATTCACGGCCTTGGCCTTGTGGGAGTCCCTGCTCGCACCTTCGGTAGTCCAAAAGAAGGTGCTGAGGTTGGCATGGCGGGTGATGCCCACACCCATGCGGAACCTTGTGCGGCGCGCCGACCGCAGGCTTTTGGACAAGCTTAACGCCATCCACAAGGTGAGCCTCTTCAGCCAAGAAGAGGATGAGTTGGCGCTCATGTGGAGCTGGTCGACCGCCTACATGGCATTCTTTTATCCAGAATCAGAGGTGTTCAGGGATGTGTGTCGGTTTGATGTGGAGGTCTCTGAAAGGCGCAAAGCACGCATCATGCGTCGATACAAACGACTCGTCCAAAGGCACTTGCATGCCTTGCCTCAGGGCCACGGTCTTCGCTTCATGGCCAAAAATCCACTGATGGCCTCCAAAGTCCAGGCGCTGTCGACGGCTTTTCCAGATGCACGCGCGATCGTCATCGACCGAGATCCACGGCGGGTGCTGCCGTCAAGTGAAGTACTCATGAAACATCTGTTGACGTTCTCCACGGATGTTCCGGTGCAGAAGGCGGCCCGTGAGGAGTTTTTGCTTCTGCTCGAGGATTTTCAGCATCACTTGCACCACTCCTTGGCGACCCAAGCGGTGATGCCGACGGTGGTGGTTCCTTTTGACCAGTTGATACGGGATCGACACGCCACATTGGGCGCCCTGGTCAGAATGTTGGGAGAACAAATGGGGAGCTTCACGCCGCCGCAGAAAGACGATGGCCACCACACCGCAGCGCGTTACACCCCATGGACTTCAGAAGAATTGGACAGCGTGCTTACACGACCTTGGCCCATGTGGCCGGACGCCATGTGCTTGCAGCATGAGCCAGCGCAAGCCCCAAATACAGCAGAATCACAGGATCCTGCCACACCTCGCGGTTGACGGCCAACACGGCCACAGCGAGATGGATGAGGGACCAGCCCAATTTGCCCCATCGCCGCCCCTCAGACAATCCTCCCACGGTCATCGCCGCCAAGGCCCCGTAGCCGAGGAGTACGTTCCGGTCGAAGTCAGGCCAGGACACTTCGGCGTGGATGTACATGAGCAGAATTGCAAAGGACAGCAACCCCGCAGTCCACATCCACGCTGCCCGAAGCCGATGTGTGGGCCGCTTCAACTCCGGAAGGCGAATGCCCAGGAGTTTCAACCACGGAAGGTTGTTCGCCCAGAAAATGTTGTCGGTGGGGATGTGGTCCTCCGTGCCGAACTCCACAGGGAGGTCCTCGAGTTCTCGCTGGAAAGTGCCAAACAGTTTGTCCCAGATCACCAGCGTCCCGCCAAAATTCCGATCCACATACGGCGAATTCTTGCCGTGGTGAACCCTGTGGTGGGAGGGGGTGACCATGAAGTGTTCGAGAATGCCTGACCGCTTCACCAGGCCATTGTGGTTGTAAAACTGCACGAAGTAATGCACCGCCCCTACGGAAATGAACACCTCCGTCGGAATGCCAATCACGGCGAGCATCAGGAAAAATGGGATGGACGTGAGCGAGCTGTACCAACTGTTGCGAATGCCGAGGGACAAGCTGTAGTGATCCCCCTCATGATGGACGACGTGCACGGCCCACAGCACACCAATCTTGTGGTGCATCCGATGCAGCCAGTAAAAGCAGAAGTCCCAGAAGAGAAGTGCCAATCCAAACTGCGCAACCGCAGACCACCCTTCGACCCACCCCAAGCTCAACCTCTCGTGCACGGCATGAAAAACGGCAATTTCAACCCCTCGGAAGAGCCACATGATGGTGTGTCCTGAGTTGAGGTTGAAGACGAGCTGATTCCATGGGACTTCGTGGCGCCTGACGACGCGCAGGATGAACGCCTCAATGGCGACCATCACGAGGAGAAGGACCGAGGGAAGAACCAACGTCATGCTTCGAAGTTAGTTCAGGCTTTCAAGGCCGGTTGGGAAGACATTCCGTTCGTGGGGCCTCACGGACCTGTCCTGCTGGACCCACATCCACTGCAGACCCGACCTGATTGCAGCGCTCAACCGCTGTGTGGCTATCTTGAACCTATGAAGCAATTGGAAACGAGCAACATAGGTTGGGTCCAATGGCTTGTGGTCGGTCTGCTTTCGTTGGGCCTCTCAGGCTGTTCGCTTCAAAAACGAACCACCCTGCCTGGCTGGCACTGGGAGCACGAGAAGACCGCATTCCATCCAGGCCCCATGTCCAACGCCGAGACCTTCCTCAAGGACCGTGGTCACCGGGCCAACATGCCCCCCCGCGGGACAAGTCTTCAGTCTGACGTTGACCGCTTCCGCACACTTCAAGTTTCAGCGGAAAACGCCTCGCCCAAACCTGATGTTGAGGCTTTGGCCATGCTTGTCGCGTCAGAGATTCACGAAGCCAACCCGCCTTCCACGTTGATGCTCTCTCCGGCTGATTCGGACGAGGGTGCGCAAAGCGAAACGACCAAGGATGAGCCTAACGAATGGCTCGTCGCTGCCTTGATCACCCTGGGTTTTGGCTTGATGCTGCTTCCGTCTCCCTTTGCCGGCGTTCTCATTGGACTGGCGCCGTTCCTGTTCTCCCTCGGCCAGCTTGTCAGGCTTTCTCGAATGAAGAAGGCCAAGAAGAAAGCAAGCAAGGGCAAAACATTTGGCTACATCGTGTTGATGCTGGTTTCTGTGTTCGCCGCCATTGGCCTCACGTCGTTTCTGCTCTTCTCGGAAGCGGTGGGCGCAGTTCAAGGAAGTGGGTGGTCCTTTTCTTGGAGTTACACCGGCCCAGGGTGACCCTGGACATGTCAGCGGGGAAAGGCTGAATGGTTCGCCTTCTGTCGTTGTCCTTTTGTGGCACTCAGGCGCTCGCCCTCGTTCCTGTTTGTTTCAGAAGTTTGAACGAAACCCTTTTGATACGGAGAACCACGGTGTCAGCACGAGTCCACCTCCAGGAGCCAAAATCAGGCCTGCATCGAACGTGATGGGACGACGGGCACTCCATGTGCGGAACCCCAAGGAGCCAATCACAAATTGATTGACTCCTTTTCCGTTCCATGCCGTTCCGCGTTCGTAGATGTACCTCATGTAGTAATTGACCGAGACAGAATAGCCTTGGTTGGGGCCGGAGCTGTTGTAGGTCTCTTGTTCCAATTCGGAAAAATATTTGTCCGAAAAAAAGTGGTTCTCAGAAATCAAAATGACCCTGGATGCCAACGGCCACATGGCGCACAAACTCACTGTCAGAAAACGCGTCGATGCGCGATAATACCTGGTGTTCGGGTAGACGTATGAAGTGAGGGCCGTTGACGAACCAGCATCGATGAGCGCTTGGGCCACTTCCCGTTCTTCATCGCTGTACACGTAAAATGGACTCCCTCCAGGGAACGCGCGATTGGTCAGGCCCACGCTCAACGACACATTCTTGTCAGGGTCGCCGAAACTCAGGGTTGTGAACCCCATGGCGAGGGGCTTCATGGACTTGGACATGATTTCCCCGCCAGTCTCTGTCGCGACTCCCCCCCCTAGACTCCATCTCACCTTGCCGCCGATGGGATGGCTTGTTTTGACGCCCAGGCCTGCCCCCAAAACGAGCGGTCCTCCCACAATGCAAGACGCAGAGACGTGATCCGACAATCCAAAACTTGCCACATTCAAAATCAAGTTGGATTGGACTTGACCTTCGCCTTGGTCGAGCTGAAAAGCGGAAGGCGCCGCGAAATGGCGGGTCACCACGGTGTCGGCTTTTGTTTCGGTCAGTCTGAACGCCCAATCGGACGTCACCACGTTCGTTGAATCTGAAGCGGATGTGGTTTGGCTGGCCACAGAATTGGTGCCCAACATCAAGATGACCAACAACGTGATCGTCACACGTGCTGTCTGCATGGGGCTGTGGAAGAGCGTCCTTCTTGTGGCGTTCGTCATGGCAGACAATTGTGCGTCCTCAGGAGGGAACCTGAGTTCGGTTTCATGAGGTCTGGAATGGCTCACGACTTGGACTGCATGTGTTTGAAAATGGCGGCGAAATCTGTTCTGTGTTTGGTGGCTGTCCAAATGGGTGGCTTGGTGGCCATCAACGTCAACGCGGTTCCCGTTGTGTTGGTGGCCAGGTTGTCGACGAGATCAAACCATCTGAATCCCACCCCAATCGAGGGCGTGATGTTGCGGACCTGGTGCCACCAAAACGGCGGGTTGAACAGCACGTCACCTGGTTCGAGGGTGCACTCCCAAATTTGGGTCGCAGCCATGCCCGGATACGATGCGTAGTCGGGACATTCAGGGTCAAACATGCTGTAGAAATAAGGGGTCCGCGAGACAGGAGGGTTCAACCAAGGGTCGGCCTTGGGTTCGATGAAGTACCAATGTTTTTTCCCGTGAACTTGGGTGAACAGGTTGTGCTCTCCCGCGCAGTGCAAGGACGTTCTGGTCCCTTGGCCTCCGATGAACACTTGGTACGTTTTCCCGGATGACCATGTGCTGCGCATCTGGTGAAGCCATTCCCAATCGAAATGTTCCACGAGCTCGGGGGGGTCGTAAAGCAAACGTTTAAAGCGACTGTATTTCGAGGTGTCCCCATGCTCCATGGCGTCAAGAATGGTGGACAGCGTGGTGACCTCAACGTCGTAGTTCACCTCCTTCGAATCGTAATCCAGCGGATCGAAGATGTCCACCCGATCGTTCCCATAATGACGCTTCAGCCACGCCATGGACCATTCTTGAACGCAGCGCCAGTTGGTGGCTTTGCCCTTGAGCACCACAGGACGGCCCTCGCGCATGAACTGGCGTCGAACCTCTTTGTCGGACAATCCTTCCAACACCGGGATTTGTTTCACCGGTTGCGGGGAGGATGAATTGTTCGGCTGGAGCTGCTTCCTTTTGGATTCAAACCGCGTTGCCGGGGGTTTGCCTCCCAGGACATGATCCAAAGTCCGCCACATTTGAAACTGTTGCAACGTGTTCATGGAGAGAAAGTCTGGTTGCCTTCAAATTGCAATGGAAATGCGAAAAGGATGCCTGGAAAGGAGGAGAACTTTTCAAAAGCCAGACTCCCATGTGAGGACACATGTTCAGGCAGTGGCTGTCGCGCCGTTGCGGAGGAGGCGCATCCCTCCATGGAACGGGCAATCAAAAATCGTTCTGTCGTTTCACGTGCTCAAGGACAATCCTGCCCAAAGTTGCCTAGCAG
This sequence comes from Bacteroidota bacterium, assembly GCA_036339415.1. Classification (GTDB taxonomy): domain Bacteria; phylum Bacteroidota; class Bacteroidia; order Flavobacteriales_D; family Sanyastnellaceae; genus UBA11663. The sequence continues at coordinate 1,417 of JAYZBB010000050.1, read as the reverse complement.
GTGGAGCACATCTGCGACCGAAACGACCCCATCGTTGTTCAGGTCGGAGGGGCAGGAGGCGCACAGTTGAAAGGCTTCTTCGCCGTCTGGGCAGCCGTTGCCGTTGGTGTCTTGCAACAAGGGGTCGGTCCCCGTCACCAGCGCCTCAAAACCGTCGGTCAACCCATCGTCGTCTGTGTCTGCATCCAAGGGGTCTGTGCCAAGTTGAGCTTCCTCTGAGTCGTCGAGGCCATCGAGGTCGCTGTCCTGAGTCATGGGTTGCAGCACCGAGAAATCCATGACCACGGGCAGATGGTCTGAAGCGGAGTGTGTGTCGCCTTGCAACAGGCCAAATTCCTCAAGCACCTCCTCTGGCAACGTTTCTGTTTCGAGCACGAAGGCGTGTTCTTGGTCGATCACAGCGTCGCTGTACAACACGAAGTCCAGCCGGCCGGGCGGGAAGTTGCCGTCTCCGTCGTCCCGCCACGTGTAGGTGAAGGGTTGATGCGTGAGTCTTGGCAAGGCATCTGCCCATGGGGTTCCGTCCCAGTCGGGCATGCCGCCTTGGCCGTAGGTTTGGGTCTGAACGATGTCGCCTTCAAGCAGCGTTTCCAGTTGCTGCGCGTACCCCACCAAATTCAAATCCCCCGCGTACACGATTGGGGTGTTGACGGTCAAGTTGCCTTCGTTCTGGACGATCCAGGCCATCATTTCATCGACTTGATCTTGGCGTGCCGCGTCGTTGCCACAGCAGCTCAAATGGCTGTTGATGAAGAGGACGTCCCCGCCTAGGGTGTCGGGCACGTCAATCAGGACGGGAAAGTGCTTGGGCAGCTCCGTCCAAGTTTGCAAGTGCGGCCACATCGAGGCGGTGATCAAATCGCCATCCTTGGAGGTGTGCCAACCTTGGTCGTCGTCCAAGGGAAGCCACGTGTCAAGAAGGGATTTGACCTCGTTGGCGCCTGTTCCTCCGCACTCGCTGAACAAGTACACGTCGGCATCCAAGGCCGAGAGAATGCGCTCAAAGTGGGCTTGGCGGTTGGGGTGGATGAGGCCGTTGCCCAGCACATTGTAGGCGCAGACCCGAAGGCTCGTGGGGTCGGCTTTGGCCAAGCCCAACGGCTCCACCGCAGATGTGCTCGCGTCGTTGAAGTTGTGCACGAATTCGAGCCCTGCGTTGGGCAAGTCGTCGTCAAATTGGGCATCTCGGAACAACAGCCGGATGGCGTCTTGTGGAAAGAGCAGGTTGCCGCCTTCGAGGACCGCATCGCGTCGAAGGGCCAGTTCGAATTCGCTGCTGGTCACAGTGGGGGCGGGGATCAATCCGATTTCGGAGAAGTTCACCTGGTCGGCCGGGCCAAAATTGGTGTACGCAAACAAGCCGTTGAAATCGATACCGAGCTCCGACCCAAATCCCTCGCGCACCGGATAACCGGTG
>JAYZBB010000049.1:0-13880 GCA_036339415.1 Bacteroidota bacterium | reverse complement strand
AGATGGTATCCGGCCAGTTGGACGATCGTGTCCTCTGCGTTGTAGATCTCCATCCAGTCGTTGTATTCAAAAAACGCGTCTGGATATGCCAAGTCATTGGATGCCATCAATTCGTTGATGACAAGGTTTTGGGCCTGAACGGATGTGAACGTCATCAACATCGGCATTCCTGCCAAAAACGATGTCTTGAGCACTGCCAGTGGCTTGCATGTCCCGAAGTTCATCATCCCGCGAAATTACATCAATTCAAAGCCTCTACTTTGGCTTGGGTGAATCCCTCAGAACGGATGTCTTCGAGCATTGTTTGAGCTTGTTTCAGATCGATGAAACTCCTTGAGTAATACGTTGTCTGCCCAAACAATTCCACACTTCTCACTCCCCATTCTGCGGACTTGATCAAAAATGCTGCGACTTCATGGGCAGGCACCCCGTCATTGTACGTTTGAATGGCAACATGCCACATGGTTGCAACGGATGGGGCCATTTGTGGCTGTCCGTCCTCCACTTGATTTGCATCGTTCCACAACTGTGACAGTTCCGGGTCTCGGCGTCGGACATCTTCCAAGGTTTTGAACCCCGAATCTGCATTGGAAACAGCCGCATCCATGGTCTCTTGTGCCGGTGTGTATGCAATGGCGTGCGGGGTGTGCGGCACTTTGGAATCCGTAGCCATGTCTCTTCGCCCGTCATTCAACTTCACAATGAATGCATCTCTGAAGTCTGGAACGGAACGGAGTTCCTCCAACGCTCTGAATGCCGAATTTGCATCACGGCCTGTGGCAACATACCACCTCGCACGTCCATCGGGCAGCGTTTCTTTTACAAGCCTGTCGCTGAAGCTGGTCAACCACGCTGTCTCAGGATTTCCGGCAAATACGCCGACTTGGACGGCGTGCCAAGTTCCATCCAAAGAGTCAAGTGGCACGGGGCGTCCAGACGCCCACACTGTCTCAGCCGCTGCATCGCTTGCGGCCCGATTCTCTTCAGCACTGGCGCCCTCAATGTCCACAGGTTGACGTTTCCGTGTCCAAATACCCCCATCCCATTGCACCTCGTACGCATCAGGCACACCGACGTTCCCCAGCCATGCAGACAAAGATGACTGACTTGGAGCCCGTCCATTTTCATTATCAAAAAGCAGCACCCATCTTTTGAGGCCCTGTTTGCCCTCCACGTGAACCAACTGAGTTCCCTTTGGCAGGGTGCCCACCTGCGGTGGATTCCTAAACCAACCCAAGTGGATTCCTCTTTCCCCCAAGTCGAAAGGCTCTGCGTTGGTGGCCGGAATCTCGGATGTTTTGTTGGTTTCTGCAGATTTGACCCTATGGTTGGCATCGACGACATCGTGAATGGACTGCAATTCTCGCAGGTCTGAGACGGCACCTTCTTTGACATCTGGCACATTCAAGGGATTGGCAGCAAGCTCCGACTGCACCTGAGCCCATTTCACGCGCAGATTCGGGAGCGCTTTTGACACGACTGTGGGGCAACGATCCAATTCCACCAAAGCCTGATCCAAGGTTGATTCAAGCCAGGCATCGTCATGCAGCCACGCAGTCAAAAGCCAGGTGGCCTCCAGCAGTCCAAAGGCCTCATCAATGTTGACTTCTGCCCCAGCCATGGTGAGCATGGCCTCACACAAATCGCCGATGTCGTCTAACAATGCCTCTTTGCTTTTGGTCAACGTTGTTGGCATTGTAAGCGCTTCATCCGCATCGAATCGCAACCGCTTTCTATCCAGACAGCGGCGCAACAATGGTTGGGGCAAGGCCTCTTGACTCACAGTCACCGCAAGCCACGCCATCATGTCATCTCTCCAATTGGCGAGGTCTCTCGACAAGGCACCACTGTTGCTGATGCCCATCTTCTTCTGCCAATCCAGCCGCCAAGCTTCCTGCAATCCAGCTTCCACAGGATTGAAGACACTCTCCGTTCTCCCCATTTCACTTTCCAACATGTGCTGACGACGTTCGTTTGCGACAGTCGAATCCACTGCGGCCTCCATTGGCGCATCGTTGAGTCGCAACATGCCATTGCCAGCCAACAATGGGACGGCACGTGTTTGCCATGCCCTCGAAGCTTCAACTATGGCAACTTCATCGAATTCAGCGGTGCCTTCCAAGCTCTCTAGCAGCGTCAATCGATGTTGCATGTAGGTCCGTTGCTGCGCCAGGCTGCTCACACCAGAAGCTTGACCTCCATGTGCCTTCAAAGGGTCGGCGACAGAAGCCATCGCCGGCAGCCAAAATCTCGTGTCAGTCCACACGAACGGCTTCGAAGACACCAACGAATCGAGGCGGGTCGATTGCCTGGCCAACGACCAGGTCAATGCCATCACGTCAGCCTCCAAATGCGAAGACCAGTGGACGTTGTGCAGGTGCGCAAGCAGCGATCCATCCTTCCAAGGTTGTTCAATCCACAAACCATCACCAACCACCCCTCTCTTGTCGCGGACGACTGGTGTTGTTCCTTGGTCAAATGTTGCCCCCGCTTCAGCCCACAACCGTTTCGACTTTCGTTCCAAAACTTCTCTTGGCCAACCGACAGAGGCCCACATCTCTGCCCCTGCATCCAAAGCCGCACTCAGCGCATCGTCCCATGACGCGTCTTCCATGATGACGTCTGCCGCAGCGCGTGAAACCACACTCTGAATGACAGCGTCCGTCGCCCTTTCTTCGAGATCCTTGAAGGACGATTCATACGCGTTGAAATCTTCATGATCAAAAGGATCAGGCCAATGCTCCGCTGAGATCGGTTGGTGTTGAACAAGAATGCTCGCTGCGATGTCCCGCTCCTCTTTTTGCAAATCGGTCCACCACGGATAAGATTGGAATTTGACGATTCGTCTCGCCTGAACCTCCGCAATGGCAGGGTCTGTTGGTGTCAACGCTTCATTCAATTCGGGCCTTGACCATTCCTCAGCTGCAATCGTTGGAATGTCTTCGAGAACCACGTTCCAGCTCCAAGTGACATTGTCAGCGATGGGTTCAGCAACGTCCTGCAAGTTGCACGAGACGACAATGTCGTTGTTGGCTGGAGACCATTTCATCTGTTGTTGGACCACCGAAGGTGAATCGGACGCTGGCAGGGCGTAGGTGCCCTCGGCATGAATGCCTTCGGAAGTCTCGTAGACGTAGTGTATGACTTGACCTGAAGACAAGACAACCCCCCATTGGCCGACGTCGTGTTGCATCTCGACCCGGGCGAGTGGTTTGTTGCTTTTGGCGTCGTACAGCGTCAAGACTCCCGGCACGGCATCCTCGCCCATGTCCCAAGTGGACCAAACTTGCTGGGGGTGCGTTGGGCCACCATCCGGCTCAACCTCCCACACTTCAACAGCACCGAATTCACCTTTCCTGGTCGTGACCAACCAACCTGTGACCCCAGTCGTATCGAAGGGGTAATAGGCCAAATCGTCGTGGATTGAATTGAACCTTGGACCGAGTGGTTTGGCTTCCGACCAGGCTCCGCCCTCCTTGCAAGATTTGAAAATGTCCATCCCTCCCATTGTGCCGGGGCGATTGCTGCCAAACGTCAAGCATTGGGCCGCCTCATTCCAAACCGGATTGATTTCATCATACGGGCTGTTGATTTGAGGTGGCAACCTGGTGGGTTTGTCAAAAGCCCCCTTCTCGTTCAACGAAGCCAGCCAAATGTCCAACCCTTGTTCTGCTTTGGGCCCAAGGCTGTGAAAAAGAACATCTTTCGTAGACCTTCGGAGCGCAACTGAAGCTCTGATTCCTGCCTTTCTGTCTCGTTTTGATTGCAGCTCTTCTGGCACAGACATGAGACGAATGCCATGAGCTTTCCATTGCACATAGCGATGGAATGAAGCTGCCGGCACTTCCACAACATCCAACTTCGTCAGGTTTTGAATGGAGGGAAACTGCGTTGGCAGGTCTTCACACTGGTCGAGGGCGACAAGGCAATCTTCGAGCCATGAAGATTTTTTGTCTGCTTGTGAAATGGCCTGCTCCAACGCGGTTTTTGCAAGATCCGGCTTCCCTTGAAGCATCCATGATTTGCCCCACCAAAACATGCCCTCACCCAAAAGCAAGTCTTGTTCGGCAAGGGCCGCCAACCTTTGGATGCCCTCAACACGCGACCGGTCGTCATGGAGGAGTGTTGCGGCATACCGTGTCTGGAGGTGGACATTCGTGCCATCCAAACTGAGCAATTCAGCATACGCCCGATGTGCTTTCTCCCAAGACTTGGCCTCGAACAACTCAGACGCTGTCTCATTCAGCTCTTGAAGGACACCTCCCCTTTGCGCATGGCCAGCAACCTGGAACATGCCGACCAACATGACGAGCATGGCGCTTGGCCAAAATTTTGCCGCTCGAAAGCCTTCCCACCAACATGTCAAAACAAAGGGAATGTGCTGCATTGAAGTTGTGCGAAGGTTGAGAAAAGGGACAATGCAAGGAAAGGTGGCGCAGAGGAAGCGCCGTAGTTTTGGCCTTCAAATCATTCACAATGGCCCACGGAACTTTCAACGTCCCCTACCCAATCAATGAACCGGTGCTCAGCTACGCGCCGGGAACCCCAGAACGCGACGCACTTTTGACCACATACAAGGCGATGTACAACCAAGACCCCATCGAGGTCCCCATGTACATCGGCAACCAACGCATTGTGACGGACTACAAGCACGCCATGACGCCACCACACGAACACGGCAAAGTCCTCGGCCATTTCAGTTATGGCGATGCCAACCATGTTCAAATGGCCATTGATGCGGCATTGGAAGCTCGGGCTTCATGGTCCAATTTGGGATGGGAGCACCGCGCAGCGGTGTTTCTGAAAGCTGCCGACTTGGTGGCCGGTCCATACCGAGCCAAAATCAACGCGGCAACCATGCTTTCGCAAGGCAAGAATTGCTTTCAAGCTGAAATCGATGCAGCCTGCGAATTCTCAGATTTCCTGCGCTTCAATGCCTACTACGCACAAGAAATCCATGCGCAGCAGCCCGAAAGTGCAGAAGGCATATGGAACCGTCTGGAATACCGGCCGCTGGAAGGATTTGTGTTTGCCATCACACCATTCAACTTCACTGCAATCGCCGGAAATTTGCCCGCAGTGGCGGCACTCATGGGCAATGTTGTTGTTTGGAAACCCTCCGACACTCAGGTCTACAGTGCACAAGTCATCATGGAAATTTTCCAGGAGGCAGGACTCCCTGATGGCGTCATCAACATGATCACGTGCGATGGACCTGTGGCTGGTGAGGTGGTGTTCAAACACCGGGACTTCGCCGGTCTGCACTTCACTGGGTCCACAGGCGTGTTCCGACACTTGTGGAAGACCATTGGTGAAAACCTCGAAATGTACCGGAGTTACCCCCGCATTGTGGGAGAAACGGGCGGCAAAGATTTCGTCGTCGCGCACAAAAGCGCGGATGTCGACGCCGTTGTTGCGGGCTTGATTCGTGGTGCCTTTGAATATCAAGGCCAAAAATGCAGCGCGGCTTCCAGAGCCTACATGCCAGCATCTTTGTGGCCGCGCATCAAAACGAAGATGCAAGCAGAATTGGCCACGATTCAAATGGGGTCGCCAGAAGATTTTGGCAATTTTGTCAACGCGGTCATCGATCGCCGTGCTTTCGACAAAATCAAGAGCTACATCGAATTCGCAGCGGCCGCGGACGATGCTGAAATCATTGCCGGCGGCACGTGCGACGACAGCGTCGGATACTTTGTGCAGCCCACAGTCGTTGAAACGTCCAATCCTCACTTCAAAAGCATGGTGGAGGAAATTTTTGGACCCGTGCTCACGGTGCATGTGTACGATGACAACGGCGACGATGCCTTTGAACGAATCCTAGAACTGGTGGATTCCACCTCCGAATATGCACTGACGGGAGCCGTCTTCTCCCAAGACCGTTACGCTCTGGAACTGGCCTCAGCGAAGTTGGAAAATGCCGCGGGGAACTTCTACCTCAACGACAAGCCCACCGGAGCTGTGGTGGGACAACAACCATTTGGCGGTGCCCGAGGCTCTGGCACCAACGACAAAGCCGGATCTTACTTGAATCTGTTGCGCTGGGTCAGTCCTCGCACCATCAAGGAGGCACTGGTCTCCCCCAAGGACTACCGATACCCCTTCCTGGATTGATCACAATCGTTGGAAACCCATCAACGGACCCGACAAACCGCGGTTGGTCGCCTGACACATCAGCCCCAAGCGTGGAGAAGGGAGTTGCGTTTCCGCAACCCCCCTCAAAGCACGGTGTAAGCCGGATTCTGTTCCCCGAAGGGTCCTGCCATTGATCTGACGCGACCTACCCTCTGGCTCAAGCGGGACGCTTTCAATCGCCAGTTTACATGGTCTTGCAACCCACAAGGTTTACCCAAGCCGCACAGTCACCTGTGCGCTGGTGAGCTCTTACCTCACCTTTTCAGCCTTGCCTGTGCCCGAGGGCCATCGGCGGTTTGAATCTCTGTGGCACTTTCTGTCACACCCCGTTGGATGCGCCTTCCCTTTCAAGAAGTGTGGTTCCCTGTGTTGTCCGGACTTTCCTCCCCACGAATGAGGCGGCAGGAGCAACCGTTTGACAAAAGTAGGACATCCCAATGGGAGGATGCCATTAGTTTCGCGCCATGAACCCAAATCAAGTCGCTTTGGTCTGTGCATTCCTTGTCACTTTCACGGCATGCAAGTCCCCGCAAGTCGAGACCATGGAAGCCATGACCTCTGGGGAATCAACCTACCAAAAAGAAACGCACCTCAAAAACATTCGCCAACTGACATTTGGCGGAGACAATGCCGAAGCTTACTGGGCATTCGGTGGAAACGCGCTTGTGTACCAAACCACGCAGCCGCAAGCAGGCATTCCTTGTGACCAAATCTTTGTCATGCCCTTGGATTCAATGGGCACGCCTGATGCAGACATGCGTCCGCATCGAGCAAGCACAGGCCTGGGACGCACCACGTGTCCCTATTTCTTGCCTGGGGACTCCGTTGTGGTGTACGCGACAACCGAAGGTTCTGACAGCGCTTGTCCGGAAGTGCCCGAGCGAGGACCCGAAGGCCGGTATGTTTGGCCCATTTATCCGACATACGACATGGTTTTACACAACCTCCGCACCCAGGCCAAAACGTCGATCGCAACGAGCCCACATTACGACGCCGAAGCCACGGTGAGTCCCAAAGGAGACCGCATGGTCTTCACCAGCACGCGCAATGGGGACCTCGATTTGTACACTTGCGACCTGGATGGAAACGACATCCAACAAGTGACCAACACACTCGGATACGACGGTGGAGCCTTCTTTAGTCCTGATGGAAAATGGTTGGTGTGGAGGGCATCAAGACCCAAAACAGAGGAAGAGATTCAGAAGTACAAAGCCCTTCTGTCCCAAAATCTCGTTGAACCCACTTCCATGGAGTTGTTTGTTGCCAAGGTTGATGGCTCTGAAATGAGACAAATCACCCATCTAGGCGGTGCCAATTGGGCTCCGTTCTTTCATCCAAACGGAGACAAGGTTCTGTTTTCCTCCAACCACGAGAGTGGAAGGTTTCCCTTCAACATTTACATGATCAATCTCGACGGCACAGAACTCGAACAAATCACATTTGATGAGGCCTTTGACAGTTTCCCCATGTTTTCACCGGATGGGACGCGGTTGGCATTCAGTTCAAACAGAAACAACGGCCGTACAAGAAGCACCAATGTCTTTGTGGCCGATTGGGTGGAGTGATGGAGCGGGTCTTGTACATGCTGAACAAGCCTTACGGCATTTTGAGTCAGCACTCCGACGAAGGTGCCAAGTCAGGATGGGGTCAGCTGGACCCTCCGTTTGGCACAGACGTGTATTCAATTGGAAGGCTTGACGCAGACAGCGAAGGTTTGTTGTTGTTCACCAATGACAATGCCTTCAAAACGCGCCTGCTCAACCCTGACAATGGACACAGCAGGACGTACCATGCCCAAGTAGAAGGAATCCCCTCGTCTGAACAACTCGAGCAACTCCAAGAACCAATGAACCTTCGCGTCAAGGGAAAAGCGTTCAAGACGAAAGGTTGCAACGCACGGATCATCCAGGCTACATGGCCAGCAAGGACTCCGCCAATCAGAGTGAGAGCCTCCATTCCGGACACCTGGATTGAACTCTCGCTCGGGGAAGGAAAAAACAGGCAGGTGCGCCGGATGACAGCAGCCGTGGGCCTTCCTACGTTGCGATTGATTCGCGTGTCCATGGCTTCGTTCGAACTTGGTGATTTGAAACCAGGACAATGGAAACCATTGCGCATCCCCCATCTTTGAACAATGACCCTTCTCGCTTGGATGTTTTCGCCCATCGTCACAATCATGGCCATCTTGCATACCACTTTGAGCAGTGTGGTTGGGCTGGCAGTCATGGCAGTCAAACCAAACAGTGGAGATTGGATGATGTGGAATGTTGGACGGCGATTTTGGTCTCGGCCCTTGTTGAAATGGATTGTCGGCGCCAAATTGGATGTGGCTGTAGATCCGATGGCGCAAGCTCTGGCCGATGCTGGAAATGGAGCTGTGCTCGTGGCCAATCACACCAGCCTGCTGGACATCAATGCCGCATTCAGTGCCAGTCCAACGCCCATTGTTTTCCTCAGCAAGGCGAGTGTTCGCAAAGTGCCGCTCCTGGGCAAATTGAATGAATTGGCTGGAACTGTTTTTGTGGAACGTGGCAACAGAGCCTCCTCCGAAAGAGCCGTGAATCAACTCACATCCACGTTGAAGAATGGACGCAGCGTTCTCGTTTTTCCTGAGGGGACCCGGTCGTCCAATGGCCACATGCAGACCTTCAAAAAGGGGGCGTTTCATTTGGCCAAAGCCGGAGGCGCACCCATCGTCCCCATGCACATCCATGGAACCTTCGATCGATTGCCACCCAAGGCTTGGTTTATTCGGTGCACGGGGACTGACATTCGTGTGCGCATTGGAGCCCCGTTCGCTTCGGATGGCACACCGGAGGAACTCTTGACCAAAGCCCGCGAAAACATCACGGCTTTGGGACTTCAGGACTGAGCTGCCATCACCATGCCATCTTTGATGGCCCGCTGGGCGTCGATTCCTTTGGCATTTTTGGCTCCCCCAATCAACGTCACATTGGGGTGCGACAGCCCGGCAGGAACATGTGATTCTTGCCCAGCGCAGACCACGACATGGTCCACTTGCTGAACAAAGGACGAACCGTCCTCCAAGATCACGGGAAAGCCGTGATCGTCGATGTGAGAATACTTGACGCCTGATTGTTGAACCACGCCTCGTTGTTTGAGTGTGGTTCTGTGAATCCATCCCGTTGTCTTGCCCAAGGTCTTTCCCATCTTTCCCGACCGTCGCTGATACATGATCACTTCACGTCCCGCAGATTTGCGCTCTTGTTTCGCCAAACCGCCTCGGCCCGCCAAGGAACGGTCTACACCCCATGCCCGCATGAAATCGTCGCCATCGGCATCATGGGTCAAGAAATCTGCAACATCAAAGCCAATGCCACCGGCGCCTACAATGGCCACGCGTTTCCCCACGTTCACGCGTCCTTCGAGGACATCCACGTAGGTGACCACTTCTGGACGATCTGCACCCTTGACGCCGAGTTTGCGTGGTTGGACACCCGTCGCCACCACCACCTCGTCAAATGGAGCCAACAAGGAGGAATCTGGTTTGCACGAAAGTCGAACCTCGACTCCCAAATGCATCATCTGTGTTTTGAAATGGCGGATTGTTTCATCGAACTCCGTCTTGCCTGGGATGTTTCTCGCCAGCAGAAACTGTCCTCCCAGGGCCTCTTTGGCTTCAAACAAAACGACGTCAGCTCCATGCCTGGCTCGTTCAACAGCCGCACTCATTCCGGCAGGCCCACCGCCCACTACTGCAACGCGTTTGCCAGTAAATGCCTTGCTCAACATGCCTCCTCTCGACAGTGACGTTTGCCCCTCCTGAGGCTTTGGGATCCTGCCGTAAACGTCTTCGTGGCAAGCCCTAGGATTGACGAGACAAGACGCCACCTTCTGTTTGAACACATGGTCCAAACAAGCTTGGTTGCAACCAATGCAAGTGTTGATGTCCTCTGGACGTGAAAGCCTGGCCTTTCGCACCAAATGAGGGTCTGCCAAAAATGGCCGAGCCATGCTGATCATGTCCGCACACCCTTCGACCAGGGCCGATTCGCAATCTGCCGGGTCATTGAAACGGTTGGTCGTGACCAACGGCACATTCACCTTGCCCATCAATTTCTTCGTCACAAATCGAAAGCCACCTCGCGGAACCATGGTCGCTATCGTCGGAATGCGCGCTTCATGCCATCCAATTCCCGTGTTGATCACATTCGCACCTGCGGATTCCGCGATTTGGGCCAAACGCTCCACCTCTTTCCAATTGGACCCCCCAGTAACCAAATCCAGCATGCTCAAGCGGTACATGATGACAAAATCTGTACCCACAGCAGCTCGAATGCGGGTCAAAATTTCCTCTGGAAACCGACATCTGCGCTCGAACGAGCCACCCCATTGGTCGTCACGTTTGTTGGTCTCAGAAGCCACAAACTGGTTGATCAGGTAGCCCTCAGAACCCATGATCTCCACTCCGTCGTAACCCGCTTCCTTCGCCAACAGTGCGGAGCGGACAAAATCCCGTATGGTGCGTTCAACACCACGTGCAGTCAATGCTCGGGGCTTGAAACGTGAAATCGGAGAAGGGTCGGCCGTTGGTCCTACGCAGAAAGGTGTGTATGCATAACGACCGGCATGCAAAATTTGCATCAAGATCCGCCCTCCTTCCGCGTGAACAGCCTCGGGAACCACTCGATGCTGCTTGACATGGTGACGCATCGACATGCGAGCACCTCCCCAAGCAACCACACCTGACATGTTGGGTGCAATGCCCCCAGTCACAATCAAACCAGCCTCGCCAGCGGCGCGTTCACCATAAAACGCGGCCAACTTTCGCATCCCTCCTTTCTCTTCTTCCAGCCCCGTGTGCATGCTCCCCATCAAGATGCGATTTGGCAAGACCATGCATCCCAAATCCAAGGGCTGGAACACATGCGGGTACGACTTGTGAGGGCTCATGTCCAACAAGATAAGGACGTCTTCACATCTTCATTCACTCATCAAATTCCCGAAACATCTCCGTGAAGCGATTGCGCCACACGTCGCCGTTGATCCATTGAAGATTGAATTGCGACGCACCCTCCTTGAAGACCTTTTCACCATCCTTCAAATCAGCAATGACCAATTCAAGCGTTTCGTCATCTTCTGGTTTGTGCTCCATGGCTTGAACCTGCATGTACCCTTGGTTGGCCTTCCATTGAAAAAAGTACCAGTGTTTGCGCCCAAAATGGAGATAGACGATGATCTCTTGTTTGTCGCGGTCCAGAGAGACCTTCCCCTTGATTCGGCGCCAGACATTTTGTTCGCCCATGGTGGCGATGCCAACCTCCCCTTCGCTCAACCATCTGTCGTCGAATCCGTCGTAACGCCATTCCATGCCATGAAAGACAAAAGCTTTTGCCACTTCCTTGGGCACTTGCTTTTTGTATGCTTCTCCGTTGCGGTCGAGTTCAGTGACCAACTTCGCGGTTTCATCAAGGCCAACCAGTTCTCCCAACATCGCTTCGTAGTTGGTGGACGTGTATCCAGCACCGCTGGCTAGATCTGAGGTTTGAATCTGTTCTTTGAGGTAGTTCAACACTTCTGGAGGCATCGGCATGTCCATCACCATGCCACCTCGCAACACCATCTGACCTGACTCGGTCGCGACGTCTCCAATGAACTCCTGTTTGAGCAAGTGCATGTCGTTCAAAGGGAACGATGCCCTGCCCTGTTGCCAAACCTCACATCCACCCCGTGACATTTGAGTCAGGTTGCCCGGCAACGACTTGTTCTTGTGTTTCTCATCGGAACAAACCACGTAACGGTCGTTTCTTTTGTCGTATCTCAACACGCCTCTGGGCACCAAAAAAGACACGTCAGAACGCACAGGTTTTTTCGAGAAAAATGCGGGGTACATCGACTTGATGCCACCGCTGTTGTAAGTCCATCCAACGCCCAAATGAGCTTTGCCCATTTCTGTCACCAGAGAATCAACCGGAATCGCAACGTCTGACGGGTTAATGACGCCCTTGAATTCCACCCACTCGTTGCCATAATCATCGCACTCGAATTGCATTTGGGCTCCGCCCTCAAAGTCCAAGTCTTTGCGTCCAGCCTCCAGGTGAACGCGTCCCCTGAATGCAAATTCAGGACTCAGATACAATTCCTCGCCTGCACGCACCAGCCCATGCCCAACAGTACGATTGGCTGTGTCCACAGACACATCGTTCAGTCGAATGGGCCATTCCTTGCCAATGGCATCGACGTAGTTTTTGCTTGCAGCACCTTCATAATCGAAGCGCCCATTGATCTGAATGTTGGCCTCAAACAGTCGGTGATAACGCGTCACGTCGTTGGCAAAGATTTCAGCATTGACCAGGGGATCCATGACCGCATCTCGTCTCAACACCACGTACCCCTCTTCTGGTTTGATCTCGGCGTCAGCCACGGCGATCGACTTGACATCGCGACACTCCACAAGCCCCTCTTCCACTCTGTACGTCGCATTGGAACTCAGAAAATGCAAACTGTCTTGTTCCGCATGCATTGAGAAAAAGTTGCTTTGGTCCCGATCTGCCAATTCCTGAAACGTCATGGCAGTAGGGTCAATCAGCGTGTTCAACAAGTCCAAACGTGCCTCATCCATGAACCAAGAGAACTCATCCATCAAACATTGATATCGTATGGCCGGCAGGTCGATGAGGGTGGCCCCTTCCTTGGCCTTGAAATCACCTCGGCGTGCATCGAAATCGACGTGGGCAAACACATCCTCGGTTCCAAATGCCACACCGTCCAGATCGCCCCCTTGCAATTCAAATGCCGCTTGTTGGGAATCGAGAGTCCTCTCCTTCATGAGAAAATCTGGCGCTGACAATTTGGCCTCTTCAAAATCAAACGTGCCCTGCCCAATCATGCGTGAGGCATTCAATTCCAACCCGCCAGTGAGATAAACCTCCTCATCGAAGAATGTCAACGGACTGTTCGGCCTCGACCGAACGAAGAGCCGCTTTCCTTTGGACTGCAATCCAAAATCCGCAACCGTCGCCTTCACACCAGGAATGTTGCCTGCAACGGCCGCATTGTCATACCAGGTGGTCGTCCCAAACGCCGAGTCTGGAACCAAGGTGTTGTCCTCACCTTCAATGTGCGTCGTCAAAAAGTCGATGGAGCCCGGGCCATGAAGCCCTCCCAAATCCAATGTCAAATCTCCCGTGACATTTCCCAGTCCTTCGTACAGCGCATACCCTTCCGGAGGAGTGCTCCGCTTGAATCCCAGGCTATAATCCGTCATCAATCGAAGGGGTTCGCGCAAATCTGGCACGATGCCACCAGCCAACAACTCGCCTTCAAACACAAGGTCCTCCTTCTTGAAGTTGTCCAAACTGTCGATGATGAACGGATCCACTGCATATTTGAACTCTTCTCGACGATAGGCTCCTTGACAAATGTTGGCCGCGTCGTAGTACACATTGGAGACCTCTCGGCTGGTCAATACTGGATATTGCGTGTGCAAGTCACTCTTCCATCCTGACTTGTTTCCGGGATCGTCGATTGCCAGTGTGCCTGTCAACTCCTCAATCACACTCCTCACCCATCGCAGTTTTGGTTTGCCTCGCTGATCGAATTTGCCATCCACCTCTGCCTGAATGCGGAGCGACTTTGCCTTGCTGACCTCGAGTTTGAACGCGTCATAGTCGAATTCGAAATCACTTCCTTCCAATTGGAATTTGCCCGCCTGAATGATTCCATCAAATTCAAAATTCCGGTTGCGGCCAATCGACAACAGCCCCTTGTCAGGAATGATGTTC
>JAYZBB010000048.1:0-42999 GCA_036339415.1 Bacteroidota bacterium | reverse complement strand
GGTCGACCCTGGCGGCCTGCCAATTGTAGGGAATGGCCGCAAACAGACGGGAGTGGAGTTCTTCCAAACCGTCGAGTCCTTCGGCCCACAGGTCGTAACCGTCAGCCACTTTGCGATGGGTGCCATTCGAGGTGTTTGCATGCCACCCCAATGAGTCGTTCCATTGGACGTTCACTGTGTCTGCGAGCACACCGTCGCCGACAATCCACATGGGGTTCGCTGACTGAGGCAGGCCCGACAGGGACAAGCTGCGTCTGCCGTAGGATGAAATGCCATCGGGGAGGTTGTCCCATCGCCCTGTCCATTTGCTGCCTTGCTCCGTCTTTCCGAATGCTTGTCCCACTGCCCGCATGCCGTGAGACGTGGTTTCGAGAACGATTTGTCCCTCGGCGCCTCGTGACGCTGCGTCTTGAAGCAGACCGGCCGCGATCCAAACGTGGCGTTGGTCAAATTCGAGGAGCCCTGTTTCGTAGACACCCGCAACCCGCATGGGGCGTGGTCGGATGTTGTTGGGACCCACAACGAGGTAGGCTGTCACGCGGTCGCCCGTGTCGAGGTCCAAAGTCCTGGCCAAAGGTTCGCCAATCACAAGGTCCTGGGCCGAAGAGAGTGATGGCATCCGCCCCCGGAGCAGGCCGTTTTGGATGCGGTTTGCCCGTGAGGTGGAATCCAACCCGCGAACGACGACCCCTTTCAATGCGTTTGGAGTTTCGAGGATGCCCGCGCGCTCGTGTCGCAACGAAACATGTTGGACACCGGGGATGAGGCGCAGCGTGTCGAGCATGCCATAGGTCCACGGGATGCCTCTGGCCCCTGGGTCGCTGGACGACACCTGGATGTGGCTGTCGAACCCAACAACAAGGTTCTTGACTTCGTGCTGGAAACCTTGAACGACCGCCGAGGCCAAAATCATCAGCGCCACCCCGAGGGTGACCCCCGCAATGGCGATGCGCACAACGGGCCGAGAGTTCAATTCTCGGTTGCTGTGCGCCATGCGCCGTGCAATCAACCTTTCCACGTTCACAGCCTGAAAGGTAAGGGCCCTCGCAGGTGATGCACGCGATTGGAAACGCTACTTTTGGACGCATGAACGTGCATGACAACATCCTCGGAACCATTGGCAACACCCCCATGGTTCGATTGAATGCGATCGCCGAAGAATTTCCCTGTCCCATTTGGGCCAAAGTGGAGTACTTCAACCCAGGCCACAGTGTGAAGGACCGCATGGCGCTTTCCATGATCGAGGCCGCCGAGGCAAGTGGCAAGTTGAAGCCAGGAGGTACGGTCATCGAATGCACATCTGGAAACACGGGCATGGGCCTCGCGTTGGCCTGCATCGTCAAAGGCTACAAGTTGATCTGCACCACCAATTGCAAACAGAGCAAGGAAAAGGTCGATGTCCTGAGGGCGATGGGGGCAGAGGTGCACGTTTGTCCTACGGCCGTGGCTCCGGATCACCCCGACAGCTACTACAGCGTGGCGGAGAAACTGCACAACGAAATTCCAAACAGCGTGTGGTGCAACCAATACGACAACCTCGCCAATCGGGAGGCGCATTACCGCTCCACCGGGCCTGAGATTTGGAGACAAACAGAAGGCAAAATCACCCACTTCATCGTCGGCGTGGGCACTGGGGGCACGATCAGCGGCACCGCCAAGTATTTGAAGGAGCAGAATCCGGACATCCAGATTTGGGGCATCGATTCCTACGGCTCGGTGTTCAAGAAATACCACGAAACCGGAGAGTTCGACGAAAACGAAATCTACTCATACATCACCGAAGGCATCGGGGAGGACATCTTGCCTGCCAACGTCGATTTCAGTTTGATCGACCACTTTGAAAAGGTCACCGACGAAGCGGGTGCGCACGCCGCGCGCGAGCTGGCCAAAAAAGAAGGCCTGCTCATCGGATACAGCTGCGGCAGTGCGTTCCAGGGGCTCCGTCAATTGAAAGACCGGTTGAAGCCCACAGACGTGCCCGTCGTGCTGTTCCACGACCACGGCTCACGCTACACGGCGAAGGTGTACAACGACGACTGGATGCGCGAGCAGGGTTGGTTGAAGTGAGTCATGGCCGAGTTCAGTCTCGGAAATCGAGGTTGTGACGCACGCCGACGAGCAACACATGATTGCGCTCTGCAGCCAAGCCGGATCCTTTCCATAACACTTGCTGGAGGTAGCCCAATTGGAAGGCCGTGCCTCCTTTGAGCTTGTGATTGACAGCCAATGACAGACGGTTTTGCTGAAGCAAGTTGAGCACCGGATTCTCCAGTGAGCGAAGCCCAATGAACGCTTCTTCGTAAGCGCTAATGGACCAAGCAGGTCGGTTGGGCAGGGGCCACGTCACTTGCACGAAGTAGCGGGCACGATGTTGCCACACGCTGCCTGATTCTCTCATCATGAGGCGTTGTTCGAGGCGGTAGCGATGAAGCCATTGGAGTGCCCCGGTTTGAGACTTCGTGATCAGTTGCTGCCAAATGCGGTGCTCGTCAAAGGTCTCTCCGATGGGTTGTTCGCCGTAGGGAAAGCTGCGGATCCATCCGTAGCCTCCTGTGACAACATGCTGGTCGCTGCGGTGCCAATCGAGGCCCACGCGCAACAGCGATTGTTGCCAATCCGCGCCGAATCCAGTGCGTCGGAATTGATACTCTGTGTGGATGCCCAATTGTTCGCTGACCCTGTGATTGCCAAACATCATGTACCACGACATTTGTTGGTCTGCCACGTCCCGCAGAACTTCTTCTTGTGCATGGATCCACGAGGACGCTGTGCACATGGCTGCTAGGCACAAGAAGGTCGCGCCCCTCATGAAGTTGACGAAAGTCATGACTGCTTCCTGAATTCACGCACCGTGTTCGAGATGATCTCAATGCACGACTCGAGTTGGTCTGCGGTCATCACAAGGGGTGGGGCGAATCGAATGATGTTGCCGTGGGTGGGCTTGGCCAGGAGGCCGTTGTCCTTCAACGCCACACACAAGTCCCAAGCGGTGCTGCTGTCGGGCGTGTCGTTGATGAGGACAGCGTTGAGCAAGCCGCGTCCCCGCACCGACTTCAGCAGTGGGCTTTCGTCGACAAGCTCTTGCATGGCTTCGCGGAACCGGGCACCGAGAGCGCGTGCGTTTTGGGCCAGTTTTTCGTCGGCTACGATCGCGAGGGCTTCGGTGGCGACCACGCCGGCGACGGGGTTCCCTCCGAAGGTCGAACCGTGTTGCCCCGGGTGAATCACACCCATCACCGCGTCGTCTGCCAGCACTGCCGAGACGGGGTAGGCGCCGCCGCTGATGGCCTTGCCGAGAATGAGAAGGTCGGCCTTCACGTACGTCGATTGACGCTCGCACTCGGCCTCGCAAGTGCAGTTGCCACAGGTGGCGAGCAAGGCGCCGGTGCGGGCGATGCCCGTTTGGACTTCGTCGGCCATGAACAAGACGTTGGCCGCCTTGCACATCGCATGAGCTTCGCGGATGTAATGGTCCGCAGGTACGTTCACCCCGGCCTCACCTTGGATGGGTTCGACCAAGAAGCCCGCCACGTTGGGTTCTTTGAGGGCGGCCGCCAGTGCGTCAAGGTCGTTGTACGGAATGACTTCAAAACCCGGGGTGTACGGACCAAATCCTCCCGTGCTGTCAGGGTCTGTTGAAAACGACACGATGGTTGTCGTACGGCCGTGGAAGTTTTCGGAACACGTGATGATTTTGGCGGCACCAGAGGGGACACCTTTCACATCGTAAGCCCATTTCCGCGCAATTTTGATGGCGGTCTCGACGGCTTCAGCGCCCGTGTTCATGGGCAAGACCTTGTCGTATCCGAAGTACGCTGTCACGTACTTTTCATATGGGCCTAGGATGCTGTTGTAAAAGGCGCGAGAGGTGAGGGTGAGCTTGGCGGTTTGGTCTTGCATCGCCTTCACAATGCGCGGGTGACAATGTCCTTGGTTGACAGCGCTGTATGCACTCAGGAAATCGAAGTATTGTTTTCCCTCGACATCCCAAACATGCACTCCTTCGCCGCGGTCAAGCACGACAGGAAGCGGATGGTAGTTGTGGGCGCCATGGGCATCTTCCAGGGCCATCAAATCGGCCGAGCTGAGCGTTGCGTTCGTGTTCATGCCACGAAAATAGTGCGGGACATCGCCTCCTTCCGTCGACATCAGGGACTCCCGATGTACTTTTGCACTCCAAAACCTCAGACAACCAATCTTTTCCCCATGGCGACCAACCGCACTTTCACCATGATCAAGCCCGACGCAACAGGCGCCGGCAACACTGGCAAAATCATTGACCGCATCATCGGTGCTGGTTTCACCATCAAAGCGATGAAGTGGACCCAACTGAGCATGGACGATGCCGCTGCGTTTTATGCAGTGCACAAAGAGCGTCCTTTCTTCGGTGAACTCACCGAGTACATGACGTCGGCTCCCATCGTGGCGGCCATCCTCGAAAAAGACAACGCCGTGGCGGATTTCCGCACGTTGATTGGAGCGACCAACCCGGCTGAAGCCGCTCCCGGCACCATCCGCGCCGACTTCGCAGAGAGCATCGCCGCCAATGCCGTGCACGGATCCGACAGCGACGAAAACGCCGCCATCGAAGGCGCGTTCTTCTTCAGTGCCCGCGAGCTCGCCTGAGGTTCACAACGAAAATCTTCAAAAAGGCCGCCTTCGGGTGGCTTTTTTTTGTGCGCTTGGGCATCAAAAATGCGGGTGGACAGGAGTCTCTTGGTCAGTCAAAAAACACGTCGGCGAAGTTCAAGAGGTGCAGTTCGCGCTCCGCCCTTGTCAATGCTGTGTAAAGCCATCTAAGCCACTCGAGATCGACACGGTCCTCGGTCATGAAGCCTTGGTCGACGATGACTGCGGGCCATTGTCCACCCTGGCTTTTGTGGCAGGTGAGTGCATATGCAAATTTCACCTGCAATGCTTGATAGCATGGGTCTGAATTGGTGGCTTCATGGATTTTGGCCTTGCTTCCCAAATGGGCATGATCAGAGCTGACAGCCTCGTACAAGGCCTTTCGTTCCGCACGCGGTTGGGAAGCCCGGTCGGAGTTCAAGACGGACAAATTGATGTGCACAGCAAAACTTGGATAGTCAGGGATGTCTGCGAGACGGACCTCCGCTTCTGCAAATGGAGTGTCGTGTCGCTCGAACCGAGACAGGATGCGGTCGACGATCAACGTGTCCCCATTGGCGATGAGATTGGTGGGAAGTTCGTCGTGGTCTGCGAGCCAGTGGTAGTTGTTGGCCACCACCATGAGCCGATCGCCCGCGTTCAATTCGTCTTCTTGCCACAAGACCCGAGCGCGGATGTGTTGGTTGAATTGGACCGCCCTTTTGTTGGACCTGGTGATGACGACCAAATTGTCCTCACCGTATTTGGCATGAAGGTCCACAAGCAGGTCTTCAAGCTCTTGGCCATGGACACGATGAAGTCCGGCTCCCAGTTCAAAGTGGGGAAGGGGTGCGGGATGGTCGCGATCTGTCACAGCCATCTGCATGCGCAAGTCATGGGCGTTGCTGAGAATGGCGCTGTCCAGTTCCTGCCGAACCACGTCGTTCAAAGACACATCAGCAAGTGTCAGGTCAAAGTCGTTTAGTAGTTTTGTTCCTTGAAGTGCAGGACTTTCTGCAGCGCCTACGGGTGGCAGCTGGGCGTCGTCCCCAATGAGCATCAACCGACACCCGTGACCGGAGTAGACAAATTCAATCAGATCGTCCAACAAGCTGCGGTACTGAAATCCACCTGAGGGCAGCCCACCGCTTTCACCAATCATGGAGGCTTCGTCCACAATGAAGAGCGTGTCGGTTCTCCGATTGGGCATCAATCCGTAGGCCGTGCCTCCCTCGGGATTGCGCTTGGGGCGGTAAATGTGCCTGTGGATGGTCGATGCATCTTGCCCGGCATGGCGGGCCAACACCTTGGCAGCCCGACCCGTGGGGGCCAAGAGGACGCACTTTTTTCGGGCATCTCGAAGCGTGCGGACCACGGCACCCACGGCCGTGGTTTTTCCAGTTACTGCATACCCACGCCACACCAATGCACATCTCGGCTTTTCCGAAACGATGAAACGTGACCAAACGTGGGCAAACCTCACTTGGCTCTCCGTCGCATTGAAGGGGATTTGCCCGAGCAAACGAGATTCGAATTCCGCAGCCAGGGCGTGGTTGGAAGAAGCTGAAGAAGGGCGTGGCATGATTGGGCACCGAAGGTAGTTCGCGAAGCGTTGCAGGGTGCGTAGCATGTTGTAGTTTTGGAACCGCAAACACGCACCATGGAAAAGTTTCTTAGAACCATCAACGGTTACGTGATCAGCATTGTGCTGCTTCTTTTTGGACTTGGTTTTTTGCTGAAGTACGCCAGTGGCGATGCACTTGAAAGTCAGCCATTTGCCATGCTTTTTGCATCTCTGGCCATGATTGTCGTAGGCATCCTTGCCATGCCGGTCGTCCTGGAAAAAGTGAGTCACTCCATGTACAGGGTGCTGCTCCTGGCTGGTGCCTTGGTTGCGGCGGGATTGGCCTACTCTGTATTTTATTCCGTCGATGAAGAAATTCGTTTTCAAGCGACCCAGCAACAGGTGAATGCCACGACCATTCAGCGTTTGAAGGACATCCGGTCAGCTCAGGAATCGCACCTTGCCGTGAACGGCACCTTCGCGGAAACGTTCGACAGCTTGATCACGTTCGTACAAGCGCCTGTGGTTCCCGTTGAATTCAACATGGGATCGTTCCACGACACACTCCCTGAGTCCCAAAGCCGAGAGGAAGGCTATGTCATCAAGCGTGCCCAAATTGCTGCCATTGCAGAAAAAGACGGCATGACCGAGCAAGCCCTGCTCGATTTGATCACCGACGACTTGAGCCCGTACAAGGTGCGCGACACGTTGTACACGTCGTTTTACGCGGAGAACTTCACCCCCGAAGTTCGCTCGGCGCAGCGCCTTCCCCAAGTGAGTTTGGATTCTCTTCCTTTCAATCCCTACACTGGCGAACGGTTCGTGATGAAAACGGGTGCTGTGGAAGTGGGACGCGTGTGGCAACCGACCATTTTGGTGCAAGATCCCACCCCATTTGGCCGGGAGAAGGTCAAAAAAGACACGTTGCGCTTCGGTTCCTTGTTCGAAGCTCATCGGGACGGAAACTGGAGAAACTGAGTTGTTGATGGGTCAACTCGCCCTCATCTGGGACGGCACTTGGTTGACCTGGACGTCGTTTGACCAGACCCAAACCATCGGAAGAAGGGAGATTTCGAGTCCCTCTATGGTGAGAGAGGTGTTGAAGGCGCTGCGCAAGCAGGTGGATGCTGGCACGTCTGTCATTCACGCGGAGTGGGGGCGTCCCGCCACAGCCATTCCATTGGCCTTGCTTTCATCGCCAAGAGAAAAGGAAGCTGCCCGCAAGTTGCACGAAACGCTTCACGGCCCAGTGCAGCCATCCCATGACATAGAATGTCATGCGCTCGAGGCACTGGACGATTGTCCCTGCCTGGCAGTGGAGCACGATGTGAATTGGGAACAGTCTCTGACAGAGGTTTTTCCCCAATCGCGGCCCCTGCCATTGGTCCATGCATTGGTGCATGATGCTCTGCAACTGAACCGGCAGGACGGCCACAGGGGGTGGACCTTCAGGATTGACGTTCGGAATGAGGGCGCACTCATGGTCGCGGTGTCGGGTGAAGCGTTGCAGTGGGTGCATCATCTGAATGCTGGATTTGAAGCCGAGGATGCACTGTACGCCATGGTCAACGTGGCTCACCGCGCGGGTGTCGCCATGGAGACTTGCCGCGCATGTTGGTCAGGCGAAGACACCTTCGTCAGTGGGTGGTCTCGTTTCATGGATGTCCGCACTGTCGAACACCAGCGGGCAGATGCCAAAGCCAATGCTGCCTTGCACATGTCTTGGTGGCCACTTTTTCAATCGATGAAGGCATGCGGATAACGGGAGGGGATTGGCGAGGCAGAAGGATTCCTGAATTGAAAGGCTTCCGGGGCAGACCCACGACGGATTTTGGCCGGGAAGGCCTGTTCAATTTGCTTTCTTCACGCGTTGACTTGTCAGGAATGCATGTCCTGGACCTGTTTTCAGGCACGGGCATGGTTTCGTTGGAATGTCTCAGCCGTGGCGCAGCCTCAGTGACTGCGGTAGAAAAAGCGCCGAAAGCGTGCAGGTTCGCCATGGCGCAAGCAGCCCACCTGGGGAGCGACGATTTGCACACGGTCTGTGCCGATGTTTGGTCATTTCTCAACAAGCCACTCACCCAATTTGACCTTGTGTTTGCAGATCCGCCCTACGACATGGCTCGGTTGGAAAGCTTGCCACACGTCATCAAAGACAGTGGCGTGTTGGCATCAGATGGTTGGTTCATTTTGGAACATGGAGAACGGGTGGACGTTTCTGACCAAGAGGGGCATGTGCTGTCGAGAAAATATGGCCATGTCCATTTCAGTTTGTTTACCTTCGAATGAATGCGCACAGCAATTTTTCCTGGTTCGTTTGACCCTGTGACGAAAGGCCATGAAGATGTCGTTCGAAGGGCCGTCCCTTTGTTTGATCGGATTGTCGTGGCCGTAGGGCGTCACAGTTCGAAGTCTTCCATGTTTTCGGTGTCTCATCGTCTCGAGATGCTCGCTGCAACTTTTGCGGATTGTCCGTCAATTGACGTGGATTCCTATGACGGATTGACCGCGGATTTTGCCAAAACGCAAGGGGCAACCTTTTTGCTGCGAGGGGTGAGGAATGGGGTCGACCTGAGCTACGAGAAAACGTTTTCTCAAATGACCCGAGCCATGCATCCTGAATTGGACACAGTCATCTTGTTGACAGATCCAAAGCACTCAGCCGTCCATTCGACCGTTGTGAGGGACATCCTCCATCACGGGGGAGACGTGTCCATGTTTGTTCCCAAAGCAGTGCTGCCATGGCTCAATCCATGAGGGAGCTCCCCTTTGGTTGGTTGGCAATGTTGTTGCCGTTGTTGACGCCAGATACGATGGCCGTTGCTCAAACAGATGTGGTCATTCAGTGGGTGGATGAACAAGGCGAGTCGGCCAGCCAGAACGATCTCGCAGGCATCGTCCTCTATGTCAGCTCTTGGTTGGATGGTGTCACCCGTGATGCTGTGCAAAGCCAAGTGTTGGTCGTGGACAGCGCTGGCTGGTGTCGGTGGCCCGATGTGGCGGATGGCGTTTACAAATTGGAGGCATTGCCTTGGTCATGGACTGTTGTGATTGAAGATTGGGAGGGAAGCAACGGCTCAGATTCGCTGACCTTGGTTTGGCCAAATCAACCAATCGCAGGATTGCGTGAAAATCCGGCGGCGGTCATGTATCCAGAACGCCACCCAGGTGCTCAACTTGCACGTTTGGATCGTTGGCTCGAAGACAAGCTTGATTCTCTCGACTTGGATCAATTGATGGTCACAGGTGCCGTGGGCAGCAATGCCGCCGAAAGGGACCAGGCTGCAGAGCGCCTGTCCACATCTTTGGATGGAGCCGATTCGTTGATTCAAAGCCTGTTGACGGTTCCAGCTCATTCCTTGTGGGGTGACTTGATGGAATCTTCGGTGCGAGGTTGGCGCATGAGTTTGGGCTCCAATGCCGACGGAGACGCCATTGAGAAGTGGACGACACGTTCGCCTGAGCACAGGAGTTGGGAAGAGCGTCTCCAGTCACCTGGCTGGTGCAACGTGTGGGGCTTGAAACACGATGTTTGGTGGAGGTCGTTGGAAGAAAATCGACAACCATGGCGCTCTTGGGTCGCCACAGGCGATGTGGACAGTTTGTGTTCAGTGACTGGGTGGACGCTCGATGAACTTCATGTGGCCATGTGGATTGGAACGGGTGAACCCTGGTCTCGGTGGGCAGAGGCCTGGTGGGATTTGCGTTGGACGGATGAGTGTGAAGTTGCCCAGTTTCGGCGCCAAAATGAATTGGCCAAGTCGTATGTGCTCACCGCTCAAGCCTGGGGCGACGAGCATTGGATCACCCCCAATGGATCGGTGTCACCTGCGTGGGCGGGAGAAGACGATTGGAACATTTGGTTGGTGGTGCGTTCAGGTTCAGTTGCGGGGCTTCGCGAATGGGCCATTTTGCGAAACTGGATGGCCAATCAAGCGCCCAGAAATGTGAATTGGGGAGTGTTGTCTGTGGATGAGTCGGAAGAGGGGTGGTCCAACACCCTCTCGCAGCGAACAAACCCCAGGGAACGGCTTCGATGGGTGGGGAGAAACCCCAGCTGGTGGGATCGTTTGGACTTGACCGGAGTGCCTCAAGTGATCGTCGTACGTCCCGATGGGGAGATTCAAACACACCACGCGCCGCTTCCAAGCGATGGCCTGTTCGCGCAGCTCAAGCGTTGGCAATTGACATCCCGCTGAGGTTGTGCGTCAGGAGGGATGTGAGAGCGACGCAGGAATGTTCAAAGGAGTTCGTCCAGCACCACTTTGATGCTTCCAAACGTCTTTTGAAGAACGTCCTTTGAAAAAGGAGGCTTGAGCCATGTGACATCACTGATGCCTTCGATGGCCTGTGGACTTCCAGGGGTTTGCATGCCGTCGTGGCGCATGGGATACCAAAAGGTCGATTTGAGATGAATCACCCCCTCCGCCTCGTACGTGTGGAAGGTGACGAATGCTTCCCCAGTGATGGTCAATTTTTCGATGCCTGTTTCCTCGATGACTTCTCGGATGGCGGCCTCCTCCAGTCGCTCACCATGCTCGAGCTTTCCTTTGGGTAAATCCCACTTCCCATTCCTTTGAATCCAAAGAACATGGCCTTGTGCATCTTGCACCACTCCGCCCGCAGCGGCCAATTCATGGTAGCCTGAGCAGAAGGTCATCCATGTTGACTCCACGTCTGATGCCTGAATGAGCACCTCGGACAAATCAGGATGTTGTTTGAGCAGGTTGGGCAAGTCCCGGAGCATGTCTTTTGTCGGGTTCATCATGCGCACGGATTGTGCAGCATCCACAGCATCTTCCCCTGCGTCTTCCGCATGGATCGGGCGAAATTTCACCCTTCGATTCAGCATGAATACATCGTAGCTTTGTGGCATGACCATTGAATCCGATCAACGCCGAAAGGTAGCGGAATTCTTGCTGCGCATCAAAGCGATTCAGCTCCGGCCCAACGACCCATTCACATGGGCAAGCGGAAGATTGTCACCCATTTATTGCGACAACAGAAAGATCTTGTCTCATCCGGCGGTGAGGACGTTTGTGCGCCAGCTGACGAACGAATTGATCGAAAACAGGTTTGGCAAGCCAGATGGAATTGCTGGAGTGGCCACAGGTGGCATTGCCTTGGGGGCGCTGGTGGCCCAGGAAATGGGGTTGCCCTTTTGCTATGTGCGCAGCTCAGCGAAAGCGCACGGCACGGGGCAACAAGTGGAAGGAGACCTTGACACCATGCGCAATGTGGTGGTCATTGAAGATTTGATTTCGACAGGGAAGAGCAGTCTGAATGCAGTGGCAGCCCTGCGAGAAGCGAATCTCGAGGTGAAGGGTTTGGTGGCCATTTTTTCTTACGGATTTGACGATTCAGTGGCGCGTTTTGAAGAATCGAAGTGTGCCTTTGAAGTGTTGACCGATTATCCTACAATGCTCGAACAAGCACTCTCAGAACAATACATCACCCAGGAACAGGCCGCCTTGCTCGAATCTTGGTCCTCAGACCCTGTTGCGTGGAGTGAACAACAGACTCAATCATGACGCGCATTGAATCCCCACAAGTGGCAGTGTCAGCTTCGTCTGATGT
This sequence comes from Bacteroidota bacterium, assembly GCA_036339415.1. Taxonomy (GTDB): domain Bacteria; phylum Bacteroidota; class Bacteroidia; order Flavobacteriales_D; family Sanyastnellaceae; genus UBA11663. Next base: position 31,250 of record JAYZBB010000048.1, on the reverse strand, counting down.
GGTGGCACGTGACTTCCAGGATTGGACAACCTTTGGAGAATTGATTGGGGCGGGGCCTGTCAGTGATTTTGCTGCAGAAGGAAACAAATGTGCATTCAAAGTCACGGGAGGTGTGTCCGTCCACCTGGTTCGAACCTCGGACAACACGGCAACCTCAGGTATGGTATTGACGCTGGATACCGAAGCACCGACGCCTGTCAAATTCAGCTTGGAAGTGATGGTGCAACCATCGGGCGAGGGCTCCATTTGTCAGGTGGGGTGCGACGCAGATCTCAACCCATTCACCAAAATGATGGTTGAGCCCGCGCTGAAAGGCCTCTTTGCTCAGATGGCAGAGACCCTCAAGGCGCGTTATTGAGTCTTCGATTCATGCGTCTTGGCGGGGCCAGCACCACGTCACATCCGAAGAAGCGAGTCGGTTGGAAGGGTTCGGAGCCGCATCCTGGGTCACCTCCCAATTGAAATGCCCTCGACCTTGGTCGTCCACACTCAGGAGCGTGCCCTGCACGCGTTCACGATTCACCAAATAGGGACGACATTCACCGCGTGCGAAGAGGGCTTTTCCATAGGCTTCTGAAAGGCCGTCAAAGCTTTGGTTCAGGTCCGACACAAGGTTCATCGCCAGTTGCTTCGCGAGGTCGTTTGGTGCCAATTCAGCTTGCCAAGCCTCTGAAAGACTGATGGCACGATAGGATTGGGTCAAACGCCTGGACCGGACATTCAATCCCACGCCGACAATGGCATGCGACCATGTTGAGCCTCGCCACACGTTTTCCAACAAGATGCCGGCCACCTTGAAGTGACCTGCGCCATGCCAAACAAGAATGTCGTTGGGCCATTTCACAAGTACGGCGCGATCGGATTGGCCTTGCGGAAGCATGTTGAGCAGGGTGGAACGCACCGACAATGCCACTCGTTTGTTGAGAGAGGCTGGCGTCCAATGCGTTCGTGTAGGAAGCACGAGGCTCATGGCCACGTCTTGCCCGCGTTCGGAATGCCACAGGCGTTCGCGCTGTCCCTTGCCGGCCGATTGGTGATCGGCCGTGAACAGCACAGGCCGTGACGGAAGTTCATCCTTCAACCAGTCCATGGCCCACTGATTTGTGCTTGGCACTTCGGGACGGTGGTGGTGGATGAACGTCATGGATGGAGGTTTGGCTTTCCTTGGGAAGCGGTGTGACACTGTCGTCAAACGAACCCTTTCAAAAGTAGTACCTTTGAGTCTGCGGAAGCACGGATGAATTCAATCACACCTCCCCCAACAGAAGCCCTGGAACAAGTGGTGGTCCAAGGCTTGGAAGCCCTGAAGGCTCATGACATTGTTTCGCTGGATCTGCGTCCACTGACGCACGCCATCGCATCGACCTTCGTCGTGGCGTCAGCGTCGAGTCGCACACAAGTAGAAGCGCTTGCCAGGTCTGTGGAACAGGCAACTTCTGAGACGTTGAATGAACGTCCATGGGGGGTTCATGGTTTGAGAGGTGGAGAATGGGTGATTCTCGACTACAGCGATGTGGTCGTGCACATTTTCCACAGTGAGGCTCGTGCACATTACGCACTCGAGGAACTGTGGGGAGATGCACCTGCCCAGCACCACACGTCGAATTGAACACCATGGAAGAGAACAAATCGAAACAAACGCCGCCAACTGGGGGCAACAAGCCTGGCAAAAGCATGAACTTTTACTGGGTGTATGCAATTGTGGCCGTGTTCCTTTTGGCCATGGTCATGCTCGGGGAGTCTGGGGTGCAGCAAAGAATTCATTGGCCTGAATTCAAAGAGATGGCTGAGGCGGGACACATTGACAAAGTCACCTACAATGGCCATACAGCCAGTGTGTTTTTCACCAAAGAGGTTCGAGACAGCCTGCTTGGAGACCAAGCTGAGCCACAGTTGCTTCAAGCCCTCTATGCCGGCTCGGACGCGACGATGAACATTCCTGCTGGTGATGCCTATCAAACCGATTTGAAGGAACTTCAAGAAAAGCACGGATTTGACTTGCGTTTTGACCCACCCAACGAATGGGGCGGTCAAATTTTGTCCTGGGTGATTTTCCTAGGCTTGATGGTGGTGGTTTGGATGTTCTTGATGCGTCGTTTGGGAGGAGGGGCTCCCGGTGGAGGCCAAATCTTCAACATTGGCAAGTCCAAAGCTCAGGTGTTTGAAAATGGAGAAGGAACCAATGTCACCTTCCAAGATGTGGCTGGTGTGGATGGCGCCAAGGAAGAGCTTCAAGAAATTGTCGACTTCCTCAAAAACCCAGAGAAATACACGGAATTGGGTGCCAAGATTCCCAAAGGTGCGCTCCTCGTGGGTTCACCTGGCACGGGGAAAACCTTGTTGGCCAAGGCTGTGGCGGGCGAGGCTCAGGTGCCATTTTTCAGTTTGAGTGGCTCCGATTTTGTGGAGATGTTTGTCGGTGTTGGGGCCTCGCGGGTGAGGGACCTCTTCAAGCAAGCCAAGGAGAAGTCTCCCGCCATCATTTTCATCGATGAGATCGATGCCATTGGTCGCGCCCGTGGCAAGAATGCCAGCTTTGGTTCCAACGACGAACGCGAAAACACGCTCAATCAATTGCTGACCGAGATGGACGGCTTTGGGACCAACAGCGGTGTCATCATCCTTGCGGCCACCAACCGCGCGGACATTTTGGACAAAGCCCTCATGCGTGCGGGCCGATTTGACCGCCAGATTTACGTGGACATGCCCGACGTCAATGAGCGCAAATCCATCTTCGATGTGCACTTGCGCCCAATCAAGACAGACAGCTCGGTCGACGTGGATTTCCTGTCCAAGCAGACTCCTGGGTTCAGTGGGGCAGACATCGCCAACGTGTGCAACGAAGCAGCCTTGTTTGCGGCCCGCAAGGACCGGAAATTGGTTTCTCACCAAGACTTCTTGGATGCAGTTGACCGCATCATTGGTGGCCTCGAAAAGCGCACCAAAATCATCACTGACCACGAGAAGAACACCATTGCTTTCCACGAAGCAGGTCATGCCGTGGTGAGCTGGTTGGTCGAATTTGCGTCGCCTCTTGTGAAGGTCAGCATTGTCCCACGTGGCCAAAGCCTCGGCGCCGCGTGGTACCTTCCTGAGGAACGAGCCATCACGACCACGGAGCAAATTTTCGACGAAATGTGTGCTGCTCTGGGTGGAAGGGCTGCGGAGGAAATCATCTTTGGCAAGATTTCGACCGGGGCACTCAGCGATCTCGAGAAGGTCACAAAACAGGCGTATGCCATGGTCTCCGTCTACGGACTCAACGAGCGCATTGGAAACCGAAGCTACTACGACAGTCGAGGCGAGAGCTCATTCACCAAGCCTTACAGCGAAGAAACGGCGCGCATCATTGATGAAGAGGTCAGCGCAGTCATTGAGAAGGCCTACGATCGGGCGAAAGACATCCTTGCCGCGAATCGAGTGAAGCTCGAGGCCCTGGCGCAATCTCTGCTGGACAATGAAGTCATCTTCAAGGAAGACGTGCAACGCATCCTCGGAGAGCGTCCATTCGCTCCTGCTGCACCACCAATCCCCGTGTCTACGGACACTCCTCAGGATGAGGCCGCCCCGGAGGCTGAGGATGCCGCAGACAACACGCCTGAGGAGCCCAAGGCTGAGGAATGAGGGGCTGGGTGCTTGTCAAAACCTGTCCTGACGCAAACCTTGCGCCGTTGCTGCAAAGTGGAATGGAGTCGGCAGGGATTCCCACGGTGGTGGTGAACAAGCAAGATTCGAGCTACGTTGGCATGGCATTCGCCTCGCGGCCTGTTGAATTGTGGGTGCCCGAGGAACGCGCCGAAGAGGCCGCCGAATGGCTCCATACTCTGGAAGGATGAGACGCGGAGAGAACGAATGGGTGACACGCGGATTGACCGGAATGGTTTTTGTGCTTGTGGTGATGGGAGCCGTGGCTTGGGCGGCGTGGAGCAATGCGTTGTTGTGGGCGTTGGTGGCCGCACTGACATGGTCCGAGTGGTTCAAGGCACCTGAGGGTCTCCCAACCCGTTGGCCCAAGGCGTTGCTCTGGCTTTTTCCCGTTCCAGCGCTGGCCGCATTGATTTGGTTGGGGGTGGCGAATCCGTATGATCCTTGGCCGATTTTGAGCTTTTTGTGGATGATTTGGGCCAACGACACGGGGGCGTTTGTCGTAGGCAAGCCCTTGGGCAAGCACAAGCTTTGGCCTTCCGTTTCTCCTGGGAAGTCTTGGGAAGGTACGGTCGGAGGGGCGGTGATGGCTGCACTTGTTGCGGCGCTTGCGCTGGGACCTGAGTGGGCGTGGTTGGGTGGATTGATGGGTGCGCTGTCGACGGCAGGTGACTTGACACAAAGTGCGTGGAAACGCCGCCGCAACATGAAAGACTCAGGAAACCTTTTGCCGGGTCACGGCGGAATCATGGACAGGTTTGATGGATTTTTGTACGCAGCACCTGTCTATGTGATTCTTTGGTGCATTTTCGCACCTTAAAAACAGCTGAGAGATGACGTTGCACAGAGAAGGGGTTGGTTTGGTCACGTTGGCAGCCGGCATGGCTGTTGCGACTGTGGGATTGCTGCTCTGGTTGGAGACCGAGACGTGGTTGATTCAGCTCGTGAGTGCACTTGGGTTGCTGGATGTGGTGTTGATTGCCCAATTTTTTCGGATTCCCAAGCGGGTGCCGGTCGCGGAAGAAGGACAAATCCTGTGTCCTTCCGACGGCAAGGTCGTGGTGATTGAAGAAGTTGAGGAGCCGGAAGTGTTTGGGGACAAGCGCATTCAAGTCAGCATTTTCATGAGTCCGCTCAACGTTCATGCGCAGTGGGCTCCCATGGCGGGCGAAGTGACCCATGCCAACTACCATCCCGGCAAGTACCTCGTTGCCTGGCATCCCAAGAGCAGCACCGAGAACGAACGAACCACCCTGGTCATCAACGGCTCGCGTGGTCCCGTGTTGTTCCGACAAATCGCGGGAGCGGTGGCTCGGCGCATTCGATGGTACATCGAGCCTGGACAAAAGGTGGAGCTTGGAGAGGAGGTCGGATTCATCAAGTTTGGATCGCGCATCGATGTGTTTTTGCCCCTGGGCTCGGAGATCCACGTTGGTCTGGAACAAAAAGTCAAGGGACGGGAAACGCTCCTGGCGACGTTGCCCTCCAACGGTTGAACGATGCAAGCCCATGTTCTGTCCATTGGTGATGAGTTGTTGATTGGCCAAACGGTCAACACCAATGCCGCTTGGATGGGGCAACAACTCACGGATGATGGTTGGCGCGTCACAGGTGTGGTGACGATTTCTGACCACCCAGACGACATCCGACGGGAAATTGACCGGGGCCTTGATCTTGCAGACGTAGTGCTTGTGACAGGAGGCTTGGGCCCCACCAAGGACGACCTGACCAAACACGTGCTCGCCTCGCACTTTGGAACCGAATTGGTCATGCACGAAGACATTGCCCGAAGCATTCAAGTTTGGTTTGAATCGCGCAACGTGCCATTTCTCGAAGTCAATCGGCTTCAAGCCATGTTGCCCAGGGACTGTACCGTGCTGCCCAATCCTTTAGGCACGGCGTCTGGAATGTGGTTCGATCGTCCTGGAGGCAAGGTGGTCGTCAGCATGCCCGGGGTCCCGCACGAGATGGAAGGTTTGATGCGCGACGAAGTGCTTCCGAAACTCCGGAGCCACTTCATCCTCCCGACGACGCTCTACGAAACCATTGTGACGGCAGGCATTGGCGAGTCCTCGCTTGCCGCCCTCGTGGCCAAGTGGGAGGATGCTTTGCCTGGCAAAGGGGTGTCGCTGGCATATCTGCCTTCGCCCGGTCAAGTCAAGGTTCGAATCGGGGTCAAAGGCCGCGCCGACGAACGTGAGTCCCTGCAAGCCTTGTTGAAGAAGGAGGCAGATGCCTTCGTCGCGCTTGCGAACGATCACGTCATCGGACGTGGCGATTCAGGATTGCCTGAGGCGGTCCTGAACAGGTTGAAACAGCGTGGAGAAACGGTGGGTACGGCCGAGTCATGCACGGGAGGCAAAGTGGCGTCGATGTTGACGTCGGTGCCAGGAGCCAGTGCGGCGTTTTGGGGCGGCATTGTGGCGTATGACAACGCGGTCAAGGTGCGTCAACTCGGGGTTTGTAAGGATGACCTGGCGGCCCACGGGGCTGTGAGTGAAGAAGTCGTCAAGGCAATGGCCACAGGTGCGCGAAAAGCATTGGGGACCGACTGGGCCGTGGCAACGTCTGGCGTGGCAGGACCATCAGGGGGGACGCCGGAAAAGCCGGTGGGCATGGTGTGGATGGCCGTGTCTGGTCCAGATGGCGTTCAGGCATGGTGCCATCGCTTTGGCCATCAGCGCGAACGCATCGTTCAGCGCGCCTCCCGTCGCATTTTGACGCATCTCCACGAATCGTTGAGAGAAGGAGGGGGCAAAAGGGTTGGATGAATGACCAAAAAGTTGTTTCTTTGCAATCCTAAAAATTAGAGCCATGAGCCGCGTCTGTGAAATTACTGGGAAGAAAGTGATGGTGGGAAACAACGTTTCGCACTCTCAGCGTAAGACAAAGCGTCGTTTCTACCCCAACCTTCAGCGCAAGCGCTTCTACATCCCAGAAGAAGACCGCTGGGTAACGTTGCGCGTTTCTGCGAAAGCCATTCGCACAATCAGCAAGATTGGTGTGCTCGCAGCCATGAAGCGCGGCGAAGAGCTCGGAGTGCTCCAAGCGAAGTGACGAACGCCAAGTGAGCGTGGCTCACAAGAACTGCAAACGACCTGCCTAGCGGCGGGTCGTTTGCGTTTGAAGCACATTCAAGGCACGAAAAAGGCGCCACTGAGGCGCCTTTGTTTCAATCGGTGTTGTCCGTTCAACTCAGTTGTCGCCCAAGATGAGGGGCAATCCGTCGTCACCACCGCCCACAACCACAATTTTGGTGTTGTTGCTTTTCGCGATTTCCTTGGTGGCCTCGATGCCTTTCCATTTGAGGAGTTTGTCGCTCAACCCTTTGGAGATGATTTCTTCAAAGTCGCGGATGCCCGCCGCTTCGATGCGAAGTCGATCGGCTTCTTTTTGTGCTTTTTCGAGGCGGAACTCATACTCCAAGGATTCCTGTTCTTGCTGCAACTTCCGCTCAATGGCTTGTTCGAGGGTGGTTGGCAGTTGGATGTTGCGAATCAAGACGTCGTTGAGCTGGATGTAGTTCTCTGCCAGTTTGTTCGCGAGTTGGTTTTTGATCTCGAGTTGGATTTGCTCGCGCTTGGTCGTGTTGAATTCCTCAGGGAGGTATTTGGCGATGACTTCCCGTGCCACCGAGCGCATGGCTGGCCGAATCACTTTCTCCTCGTAGTTCCGTCCGCGTTCGATTTCCAAGCGTCCCAAATTGTCGTATTGGGGCTGTGTGAACACGGTCATGTCCATGTTGATCTTCAGCAGGTTGGAGCTCAGGACTTCCAGGGCTTCCATTTGCTCGGTCTGACGGATTTCATATTCGTAGACCTTGTTCCAAGGGGCCTTGAAGTGAAACCCACTTTTCAATGGCGCTTCGTCGGGGTCGACCCCTTCGCCAAAGGTGTGGAAGGTGAGACCGGCATGCCCAGACGGGACGGTCACGGTCAAGGAGCCCCAGAGCATGAAGACGGGGAGCAATACAACCAAGGCAAACAAGATGCCGCGCAATCTTCGGCGGTCTTCGGGGGATGCAGACATGTTCATGCAGCCAAGATATGCCCCAAGCCCCACTCTCTCATCGTCCCCCACCCAAACGGCGAATGCTCCACTCGGCGGAGAGCATCCCTAGAAGAACAACGAGCAGCCAAATTTGGGCATGCAGCGGCAGACGTTCTGTCGACGTGTGGATGACATCTCGGGTGTTCACTGATTTTCTGAACGTCAGCCAAGCTTCTTTCAATCCGTTGAGATCGTTGGGAGTGTTGAGGGTCCCGAGGAACGTGCCTTCAGTCATGTCCGCCAACCGTCGGAGAAGACCATGGTTGGCAGGCACCAAACTGGCTTCTGCTTGGATGGCATTCACAATCAGGGTTCCTCTTTGGGACAGTGACTCTCCAGATTGGGTGCAAGAAGCGACCCAATTGTAGATGCCGGGCAACAAGGTTCCGAGGTCCAGTTCGAATCGGAGGCCTTGGGTTCGTTCTACGAAGCGATGACGCGTGCCAGGACTGTTCAGGGGCTTCAATTCGAGTGTGACATCCGCTTCGAGGGTTGGAGACAGAGATGCATCGTACACTTCGGCCACGACTTCACAGCGCATGTCTTCGTCGAGTCGCTCAGGGATGTCGATGCGAAGGCGCTGAATGTCATCCCGACTGCTCAGATACTGCACCGTTCGATTGACCAAGTCGTCAAAGACCAGACTTTGACCATCGTGGCGCAACAGATCTTGCATGCGCCAGCGCCAGAGGCCTTCTCCCAGCGTGACGGCCACCCGCTGTTGGCTTCCTTCCCGAACTGCCCACAATGGCCAGTCTGTGCTCACTGGCCCCACCCGTTGCACAAGCGCTGGAACGAGAGAAGGAGTGGATTGGTAGTCGCCGGTGGGACAAGCGAGCGGCGGCCACAATGAGGTCATGCGCTCCAAATCGGTGGGCAAAGGGAAGGGCTCAAAGGCATCCACTCCTAGACCTTGGGCCTCGGTCACCAGTGGCTCTGGATCGTGTTGAAAGCCCACAACGTTGACGGGCCATGCATTCCAAGAGGTGGAGACACCGCCAAAGATCCACAGGGCACGGTCAGAGGCTGAGGTTTCAAGCACGTCCTGTGGAACCGTTTTGGGATCAATGTGGTGCATGACAAGGACGTCATGTTCAGGAAGCTCAAATCCATTCACCAATTCGTCTGCCCAAATCACCACGGTTTCCTGGTGAGCGTTGGTTTCCATCGCTTGACGCAGGGCGGCGACATCTGGGTGGGGAGTTTGGGCAAGGATGAGGATTTGTCGTCGGCTTTCCAACACCTCTACTGTGGCCCGGTTGGCATTGTTTCTGAGGGTGACTTCGGATTGGTCCCAACGTTCGAGCGGAGCGATCGACGCCGTGAGAGGCATCGGGCCGGCTTTGTCTGCATCGAGTTGCACGGTCCATTGGGTGCTGCTCAATTCGTTTTGCGGCATCCATGTCGTTGTTGCATGCGTGGTGGATCCTGACGTCAGTTTCAAAGACATGGGGATGCCTTGTGCACCTCTTGCTTGGGCAGTGACCTCGACCGGAAAGGCATTTCCAAGGTAAGCGACGTCGTTGGTGCGCAACTTGGAAAGTTCGAGATCAGCGACCATGGACGTGTCGCCGGTCCCTACGAAGACATGTGGAACGTCGAGGCGCTCGGCAGTGAATTCGGGATTGGGTCCGCGGTTCGCTCGTCCGTCCGTGACCACCAGCACCGCTGGCACGTTGCGGTGGACGAAACGATCCCGCAAGGTTTCAAATGCCGACCCCAAGTCGGTGCGTTTTCCATCAGGAGTCCAGGTCTCCCTTGACAAGGGTTGAACGTCGCGGTCGAAGCCAAAGAGTTCCACGTTCCATTCTGCGTCACTGCCCCACGTGTTGAGATCCGCCACCATGTCAGAGAGTGCTGCTCGACGCAGGATGCTGTCTCTGCCAATCCATTGGGACGAGGTGGCATCAACCAGCACCGGCAAGACGGGGGCTTCACGGGTCTCAGTGGTGCTTCGCAACATGGGGTTGAGCAAGAGAAACCCCAGGATACTTAGAACCCCCAAACGCAGCAAGGCCAGCAACCACGTGGGAGTCGGGCGCTGTGCACCCCAGCCGTACAAGAGGCCGGTCAGCCCCAGCACCATGCCCGTCAAGGCGAGCCATTGCCACGGCTCAGCTTGTACGATCAGGTTGGAAGCGTCCATGGCACCGTTGTGGTTGTGTTGTCAGGGTTGAAGAATCAGGCGGTGATCATCCCGCCATCCACGTTGAGCGTTTGGCCAGTGATGTAGGCACTCATGTCGCTGGCGAGGAAGACACAAAGGTTGGCCACATCCTCGGGGGTGCCACCGCGTTTGAGCGGAATGGCGTCGCGCCATCCTTGGACCGTGTCTTCATCAAGTTTTGCAGTCATTTCAGTTTCGATGAAACCGGGAGCAATGGCGTTGCACCGGATGTTTCGGCTGCCGAGTTCGAGTGCAACAGACTTGGTGAATCCGAGAATGCCCGCTTTGGAAGCGGCGTAATTTGCTTGACCAGCGTTGCCTTGCACGCCCACAACGGACGAGATGTTCACAATGGAGCCCGAACGCGCTTTCAGCATGGTACGCATGACGGCTTTTGTCAAATTGAAGCAACTCTTGAGGTTCACGCTGATGACGCGGTCCCATTGTTCTTCAGTCATGCGCATCAACAGGGTGTCGTCCGTGATGCCAGCATTGTTGATGACGATGTCCACAGTGCCAAACGTTTCGACCACTTCACCAACCAACCTTTCCGCATCCGTCATGCTTGCGGCGTCGGATTGAAATCCTTTGGCCCTGCCACCACCAGTGCTGAGTTCTTTTTCTAGGGCGGCGGCGGCCTCAGCAGAGCTCCGGTAGGTGAAGGCCACGATGGCACCTTGGGCGATGAATTGTTGGGCGATGGCTTTTCCGATGCCGCGTGACGCGCCGGTCACAATGGCCACTTTTCCTTCAAGAAGCATGGGGTTGAAATCTTGGTGTTGGTTCAATGAGAGGTCTTTTCGTTGAGGCTGCTTGTGTTACGAATCAAGCAGAGGGGAGGAGGTCGGCAGCTTCGGCGATGAGTTCAGCAATGTCCTTGACATCAATGGACGATTCACGTTCCGCATTTTTCACGCCGTCTGTCATCATGGTGTTGCAGAAAGGACAACCGGTGGCGACGATGGCTGGATTGACATCGAGGACGTCGTCAGTGCGCTCGTGGTTCACTTCGCGGATTCCTTTCTCGGCCTCCTTGAACATTTGTGCGCCTCCTGCGCCGCAGCAAAGGCCATTCTTTTTGCAGCGACGCATTTCCATCAGTTCCGCGTCGAGGGTGGACAGCACGTCTCGAGGAGCCGCATATTCGCCGTTGCCTCGTCCGAGGTAACAGGGATCGTGGAACGTGATGCGGCGTCCTTTGAAGGGATTGCCGTCGGCCACTTTCAGTCGGCCTTGGTCAATGAGGTCACGGATGAACTGCGTGTGGTGCATCACCTCGTAGGCGCCTCCAAGTTCAGGGTATTCGTTTTTCAGGACATTGAAGCAGTGGGGACACCCTGTGACGATGCGCTTCACTTCGTACCCATTGAGAACGGCAATGTTCTGCGCGGCCTGCATTTGAAACAGGAATTCGTTTCCAGCGCGTTTGGCGGGATCGCCTGTGCAGCTTTCTTCGGCACCGAGCACGGCGAATGGCACCTCACAATGGTGGAGGATGCGCGCAATGGCCTTGGTGATGCGCTTGGCTCGGTCGTCAAAGCTTCCAGCACAGCCCACCCAAAACAACACTTCCGGGGTTTGGCCTTGGGCGGTCATTTCCGCCAACGTTGGGACTTGAAAAGTGCTCATGGTTCAGGATTCGGTCGTCCAATCGCCGCGGCTTGCAGCGGGGAATGCCCACGGCGCGCCGTTGTTTTCGATGTTGTTGAACATGGTGGTGATGGACTCTGGCGATTTGCTGTCCTCCATGATCAGGCTGCGACGCATGTCGAGCACGATGCCCATGGGGGAGATGTTGACTGGACAAGCTTGCACGCATGCTTGACAAGACGTGCACGCCCAAAGTTCTTCTTCGGTGATGTAGCTCCCAAGCAACGTTTTGCCATCGCCCTCCCAAACACCGCCGTTGGCATCCCGTTGCTTTCCAATCTCCTCGATGCGGTCGCGGGTGTCCATCATGATTTTGCGCGGGGAAAGGAGCTTGCCGGTTTGGTTGGCCGGACATTCGCTTGTACATCGACCACACTCGGTGCAAGTGTAGGCTTCCATGAGTTGCTTCCAACTCAAATCAGGTGCGTCCTTGGCACCAAACTTCACAGGTGCGGCATCTGCATCCGGAGCCGGTGTGGCAAATGGGTCGGCATTGGGGTCCATCATCAAATCCACCTCTTTCTTCACTGCTGACATGTTGTCCATGGCCCCCTGTTGAGTCAAGTCGCTGTAGTAGGTGTTGGGGAACGCAAGCAAAATGTGGAAGTGCTTGGAATAGGTCACATAGACGAGGAAGGAAAGGATGCCCAAAATGTGGAACCACCACATCCCACGTTCCACGGCCACCACGCCGGTGTTGGACAACCCCTCGTACAACGGCACGAGAAATTGACTCACAGGAAACGAGCCGGCCACAACGTAATGGTCCAACCCTCGATCCTGTGCAATGCTGTCCGCCGCGTTCATGCTCAGAAATGCAAACATCAGCAGCACCTCTGCAATCAGGATGAGATTGGCGTCCAAGGTGGGCCAACCTCCCATCTCCGGGGACTTGAATCGGGCCAAAGCCATGCCGTTTCGTCTCACGAAGAACACCACACAAGCCAACACCACCAAGGCGGCGAGGACTTCAAAAGTCCCAATCAGGACGTTGTAGAGGGAGCCCAACCCAGCAAAGGCACGGTGGGTGCCTGACAGTCCATCAATGACGATCTCGAGCAGTTCGATGTTGATGACCACAAACCCCACATAGATGAGGATGTGCATGATGCCCGCCACTGGACGCGTGACCATCTTGCCTTGGCCCAACGCCACGCGCGCCATCACTTTCCAACGATCTGAGGGCCGATCGGACCGGTCGACTGCCTGCCCCATCAGGATGTTCTTGCGGATGAACGCAACCCGTCTTGCGAACAACCCGGCCCCCAAGGCGACACAAACAGCGAAGAGAAGTTGAGCGAGCATGCGTTATTCGTTGGAAGATGACACGTTGTTTTGGGCATCAAGTTCGTCCTCGATGATTGCACGCAGGCGTTGCAGGTCCTTCTTTGAAAACTCGGATTTTTGTTTCCTGCCAATCAAGTTGACCTGCACGTATTTCCAGGGGTGCATTTGCAGGTCATCAAGCAGCAACTGGAGCTCTGCATTGGTGGCAACCAATCCATTGTGCAAGCTGTCACTGACCAAGAGTTTGCCGAGGGTGCCCTCGCCCGAAGCAATCTTGCTGGTGATTGTGCTGACGTCCTCCAAGGCTTGGTTCGCCCGGGCCATGGTTTGGGCGAATTCAATGCGTGACAACGTGTCGCTCAACGTGGAGAAATTCTGAATCACATTGGTCAAGTCGCCACTCGTCGATTCCAAGGAAGTGCTGAGGGACGCCACGTTGGACATCACCTGGTTGAAGCTGGTGCGGTTTTCTGCAACCGTGCTGTCAAGGTTGGCCGCGGTGTTTTCCAGCGAGGTCACCATTTGTTGGGCGCTGCTCAAAAGGGCTGGGAGACGACTTGTGTTTTCTTCGCTGAAGACGCTCTCGATGTCCACAATGACGCGTTCCACGCTTTTGATCAGGTCCGTGGTCTTGCGCTGGAGGGGTTCGATTTGTTTGGCCACTTGTGCCGCAATGTCGTCTTCCACGTTGTTGAGGATGGTGTCGCCAGGCATGGCCAAATCAGGGCTGTCTCCACGGTCAATCCGAATGGCTTTGGTCCCCAACAAATCGGAACTGTGAATCATCGCCACCGAGTTCAAAGGGAAATGCAAGTTGGGATGCTCCACAACGAATTCGACGATCAGCTCTCCCTGCCCTCCCCGAAGAAATTCAATGCGACGAACCTGGCCCACCTTGTAGCCATTGATGATGACCGGGTTGCTCACGGCCAATCCTGAGACATTGTCGTAGACTGCGTAGTACGAAGTTGAGCGTGCAAAAATGTTGAATCCTTTGAGATAGTTGACCCCAATGACCAACAGCACGAGCCCCGTCACCACGAGGATGCCAACTTTGAATTCGGGTCGAAGCTTGTTCACTGCAACGGAAGATTCAGGATTCGACGGGCTTCAGCCATGGGGATTTGGGTCTCTCCTTGGAAGGCCACAACAAAGGCGTCCTGAAAGCCCTCCGCTCTCAGTGTTGTTTTGGCGAGGTGCGCCTCGTCTGGGGTTGCATGTTGGCCAAGGATGTACTTGCGCATTCCATGACGAATGTAAGGTTTGGCCTCCGAGTGTCCACGCAACTGTGGGGAATCTGAGGCCAACTCTTGATTTGTGGTCAAAATTTGGACTCCAAACCACACATCCGGGGGTGTTTTCTCCTCCACAACAGGTGTCTCAGGCTCCTTTTCCAGAACGTCAGAGACCTCGGTTGAATCGCCTTGGGCATCTTCCGTGGAACGCGAGGCGAGGTAGGTGTCGCGAAAGGCTCGATAAATGGCGGATGCGAGGTAGGACTTTCCGTCCTCAGAATGCAAGAAATCTTCTTCTTCCGGGTTGGTCAGAAACCCCAACTCCACCAGCGTGCTCGGCATGGTTGTGTACGAGATCACATAAAACCCTGCTTGCTTGACCCCTCGGTCTCGGCGGCCGACGCGCTCTTTGAATTGCTTTTGGATTGCAGCTCCGAGCGTGAGGCTGGCATCCAGGTTCACGTTTTGACGCAGCGACAGCGCGATGTAGGTGTCCGGATCGCTGGGGTCAAAGCCTTCGTAGTTCTGTTCGTAGCCGTCCTCCTTGAACATCGAGGCATTTTCGCGCATGGCCACGCGCAAACTTTCCTCGGACTTGTGCATGCCCATGACATACGTGCTGGATCCTTTGGGGCCAGGGCCATCGAACGCGTCGCAGTGGATGGAAATGAACAAGTCTGCCTGTGCTTCATTCGCTATGTGCACGCGGTCCCGGAGGGTGGGAAAGCTGTCGTCTTTTCGGGTGAACAACACCTTCACTTCTGGGAGGTGTTCTTCGATGTAGCCTCCCAACTGCAACGTGACATCGAGGGTGACGTCCTTTTCAGTTTGGGCGTAACGGCCTGTTCCCAAGTTGCCGGGGTCTTTGCCGCCGTGCCCAGCATCGAGGACCACCACCAGCTCAGGAGCCACCGGGGCAAAGGCTGCACAAGCCACCACCAGGGCAACACACGCGGCAAACACGCGTTGTTTGGCTACTTTTGGACGCTGTTTCATGCCGTTCTTCAAACATACCGACCATCTCAGAGGAAGCACGGTTCAGGTCGTTCCGATTATCCTTTTTTGGATGTTGATAAGCCCAGTGTTTTGGGGCCAAACGGAGGAGGTTGTCGAGACGTCTGACGAGGCCGACGATGCCGGAGTTGAGGTGGTGCATTACGAGGCGGAAGACATTTACTTTTCAGTGGACAGTGGTCTTGGTTTTTTGACGGGTCACGCCAGGGTCGTCAGTGGGAGCATGGAGCTGACGGCGCACCGCATTGTGCTCAGGTTGGACGACAATGAGGTTTGTGCCTTTGGCACGAAGGACAGCGTGGGGCAATGGGTGGGTCGCCCCCAATTCAAAGAAGGCGCCCAGTCGTTCACCCAAGATGAGTTGTGTTACAATTTTGACACAGGGAAGGGGTTGAGCAGACACGCGGTCACCCAAGAAAATGAAATCGTGTTTCACGCGTCTCGGGCCAAGCGTCAACCTGACGAAACAGTGCACGTTCGAGGAGGGAAGTTCACCACATGTGACGCCGACAATCCTCACTTCCATTTTCATCTGACCAAGGCCATCATGGTGCCCAACGATCGGGTGGTCAGTGGACCGTTGTACATGAAGTTTCGCAAGATTCCCACGCCGCTGATGCTTCCCTTTGGCTGGTTTCCCTTGAGTCAGGAAAAAGAAAGTCAAGGTGTGTTGTTGCCGAGTTACGGGGAGGGAGGTGATTTGGGGTTCTTCTTGAAGGATTTGGGATACTACCAGCCACTGGGGGAGCATTGGGACGCCAAACTTCTCACAGACATTTACACGGGAGGCAGCTGGGCAGCTCGAGTCTCTTCCAACTACAATTACCGGTACCGCAATTCTGGGGCCTTCAGCCTGAGTTTTCAGCGTCAGCGTCAAGGTTTCAAAGGGGCCCCTGGATTTGGACTTGCGAACAACTTTTTTGTCCGTTGGAGCCACTCTCAGGATCCTCGTGCAAGGCCCAATTCTCGTTTCAATGCATCGGTGAACTTTGGCTCCTCGGGCAATTTCCAACAGAACTTGAACAGCAGCCAGGAGGAGTATTTGTCCAATACGTTTCAGTCCAGTTTGCAGTGGACAGCCAATGTTCCCAGAACCCCATTCTCGACCAACATCAGTGCCCGACACAATCAGAATTCTTTGACAGGAAACGTGTCCGTCACATTGCCGTCGTTGTCGCTCAACATGCAGCGCACGAGCCTTGCGAAACTCGTTGGGTTGGGGGCGGGGCAGTCGTCACTTCTGGATGGAGTGGCCGTCACGTACAGCAGTCAAATGGAGAACACACTTCAGGGTCCTGACAGTGTGTTTGGTGCCCAGGATTGGCGCAATTTAAAAATACGTAATGGATTGAAGCACAATGTAAAATTGTCTTCTAGTTCAAGTTTTGGTTTTGTTTCATTGGCGCCCACGTTCACCTACAATCAATACGATTCTTTCCAGCGATTGGACGTGTCGGAAGTACAATTGGGAGCCGATTCTGTGGGGCTCTTGACAGACACCTTGGGGGGGTATCAATCGACCAACGAATGGCGTTTGGGCGTGTCGGCGAGCACGCGTTTTTATGGTTTGTTCAACCTCCCTGGCAAGGGGCGGGTCAAGGCCATTCGACATGTGCTTTCACCCAACCTTGGATTGAGCTATCAACCAGAAAGGCTGCGAGATCAAACGTTGGTCACGGCCGACGACGAAGTGAATTGGAATCCCTATGCCTTGGGGCGCTATGTTCCGACAGACCGCCGAGAGGCAGGGTCGTTGAATTTCAGTTTGGGTCAGAATCTTGAGGCCAAGGTGGCCGATCGCGAAACTGGAGAATTGAAAAAGGTGAAGATCCTGGACAACCTCAGCACCTCTGGGAGCTACAATTTCATTGCTGATTCACTTCAGCTCTCGGATTTGCAAACACGGGCGTTCACGTCGCTCTTCAACCGTGTGAATGTCAACCTGAATGCCACCCACACCGCGTATTCTCGAGATTCCTTGACCGGTGCAACGGTGGATCGGTTCCTCGCTTCCGACGGAGGACGGGTGGTGCGTCTCAAGCGCCTCACAGGGGCCATTGGAACTCGCTTGAATTCGGCTCAGGGAAGCAGCAATCCCTGGAACTTGCGTTTGGATTACAACGTCAACTTGGCACGGAACTGGGTGTCAGCCTTGGGGAGAGACACCAGTGCGGTGACACACGCAATCAGTGCGCGAGGGGGCTTCAGTGTGGAGCAAAAGTTCAAGGTGGACGTCACCTCCGGCTACGATTTGGCCCGCAGGGAGTTGACCCCAACCAATTTGAACTTCTACGTCGACTTGCATTGTTGGGAGTTTTCCTTCAATTGGATCCCATTCGGAGTGCGCAGAAGTTTCTCGCTACGGCTGAATGTAAAATCAGCATTGCTCCGTGATCTCAAACTTGAAGCACGAGGTTCGCAAGGGCAGTTCTTGTTCTGACGCAGTCGCTCGTCAAGAGCTCTTAGCCGCGCAGCAGCCAGCGGTAGAGCATCACCAAGAGGCAAAGCATGAAGGCCAAGAAGCTGATCTTGTTGATTCCGTGCATCATGCGCAAATTCACCCCTGATTCTCGGTCCTGTTTGAAGAGGTTTAGGGGGTTGATGTAGAATAGGAACTTCTTGAAAAACATGTTTTTATGACTCCTTGATTAGTGCTTTGATGCAATCATGGATATTTCCACTCGAGCTCCCTTGGGCAAGGCTTGTACAGCCACCGCTTCTCTTGCGGGAAAAGGCTCTGGCATGGCCTGGCGGTAAGCGGCATCCATGTCGGCGTAATCGTCCATTGTGGTCAAAAAAACAGACACTTTGACCACGTTGTTCAGCCCAAGGTCAGTGGCACGGAGAATGGCCTCTGCATTTCGGATGCACTGCGTGGTTGCGACCTTCATGTCGTCAGAAATGAGGTTGCCAGAATTTGGGTCAAGGGGAATTTGACCGCTGACAAAAACCAACCCTGCCGCTTCGACAGCTTGGCTGTAGGCTGCGACGGGTTGAGCAGCTTGGGACGTATTGACGCGTGAGGACATGCTTGCGGTAAGTTTGTAGGGTTCCCAAAGCTACGCCACCATGCGCATCACTGTTTTTGACAACCACGATTCCTTCACTTGGAACCTGGCACATGACCTCGAGCGGTTGGACGGAGTTGAGGTGCAGGTGATCCGAGAAGGAAGTTGGCAGGAACATGTGTGGTCGTCCACGGAAGCCTTGGTGTTGTCTCCTGGTCCGGGGTTGCCCCAAGAACGAGGTCAATTGATGTCGGTCACGGCCAAGGCGATTCAACGAGGCCTTCCAGTGCTGGGGGTGTGCCTTGGGATGCAGGCATTGGCGTTGCACTTTGGCGGGCGCCTTGTCAACCTCGACACGCCGCTCCACGGCCGGCAATTGGACATGATGGTGAATGAAGATGCGCCAGCCATTGGGCCACTGTCGACCATGTGGACTTGTTTGAACCCGACAGAGCGAGTGGGACATTATCACAGCTGGGTGGTGGATGCGTCCACGTTGCCCGCTTCATTGCACGTGAACGCCCGCAGCTGTCAGGGGTTTCCTCTGGCGATGTGCCACAGGACCCTTCCCGTTGCGGGCGTCCAGTTTCATCCTGAGTCAGTGCTCACCCCGGGTGGGCGTGCACTCCTTCAAGGATGGGTTGAAGCGTCTCAGCGCTGTTTGGCCATCTCGGCCTCAAACGTCTCTTTGAACTTCTCGTAGTTGTACTCTGCGCGAATCCGCTCGTCTTGGGACAAACGTTGGTTGTAGCGAGAGACCAACTCTTCTCCGGAGAGCTCAATGGCCATGTAGCTGACGTAGTTGCCATCTTGCTTTTGGGTCAAACGCTCACAAGCCGTGATGGCGCCTGACAGTTGCTGATTCACCACAGTCCGCGCAAGGTCGTTGAAGGTTTCTGTCACTTCTTCTGCGTTGTTGAACTGAGAGCTGTTGACGTAGTTGTCGGTGACGATTTCAATGGTGGCATTGATGGAACGAGCCAAACGCGCCTCGGCGTTGGATCGGGCCATTTTCTTGGCCGTTTCGCGACTCATGCTTTCGCCTGTGGCCGTGGCACGGAAGTGATCTTTGTCGCTTTTGTACTCATCACCGGCACAATATTCGAGGATTTCCACCTCGCCGGCTTGGTTGGGGCTGATGGTTTCGCTGCTGCTGCTGCATCCCATCATGGTGACGCCAGCAATGAACATGGCGAAGGGAAAGGTCTGTCGTAGGTTCATGATTGAAGGTTTTTGATGAATGTACGAGTAGAATTTGAATGTCTGTTTTTCACAAACCGTGCCAAACACGAATCAAGCCTGGCACAAAAGTGTCAGACATCTCTTCGGAGGCCTTGCCGTAAGCGGCGTCGGTGGCGCGGAGGAGGTCGAGTTGAATGCCCTTGACTGACGTCAGGGTTTTGGTGTAGAGGGTTTCTCCGCGTTGGTTGGTGACGGTGCCCACAACGTCGGCGTAGACGGTGGTGAAGCCTTGTCCGCTTCCGCCTGGCCGTGTGTCGGCTTGAACCGTGAGCGCCATGTCGGCCTCGTCTCGCAGGACGACATGCGCTTCCTGAAGGGCTTCCTTCAAGGCGGGCAGCAGAACGCTTTGGTCACGCTTTTTGCCAAACGCCCGCTCCTCGACCACCAACGCGAGTTCCACCGGAGCCAATTCCACCCGAACCCTGAGCGGTGCACTTTGAATGCCATTGGCAGCTTGGCGGAATGGATGGGTGAGGGGCAAGCCATGGACAAATGACATGGCATCGACGTTCACCTCCAGCATGGTCGATTCGATGCCAGGTTCGAACTTTTCAAGCACGATGTGGGCCACGCCATTGGCGTCGGTCACCACGTCGCCACGCGTCGGAAAATCGCTTCGCTTGTAGCGGTAACTCAACCCAACATTGGGCGCAGGCTTGTCATCGAGGAATACTTTGATGTGGGCCATGCTCCGGTACGAATCTTCCACCACCAGGGTGATGACGGAGTCTTGCGCGGCCAATTGCAACCCGGCCATGCAATCGTCGAGCACGCGGATCAGAGAGTCGGGCACAGCCGTCTCGGCCCCGTTGGCGTCCACGTGCATCATGGGCCGGTCCATGAAGGGACGCACGGCATCCAATCCACGGATCGCGGCGTCAACGGCCTGCTGCACTTGGGCGGAACTTCGTGCGGATCGCGCAGCCTGAAGTTGTCCCCAGGCAAGATTCAGTGCAGCTCTTCGCTTGGTCTCTTGGAGTTGGGCGTGTTTGGCTTTGTTCAATTCGTAGTACACCAAGACGTCCGATTCTGTCGCGTATGTGTCCACGAGGGTGAAGCCTTCGAGATCTTCATTGGTGGTGCTCCTCGATTCCGCGGCAAACGATTCACTCAACCACCCATTTACCTGCAGGGCATTGGTCGTGTTGGTCGATTGAACTTGGACCCGGATTTCGCGGGACAAGTTGTCCAGGGCGTTTTGCTTGGCCACGGCCTCGGCGTCCAAGGGGTGCACCAATTTGGAGGCGCTGCCAATGCCGATGTAGTAGCCCGGTTTGACAGGAGATTGAAGCACCCAGGCAGGAGCAGGCGCGACCGTTGCCTGCGGACCCGCACAGCTGGTCATCCAAAGGAGCGCACTCCCAAAGGCGATGGACAAGGCAGTTCTCATGGATCAAGGAATCAACACACGCAATTCGCGCTCGATTGCACTTTGGATTTGGTTGGCCAATTGTTGGCTTGCCTCGTCTGCCAGCGCGCCGCGGTTCTTCAAGGTCTTGCGTGCGGCGAACAACCGATCTCGGTCACGGCGGCCGCTGCTGCCCTTTCGAGCTCCTGTGACGCCTGCGAGGTAGAATTTGGATTTGTTGCCGTCGTACGTGATGTATCGAATGTCGTCAGAAACGTTGCTGTACAGCGTGTTGGTGGAGATCACCTCGCCCGTGGAGGTCGAGATGAACTTGTAGGTGCACGCGATGTTTAAAGACGCTTCTTGTTGGTACTCGCGGTAGGGAACTTCGCGGTATTGGGTGGCCATGTATTTTTTGCCTTCGTCGTTGACCCGTTCCACCTTGTACTGCTCGTAGCCCGTTTGTTTGCTGGTCGTCAGAGGTCCGATGCTGTGGTTGGCCGTGGTGATGGTGGCCTTCAACAAGGCCTTGGCACCCAAGATGTTCCCCAGCTCGACATCGCCGCCAGAAGTCAATCCATTCATGCCCATGTTCTGCTCTTGGAGGATGAGGCCCAAACTTTCGCGGTCCACCACTTTCAAAAAGGGATCGTCCGTGGTCATCAGTCGTTGCTCAACCATGGATTGCATTTTCACTTCAAGGTTCACCAGGCTGGATCCATTCTTGAATTCCACCATCGCGATGGTGAAACGGCCCTCTGTCAAAGAAGCCTCCCGACGAGCAGCAGCGTCCTTGTAAGCGGCATCTTCCTCGACCACCTTGCCGAAGGTGCTGTAGGCCTCACGAAAGCGCCCAGCTTCCTGAGCCGTTGCACCGCTTCTGTAAAGAGGCTCGCAGTACGCGACCACGCGCAACGCAGGCGCATCCTCGTAGCTGCCGTCCAAATCGAGGATGGCGTCGAATTCCCGGAGCGCTTCTTCAAACGCTTCCTCCTCGAGCAGTTCGTTGGCCTTTCGGTAAGATTCGTCAAGGTGCGCGTTTTTCACCGTTTCATACAGGGCGCGCTTGGCGTCAGGAAAGGCGAGATTGACCCCGATGGCTTCCAACTTGGTGTCCCACGCTTCGGCGTCGTGCCAAGCATCAAGGGCCCCCTCGCGCTGGTGATTCATGACGGCTTGGTCAAACGACGAGATGTGCTGGGCAAGGACAATTTGCCCTGTGCGCTTGAGTCCCAACATGGCGTCGACATTGGATGGCTTTTTGATGACGGCGGTGTAGTACAGGTTGGCGGCTTGTGATGTCATGCCAGCCTCTTCCATTTTGGCCGCACGCTTCACAAAGGCCTTGGATCCGTTGCACCCCGAGAACGCGAGCACAGCCAAGCATGCTGTCAGAAAGGAAAGAAGGGGTTTGGGCGTGAACATCGTTGGTGAAATCATGGGCTTCAATCGTGCCACGAAAGGTAGGCATTCTGGTCAATGACAAGGGTCGTGCCAAAATGGTCCTGCCTAACTTGCACACATGGCAGATCCCAAGGTGATTTTGGTCCTCGGCGCGGGACGCAGCAGCTCCTCTCTCATCGCCCATTTGTTGGGCCAAGCAGAACAGGAACAGTGGCGCATTCAGGTGGGAGATTTGAACCTCGCGGCGGCCCAAGCCAAGGTGAACGGTCACCCATGCGGGGAGGCTTTTGTGTTGTCGGGCAACGACCACAACGAGCGCAATGCGCGCATTGCGGGTGCCGACCTTGTCATCAGCATGCTGCCGGCCTTCATGCACGTTGACGTCGCTGAAGTTGCCATCCAAGCCGGGGTGCATGTCATCACCCCGAGTTACGTTTCACCGGAAATGAAGGCCTTGGACAGCGCTGCGCGACGAGCCGGGGTGCTGGTGCTGAACGAATTGGGGTTGGATCCTGGAATCGACCACATGAGCGCGATGCAGGTCATCGATGAGATTCGCGAACAAGGGGGCAAGATGATCGGATTCGCTTCGTATTGTGGCGGCTTGGTCGCGCCTGCATCGGACGACAACCCCTGGCATTACAAACTGAGTTGGAACCCACGGAATGTGGTGCTGGCAGGCCAGGGAGGTGCGGCCACTTTTCTCGAGCAAGGCCGGGTGAGGGTGGTCCCTCCACATCGCACTTTCCAAAGTTTGGTGCCCATCGAAGTCGAGGGCAGGGCTTATGACGGCTACCCCAACCGCGACTCACTCAGTTACCGTGCAGCTTATGGATTGCAAGATGTGGAGACCTTGGTTCGAGGAACACTTCGGTCGTCAGGCTTCAGTCAGTCTTGGGACCTCTTGGTGCAGCTCGGCATGGTCCGAGACGACGCGTCCTTGATTTGGCCCGAGGGCATTTCGTGGTCTGAATGGACGCGCACCTTCCTTCCCGCACATGTGGAGCAAGGAAAGGACGTACGCTCTGCGGTGCAGTCCTTGACTGGTGCAGGAGATGAGGAGTTGTCGCGTTTGGAATGGCTGGGGTTGTTTGACGACGGAACGGGACCGTCGCGCACGGAAGGAACGCCGGCACAAATCATCGAAGCGCTGGTCACGGAGCGCTGGAAGCTTCATCCTGATGACCGCGACATGATTGTGATGTGGCACCGGTTTGAATATGAATTGAACGGCGAGCGCAAGGCCAAAACGAGCAGCTTGTCGCTGGAAGGCAAAGACAGCGTGTTCACTGCGATGAGTGACACCGTGGGCCTTCCCATGGCTTTGGCGGTCAAGCCGCTGTTGAATGGAGCATTTGGCACCACCGGTGTGGATGCACCCATGTCGAAGGTCTACTACGAACCGTTGCTGAAGGGCTTGGAGGCACTTGGCATACGCTTCGTGGAAACGGAATTGGAGGTGTGATGGGGGTGTGGGGACTTTGGATGTGGGGGCCTTGGTGCTGGGCCTGTTGGACTTGCGGGGATGTGCCTGACTGGCCCGCAAACGGGGAGGCCAACGCCCGATGGGTGCGAGAGGCCATCGCCTGGAGGATGAATGTGGGATTGGACGATTGCCCTGATGTGGTGCCCGCCTTAGATGCTTGGACCCTCGAGTGGCTCAGCGAATCCGAGGACATTCACGTGACTTTGAAGACCGCGGAATGGCCCTTCTTGGCGTACGCTCCAGAATTGCAGACGGTGTTGATTCAGCGATTGGCTTTGGACGGATTGAGTTTCCAATCCTCAACCCAAATGGAGGTGCTCAAGGACGTTCGGAACGTGGCCAGAAGGACGGACGCGTTGTGGGACGACGCGCTGAAGCGGGCCTTCGACAATGCGGAGGGCTTGGCCCAAAGGCGCGACAGGGCGCAAGCGAAAGACGCGGAAGGCGAATGAACGAACGCCCCGGGTCAGCAGTTGTCTGAGGGGTTGGTAATTTTGAACCACATGCGCAGCTTCGAAATTCCAGAGTTTTACAGAAGTCCGATCATTTCCCGTGTGAAGGCACGGCGGAAAGCTCGAGATCCTCGCAAGCAGGATTTCTCGCCTACGGATCTGGACTTTGGAAAGGTGAAGGTGAGGCTTGCGCGGCACTTTGGATTTTGTTTTGGGGTGGAGAATGCCATTGAAATCAGCTACAAGGCGATCGATGAAAATCCGGGCAAGCGCATCTTCTTGTTGAGCCAAATGATCCACAATCCCGAGGTCAATGCCGACTTGCAAAGCCGGGGAGTTGCCTTCCTGCACGACACGTTGGGTCGGGAGCTTGTGCCCCTCGACACCTTGGGGAAAGACGATGTGGTCATTGTGCCTGCGTTTGGAACCACCCTCGAACTTGAGCGCCGCCTAGGGGACATGGAGGTGGACGTCCAGAAGTACAACACCACCTGTCCGTTTGTGGAGAAGGTTTGGAAGCGCTCGGCTCAACTGGGAGGCAACGCGTTCACCGTGGTCATCCATGGCAAGCCCCAACACGAAGAGACCCGGGCGACGTTTTCTCATGCCGCAGAAACGGGCCACGCCTTGGTGGTGAAAGACGCGGAAGAAACTGAGTTCTTGGCGTCATGGATGGAGGGTGATCGCACGGACTTGGTGGGATTTTGGGCACGTTTTGAAGGGCGAGCCACACCGGATTTTGATCCACAGTTGCACCTTCACAGGGTCGGTGTGGTCAACCAGACCACCATGTTGGCCTCCGACACACAAGCCATTGCCGACCGAATCAAACGTGCGGTGGACGGAGATTCGAAGGGTGAGTTTGCCAACACCCGAGACACTCTCTGTTACGCCACCAACGACAACCAAAGCGCCACCCGTGGAGCCCTGCTTGCAGGAGGTGCAGACCTCGCGTTGGTCGTTGGCGGATACAACAGCAGCAACACATCGCACTTGGTGGAATTGTGCGAGGACCACATGCCCACTTTTTTCGTGCGCAATGAGTTGGAGTGGAAGGAGGAAGGGGTGCATCATTTTGACATGCACACGGGCCAAATGAAGGTCACAGCGCAGCCGTTTCCAGCGACTGGGGCACACGATGAGGTGCCCACGGTGCTCATCACGTCAGGAGCCTCTTGCCCCGACGCGAGCGTCGAACGCGTGTTGCGGAAGGTGTTGTCCCATTACGGTGGACGAGATGTGGAATCCGTGTTGACGGAATTTGAGCAGAGTCACGCTTGACGACGCGTACCTTCGAAGGCATGAAAGCGCCCAAGCTTCGCGGCCCTTTTCGGAACGTTCGGACTGAACCAAGGACGTTCACGTTCAAGTCCCGCCACTTGCCTGAGACTCGCCCAGAATGGGAGGAGCGGAAGCGTCGCGTGGAGGAAGAAGTGAACGGAACTTCCGAATCCCCCCGTGCCATCAAATTCAAACAAGGAGGCAGGCATGCTGAGGGGCGGCTGGCCCGCCGGGCTGAGGCGGTTCGTGCGGGACGCATGGCGGCGCTGCGCGCCGGGGGTGTGGCTTTGGTGCTCGTGTACTTGACGTACCGCGCCATTCTCTGGGTGGAAGCGCAGGATTACGGTCATTTTCTCAACTTCATGCATTCCAACGGATGACCCAAACGATTCACGTCCTTCCCGACCATGTCGCCAACCAAATTGCGGCGGGTGAAGTCATCCAGCGACCGGCGTCGGTCGTGAAGGAGCTGATGGAGAATGCCGTGGACGCAGGAGCGACCCGCATCGAGGTGCATGTCCTGGATGCTGGCCGCACCTCAATCCAAGTCCTCGACAACGGCTCAGGGATGTCGCCAGAAGATGTCCGGGTGTGTTTCCAACGACACGCCACCTCCAAATTGCAATCGGCCGACGACCTCTTCGCATTGGTTACCAAGTGGTTCAGGGGTGAGGCGCTGGCTTCCATTGCTGCCATTGCCCATGTCGAGGTGACCACGTGTCAAGAAGGTGCGGACGTTGGCATGCTTGTCCGATGCCACGGTTCGGAATTGGTGGGGGAATCGCCCAAGGCTCGGGCCACAGGAACCACTTTCCACGTCAAGAACTTGTTCTACAACGTCCCTGCACGCAGGAATTTCTTGAAGTCGGACGCTGTGGAAATGAGGCATGTCGTGGACGAGTTTCAACGCGTCGCGTTTGCCCATCCCGGCATCGCCTTCACCCTGACCCACCAAAATGCGAATTTGTTCCAGCTGAACCCTGGCACCTTGCGCCAGCGCATTGTCGGGATTTTGGGGCCCAAACACGACGAGCGTTTGGTTCCCGTTCAAGAGGAGACCGACGTGGTGTCCATCGAGGGGTTTGTGGGCAAGCCAGACTCCGCCAGGAAGTCTCGTGGTGAGCAGTTTTTGTTTGTCAATGGCAGATTTGTGAAACACGGGTTGCTTCAGAGGGCTGTGTTGAGGGCATATGACAACCTCATTGCGGATGGACAACATCCGTTGTACGCATTGTATTTGACGGTGGATCCCGCACGCATCGATGTCAACATTCACCCTACCAAAATTGAGGTCAAATTCGACGAGGAACAGCCCATCATTGCCATCCTCAAATCGGCTGTGAAGCGCGGCTTGGGTGCGCACAATGTGGCCCCGACCATTGATTTCGATGCGGAGGTGAGCTTGAACATTTCTGAGGTCAAGCCAGGGATGGAAGTGTCTGAGCCCGTGGTGCACATCGACCCTTCTTACAACCCGTTCAATGCCCCCACCTCAAGGGGCGGTTCCCGTCAGGCATCGCGTCCATCGCTCGGACAAGCCCACGGTGGCTGGTCCAAGCCCGATGCTTCGGGGTGGAAAGACCTTTACAAGGTGCTGGACCACAGCGAATCCACTTCCCCTGCCGAGGCCAAGGCGGCAGACACGTCAAGGCAGTCCTTGGAGGATTCGGGCCTTGAAGTGCTCTTGTGGAAAGGCAAGTATTTGATGGTGCCCACCGAGGAAGGCATCGCAGTGGTTCACATCCGACGGGCTCACATGCGCGTGCAATACGAACGTTACCTGCACAACAGACTGAGCTCGGGTTCCCAATCCATGCCTTCTCAGCGGCTTTTGATGCCGGAGGCCATCACCTTGTCCAAGGCCGAGGTCTTGGCGTTGAATGACGCCCGTGAAACGCTGGCTGCGATGGGGATGGAGTTGTCTGTGGTCGACGACGAAACTGTGGAACTGAGCGCGGTGCCTGCGGACCTGACGGCGCATGTGCGCGAGGCCTTGGATGCCGTGCTCGAAACGTTTCACGAAGGCCATTGGGACGACCACGAAGAGCGCCACAGGCGATGGGCGCAGGCATGGGCATCGCGTGTGGCACCGAAGGGTGAAGTCACGATGCCGCTCGGGCTGAGACGTCAGCTCGTGGCCGACCTTTGGGCGTGCGAACATCCCCACATCGATCCGACGGGCCGACCTGTGATGTCCGTTTGGACTTCTGAAGACCTTGAAAATCCCTTTCGCTGATGTTGCAGAACACTCCCCAAGTGGTCAAGAATTTGATCATCCTGAATGTGCTCATGTACGTGGCCTCAGGGTTGATGGGTGACGCTGCGGTGCCCCTGCTGGCAGGGACCTATCCGGGGTCTCCATTCTTCCAGCCCTGGCAAGTGGTGACCCACATGTTCATGCACGGGGATTTGGGTCACATTTTCTTCAACATGTTTGCCTTGTTCATGTTTGGGTCGCAATTGGAGCGCGTCTGGGGTCCGCAGCGCTTTTTGACGTACTACGTGGTCTGTGGGCTCGGGGCCTTTGCCTTGCACGAACTCGTGGTCGGATTGCAGTTCTATGCGGACTACGGCACCTTCTTGCCCGCAGCGGAGCAATTCGTTTCTCCCAATGCCAGCCCGCTTCAACAAGCGAGGATCATGGAGATGGTGTACGGAAGGGTGGTGGGTGCCAGTGGCGCTGTGTTCGGGCTGTTGTTGGCGTTTGGCATGCTCTTCCCCAACACCCAATTGATGCTCTTGTTTCCGCCGATTCCCATCCGTGCGAAATACTTTGTGATGGGGTATGGTGCGATTGAATTGTTGCTTGCATTCCAAAACAGCCCGGGCGACAATGTGGCGCATTTTGCGCATTTGGGCGGCATGATCTTTGGGTATTTCCTTTTGAAGCGCTGGCAGCAGGATCGCGGTCATTTTTATTGAGTCATGTGGGAGGAAGTGAAAACGCGTTGGCGCAGTGGTGGCATGTTGACACGCTTGGTTTGGGTCAATGTTGCGGTCTTTTTGGCGCTGCTCACCTTGGACATCGTGGACCAATTCAGCGGGGGTGCCATCCAGGCTGTGTTGCCCGTGGAAGGAGCCCGAACCTTGGCCACCTCCTGGAAGCTCGACATGCTCGCCCAACGACCTTGGAGCGTTGTCACACACATGTTCACCCACCAAGGGGTGTGGCACCTCGGGATGAACATGTTGTTGCTGTTTTGGATGGGACGTGTCTACCACGGAGAGGTGGGGTCACGCAGGCTACTCAGCACTTATCTCGGTGGCGGCCTTGCAGGTTTTTTGGCCTATTTCCTGGTGACCAACGGCTTCAAGCCGCTTCAAAACGGCACTTACGCACTTGGGGCATCGGCATCGGTGATGGCCATTTTTGGGGCCATTGCAACCCTGAGGCCCAATGAGCGATTCAACCTGATGTTGTTTGGTCCTGTCTCGTTGAAGCATCTCTTTTGGGGGTACGTGGTGTTGGATTATTTCGGGTTGAGCCGCGGCGTCAATGCAGGAGGCAATCTCGCCCATCTCGGTGGGGCGTTGTTCGGTGTGATGCTGGTGCAGCAAGACCGAAAAGGGCGCAATGTGGTCTCGTGGCTTGAATGGGTGCTCGACGTCTTGTCGTCGCGGTCCATTCGCATTCCCAGACGAAAGCGAAGCCGTTTCCGGGCCACGACCTCGAATCGCTGGAAGGCCGCAGAACGTGAAGCTTCGAGGGCACCGGTTTCGGACGATGAATTCAACGCGATGCGCGCGGATCGAGCTGAGCGTTTGGACGCCATCTTGGACAAGATTTCAAAGCATGGTTACGACCATTTATCGCCGGAAGAGAAGCGCTTTTTGTTTGACGAAAGCCAGCGTTGATGGGCTCCAAAAACGCGACGGCAGGAAAGAAAAAGGCCCAAGGGCGCCGGCTCGATTCAGTGACGATGCTGACGGCGCCAGGGATGATGCTGGTGTTGCTGGGTGAACTTGCAGTGCGCATCTCGCCATCCTGGTTTCCCTGGCTCGCCCCATTTGGTCTTGCCTATGGACTGGGCTGGGTGTTGTTGGCTGCAGGGGTGGTTTGGAGAATGGTTTCCTTCCGATGGATCAAAGCTGCCTTCCCTTTGATTGTGCTGGCGGCGACGTGGCCTTCGTTTTCGCTTATTTTCTCGATGGGCATGGGAGGTGGTTCGGCAGCGCCCAACGATTGGGGCATCCTTTCGTTCAACGTCCGTCGATTGGATGAATACGGCTGGCTTTCAGGGGAAGAGACCCGGCGCGAACTGGCAGCGTGGTTGTCCAACAGGGCGGAGCAGATTTGGTGTTTCCAGGAGTTCCCCAAGGATGGCCAGCGCATGTTGAGTGAAGCAGGGTTTTCATGGCAAACACCTCGGCGGCGCGTGTTGAGTTGGCCGCAAGGTTCAGGTCCAGCCCTGGTGACAACTTGGAAGGTCCTCGAATGGGACACATGGATGTTTTCGGAGGAGGCTGGGCAGGGTCGAGTCCTGCAAGCGGACTTGGAGACGCCGGTCGGAGTGGTCCGGGTCTTCAACGTCCATTTGCAAAGCCTCTATTTCAGCCATGCCGACTACGATGCCGTGGAAGAGGGGCCAAGTCGGCAAGAAGGACTGAGGTTGTTGGGCTTGGTGACCAGGGCATCTGGCGCGCGGGCGTTGCAGGCCAAAGAGCTGCGTCGTCGCATGGAAGAAAGCCCTCATCCGGTGGTGTTGGCAGGCGACTTCAACGACACGCCCATGTCGTACGCCATGCGTCAATTGCGCAAGGGTCGGGCCAGAGATGCATTTGAGGCAGCGTCCATCGGATGGGGCGGCACCCACATTGGCACCATCCCAGGACTGCGCATTGACGGCGTCTTGGTGGACAGCACGTTCTCCATTCACGCCCACCACACCCACGATGTGGTGTTGAGCGATCATCGCCCTGTCACGGTGGCAGTGGGGTCAAGCGTTGATTTGGATTGAGGCATTGTCTCTCGCCGAAAACGCCTCGAACAAGCTCACATTGATGCCGATGAGCAGAAGGCCATATAGCAAGTCGTCCACGGGCATTGTGAACAAGCGCCAACCCGAATTCTCGGCATTGTTGTACCAAACGATGTGGTCGGTGATGGCCTCAGGTTCGTTGTGCAAGAGGGGGTAAGACCAAAAATCCAATCCGGTCAACACCCCATTGCTCAGCACGAAGGGCAGCAAAAGCACGGCATAGGCGAACCAGAAATGGCCCATCCAAGAGCGCCACTGGACCAAGGTGCCAATGAGCCAAGCGGCGCACAGCGCTGAGGTCAAGCCCAAATAAGCACGGTCCCGATAGGTCATGGCAATGGCAATGCACAGCACGGCCACGCACAAGGTCACCGTTCGATGCCCGAGGCCAAGGGGTGATTTCGGAATGTATTTTTTGAAACACGCATACGTGAACACACACGCGTAAGGAACGGTGATGAAAAACAGCCACTCTTCCACAGGAAGTCCCCAAAGCCCAAACCCCGTCAAGTGAGCTTCGTTGAAGCCCCAGATCCCTTTGCTTGTGAACCAAATGTCCCACGCGATGAACCCAGCCATGGTGATCAAGCATGCAGGCCAAAAGGCCTTCCATTCCTTCACAAACGCCACGCGTCTGTCAAAACTTGCAACCAAAGGCACGGACAGCACTGCCAGGTTCACCCACAAATAGGTCCATTCGCTCATGCGCGTTGTTGTTGGTTGCGCAGGGCTTTCCGCGCCTCACGAAGGTAGCGCGGGGGGACAAAGAGCATCCCAAAACACTCACCATCTTCCTTCCCAAGATGTTTGTGGTGGACTTTGTGCGCTTTGCGGATGGCCATGAGATAGGCGTTTTGGGTTCGTTTGAACCAAGAGAATCGTTGGTGGATGAACACGTCGTGCACCAAGAAATAGGCCAACCCATACAAGGCAATGCCTGTCCCAATCCAGAACCGAAAGTCTCCAGCCAAACTCCCTGAAATGAAACAATAGGCGCTGGGG